>JBLUOL010000028.1:0-39367 GCA_048065775.1 Pseudomonas sp. GW6
GCCAACCTGCTCAAGCCGGCCCTGGCCCGCGGCGAGCTGCGCACCATCGCCGCCACCACCTGGAGCGAGTACAAGAAGTACTTCGAGAAGGACCCGGCCCTGGCCCGCCGCTTCCAGCCGGTGCAGCTGCACGAGCCCACCGTCGACGAAGCCGTGACCATCCTGCGCGGCCTGGCGCCGGTGTACGAGAAGAGCCACGGCATCTACCTGCGCGACGACGCCGTGGTTGCCGCTGCCGAGCTGTCGGCGCGCTACCTCGCTGGTCGCCAGCTACCGGACAAGGCCGTGGATGTGCTCGACACCGCCTGCGCCCGTGTGCGCATCAGCCTGGCTGCTGCGCCCGAGGCGCTGGAGCGTCTGCGCGGCGAGATTGCCGAGGGCGAGCGCCAGGGTGAGGCCATGCGCCGTGACCTGGACGCCGGCCTGGCTATCGACGGCGAAGCGCTAGATACCCTGGAAAACCGTCTGGTCGCCGCCCGCGCCGAGCTGGAGCAGGTGGAAACCCGCTGGGCCGTGCAGCGCGAGCTGGCCGAACGGCTGCTGGAACAGCGCAAGCAATGCGCCGCCGCGCGTCTGGGTAACGATGAAGAGGCCAGCGACGAACCACGCCCGAGCCTGGAAGAACTGGAAGCCGAACTGCGCGCCATCCAGGCCGAGCTGGCTGCCGCCCAGGCCAGCGAGCGTCTGGTCAGCTTCGAGGTCTGCCCGCGCCTGGTGGCCGAGGTGATCAGCCACTGGACCGGCGTGCCGCTGAGCCAACTGGCCCGTGAGCACAACACCAAGGTCATCACCTTCGCCGACGACCTGCGCCAGCGCGTGCGTGGTCAGGAGCAGGCGATCCAGGCGCTGGACAAGGCCATGCGCGCCACCGCCGCCGGCCTCAACAAGCCCGATGCACCAGTGGGCGTGCTCCTCCTGGTCGGCCCCAGCGGCGTCGGCAAGACCGAGACAGCCCTGGCCCTGGCCGACCTGCTGTACGGCGGTGAGCGCTTCCTCACTGTGATCAACATGTCCGAGTTCCAGGAAAAACACACCGTCTCGCGTTTGATCGGCGCGCCGCCCGGCTACGTCGGTTACGGCGAAGGCGGCATGCTCACCGAGGCGGTAAGGCAGAAACCCTACTCGGTGATCCTCCTCGACGAAGTCGAAAAAGCCGACCCGGACGTGATGAACGTTTTCTACCAGATCTTCGACAAGGGCGTGGCCAACGACGGCGAAGGGCGCGAGATCAACTTCCGCAACACCCTGATCCTGATGACCAGCAACCTGGCCAGTGAACGCATTGCCGGCCTTTGCGCCGGCGGCGAGCGCCCGGCCGCCGAGGACCTGGAGCTGGCCATCCGCCCGCAGCTGAGCCAGCACTTCAAGCCGGCCCTGCTCGGCCGTATGCGCGTGGTGCCTTACTACCCGATGGACAGCGACCTGCTGCGCCAGCTGGTCGGCCTCAAGCTGGCCCGTTTCGGCGAGCGCCTGGCCCGTCGTCAGCTCGCCTTCAGTCACTGCGACGGCCTGGTCGAGCACCTGGCCGAGCGCTGCACCCATGGCGACAGCGGCGCTCGCCTGATCGATCATCTGATCGACCAGCACCTGCAGCCGCTGGTGGTCGACCGCCTGCTCGATGCCATGGCCGCTGGCGAAAGCCTGCAACGTGTGCACGCCACGCTGGATGGCGATGCGGCCGTGACCTGCGAGTTCGCCTGAGGTGCCGCCGATGTTCGCCGAAGTTCCGCAACCGCTTCGCTACGCCGAAGCCCTGCTTGGCCGCTATGCCGAACTGGCCGGCGCTGCCAGCAGTGACCGCCTGCTCGCCAACCTGGTGCGTGCCACGGCCGAACTTGCCGACTGTGCGCTGGGCCAGCTGTATCTGCTGGACCATACCAACACCCGCCTGACCCTCTCGGCCGAGTGGCTCGACGGCCTGCTGCAACCGCGTGAGTCAGCCAGCCTGCCCAGTGACTATGACGGCGAACAGCTGCTGCAGTACTGCCTGTGCCAGAACCAGGTGCTGTGTATCGACGAACTCGACAGCGGTCTGCACAACATCGCCTGTCTGCCGGAAGGCAGCCGTGCCTGGCGCAGCTTGCTGTGCCTGCCGCTGCATGACGGCGTTGGCCGTACTCGTGGTCTGCTGTTGGTGGCCAGCCATGAGCGGCGAATCCTGCAGGGCTTTGCCGCCTCTTTCGCCCAGCTTGGCAGTTTCGCCTTGGCTCAGCTGCAGCTGTTGCAGCGTCTACGTGCACCAGCTGTCGACGGTGCCGCCAGTGCTGCAAGCGTCTCGTCTGTTCCAGGCACGCCCTGTGCCAGCGGCTACGGCCTGCTCGGCCAGAGCCCGGCCATGCGCCGCGTCTACCAACTGATCGGCAAGGTGCTGCACAGCCCGGTCAGCGTGCTGCTCACCGGCGAGACCGGCACCGGCAAGGAACTGGTCGCTCGCGCCATCCACGATTGCGGCGCGCGGCGTAGCAAGGCGTTCATCGTGCAGAACTGCGCCGCGCTGCCGGAAAACCTGCTGGAGAGCGAGCTGTTCGGCTACCGCAAGGGCGCCTTTACCGGCGCCGACCGTGACAAGCCGGGCCTGTTCGATGCGGCCGATGGCGGCACCCTGTTTCTCGACGAGATCGGCGACATGCCGCTGACCCTGCAAGCCAAGCTGCTGCGCGTGCTGCAGGAGGGCGAAGTGCGCCCCCTGGGCAGCAGCGAGACGCACAAGGTCGACGTGCGCATCGTCGCCGCCACCCACCAGGAGCTGCGCAAACGTGTCGAGGAAGGCCGCTTCCGCGAAGACCTGTTCTATCGCCTATCGCATTTCCCCATCGAGTTGCCGGCGCTGCGCGAGCGTGACGAAGACATCCTGTTGCTCGCGCGTCACTTCGCCAGCACTGCCAGCGGCCTGCTGCAGCGTGACGCCTGCCGCTGGAGCGATGCCGCTCTGGAGCATCTGGCCGGCTACGCCTTCCCCGGCAACGTGCGTGAGCTCAAGGGTGTGGTCGAGCGCGCCGTACTGCTCTGCGAAGGCGGCGAGTTACTGCCCGAGCACTTCAATCTGGAGCAGACCCAGAGCGAAGGCAGCGAACCGCTGAGCCTGCGCGAGCGCATGGATCGGCTCGAGCGCAACCTGTTGCTCGACTGCCTGCGCAAGAACCGCGGCAACCAGACCAACGCCGCCAACGAGCTGGGTCTGCCCCGGCGCACCCTGCTGTACCGCATGCAACGGCTGAAGATCAGCCCGAGCGAGGTCTGAGCATGCCTGCCCATCTTTCATTCACTTCCACCCAAGGAGCGCATTCCATGCTGCATCGCTATCGGACCGCCGCCCTGCTCGCCCTGGCCATTGCCCTGGCCGGCTGCACAGGCAACTACAAGTTCAGCGACGACCAATACCGCCCGCTGGGCGATCCGCAAGCCGAGAAACGCGGCCACTGACCGCAAGGAGTAGGTTCACCATGGAACTGGTATTCGATGTGGTCAGCGCGCAGCAATTCGTGCCAGGTCTGTTGACCACCAAGACGTTCAAGCAGGCCGGCGGCGTGATCGGTCGAGCCGACGAGTGCGACTGGGTGATCCCGGATCGCAAGCGCATCCTGTCCAGTCGGCATGCAGAAGTGAGCTATCGCGATGGCGCCTTCTACCTGACCGACACCAGCAGCAACGGTATCCAGCTCAAGGACAGTGGCGCCACTCTGGCCAAGGGCAGTCCGCAGCGCATCGAGCATGGCAGCGTGTACTGCCTGGGCGACTTCGAGATCCGTGCGCGCCTGGTGCGTGACCCGGCCATGTTCGAGGGTGATATCGGTCTGCCGCAGGCCGCTGGGAGCATCATCCCCGATGACGCCTTCCTCGACCTCGACCCGCTCACCGCCCTGGAACAGCAGGAGCGCGTCTACGCCGAAGTGGACGATCTGACTGCCGTACTGCGCCCGAGCATGGCCCAGGCGCAGCAGCGCGATTACGCGCAGATCGACGAGGAAAACCTGCTGGTGCCCGAGTTGGTGATGCCGACGCCCGCGCCGCAGCCGAAAGTCGCCCCGGAGCCCGAGCGCCTGCCGCCGACTTTCTGGGAGAAGTTCGCCGATGCCCTCGGCGTGCGCCTCGACGACCTCGACGACGATGCCCGCGAAGCGCTGGCGCTGAATGCCGCCAAGCTGCTCAAGCAGAGCGTCGGCAGCCTGCAGCAGGCCCTGCGTACCCGCAGCGAGCTGAAGAACGAACTGCGCCTGGCCCTGACCACGGTGCAGAGCGCTGGCAACAACCCGCTCAAGCATGGCCTGGATACCAGCGAGACGCTGACCGCGTTGCTGCGTGGCGGCAAGCCTGGCCAACTGCCGGCCGAGCAGGCCATCAACCGCAGCTTCCGCGACCTGCAGGCGCACCAGGTGGCGCTGCTCGCCGCCAGCCGCGCGGCCGTTCAGGGCATGTTCGAACAGTTTGCCCCGGAGCAACTGACCCTGCGTTTCGAGCGTAACGGTCGCAAGCCTTTGCTGCCGACCGATGGCGGCCGCTGGCGTGCCTATCGTCGCCTGCATGCGGCGCTGGCGCAGAACGATGACTGGAGCGATCGCCTGTTCGCCCGTGATTTTGCCAGTGCCTACGAAGAGCAGGTTCGCCTGATCGCCACCCTCAATACCGACCTTCAAGGATGAACACCATGCCTCGCCTGCTTTCCCTGGCCCTATGCGCCGCACTCCTGACTCTCGCTGGCTGCGCCGCGATGTCGCCTTACTCGACCATGACCAAGCTGGACCTGAGCCTGGCCGGCAGCGACCAGCTCAACCCGGACCTCAACGGTCGTCCTTCGCCTATCGTCATCCGCCTGATGGAGCTCAAGCACCCGGTGGCTTTCGAGAATGCCGATTTCTTCTCCCTCTACCAGCGTCCGAAAGAAGCGCTGGCGCCGGACCTGGTGACCCAGGAGGAACTGGAGCTGCGCCCGGGCGAAACCCGCGAACTGAAAGTATCGGTGCAGGAGGGCAGCCGCTATGTCGGCGTGCTCGCCGCCTATCGCGACCTGCCGGAAGCCAGCTGGCGCTACGTCATTGCCATTGACGAGCAGCAACGCAACGCGGCCAACCTGCGGCTCGACGAGCGCGGCATTCGCAACCTGGATGACGAGCAGGAGCGCAACCGATGAGCCAGCATAAAGTCGTCTGGCAGGAAGGCATGCTGCTGCGACCACAGCATTTCCAGCAGAACGATCGCTACTTCGATCACCAGCTCAAGGTGCGTACGCAGAAACTGGACAGCTACGCCTGGGGCTTCTTCGAACTGGAGATCGACCGCCAGTTTCTCAACATGGGCAAGCTGGTGGTGAGCAAGGCCAGTGGCGTGCTGCCTGACGGCAGTCTGTTCGACCTCGGTGCCGAGCGCGAGCCGCTGGGCCTGGACGTACCGCCGAACACCGGCAACACCCCCGTCTACCTGGCGTTGCCGCTGGTCACCGGTAATCACATCGAGAGCCGTCGCCCGGACCAGCGCGACGTGCTGGCGCGCTACGTCGCCTTCGACGAGGAAGTGGCCGACTGCAACGCCGGTGACAGCAGCGTCAGCCAGGTCAGCACTGGTCGCCCGGATTTCCGCCTGCTGCTCGGCGAGCAGCAGAGCGACCAGGGCTACGTGAAGATGAAGCTGTGCGAAGTGCTCGACACCACACCGGACGGGGTGATCAGCCTCGACCCGGAATTCAGCCCGACCTACGTCAACTTCCAGGCCTCCGGCTACCTGCTGAGCTGCCTCAAGGAAGTGATCAGCATGCTCGCCCACCGCGGCGACATCCTCGCCGAGCGCATCCGCGCCACCGGCAAGGTGGGCGGCGCCGAGGTTGGTGACTTCATGATGCTGCAGCTGATCAACCGCTACGAACCGATCCTGCGCCACCACCTGGGCGTCGAGCAGGTACACCCGGAGCAGATCTACCGCGAACTGGTCGGCCTGCTCGGCGAGTTGGCGACCTTCTCCAGCGAGACCAAACGTCCGCGCCTGGAAGGCCGCTATCTGCACAGCGACCAGGGCATGAGTTTCCGCAAGCTGATGGACGCCATCCGCCAGGTGTTGTCGATGGTGCTCGAGCAGCACGCCATCGAGATGCTTCTGCAGCAGCGTCAGTACGGCATCCAGGTGTCGCCGCTGCACGACCACAAGCTGCTCGGCACCTCCAGCTTCGTACTCGCCGCCAGCGCCCAGTGCGACTCCGAGGAGCTGCGTCAGCGCCTGCCCGCGCACCTCAAGGTCGGCCCGGTGGAGCGCATCCGCCAACTGGTCAACCTGCACCTTCCGGGGATCAAGGTCAAACCGCTGCCAGTGGCACCGCGGCAGATCCCATTCCATTCGGGCAAGACCTACTTCGCCTTGGAGCTCAGCTCCGAGGAACTGGCGCAGCTGGAACGCTCCGGCGGCTTCGCCTTCCACGTGTCCGGCGAGTTCACCGGGCTTGAGCTGAAATTCTGGGCGATCAGGAACTGACCATGACAACCAAGGAAATGGAATACGGCCAGGATGACAAGACGGTCATCCTCAACCGCAAGGGCGAAGCGCGCGCCGAAAGCCCGCTGACCGATTTCAGCGCGCCACCGAAGTTCGAGCAGCTTGAGGAACGCATGATCTTCGCCGCGCGCCTGCGCCCGGCGGAGAGCTTCAACATCAGCCTCAACCCGCTGGTGGCGGCAGCCTCCACGCTGCTCTCGGAAGTGGTGCGGCTCAAACACAGCTTCGAAAGCGAGGACATGGATGCGCTCAACCAGCGCCTGACCCGCGAGATCAAGCTGTTCGAGCACCGTGCTCTGCACGATGGCGCCGAGAGCAGCCAGGTAATGGCCGCACGCTACGTGCTGTGCACCGTGGTCGACGAAGCGGTGGTGACCACGCCCTGGGGAAACGAGAGCCAGTGGTCGCAGATGAGCCTGCTGTCCTCGTTCCACAACGAGACCTTCGGTGGCGAGAAGTTCTTCCAGCTGCTCGAGCGCCTGTCGCGCAACCCGGTCAAGCACCTGCCGATGCTGGAACTGATGTACCTGTGCCTGTCGCTCGGTTTCGAGGGCAAGTACCGCGTGCTGCAGCGCGGCATGCTCGAACTGGAAGCGGTGCGCGACAGCCTCTACCGACAGATCCGCCAGTTGCGCGGCGATGTGCCGCGTGAAGTCTCGCCGCACTGGCAGGGCCTCAAGGACACCCGCCGACGCCTGGTGCGCATCGTGCCGTGGTGGCTGGTGGCGCTGTTCACCCTGATGTGCCTGGTGATGATGTATGGCGGCTTCGCCTGGGTATTGGGCGAGCAGCGCGACACCGTGCTCAAGCCGTATCAGCAACTCGACCCGGCCTCGGGTGTCAGCATGGATGACGTGAAATGAAGAGCTTCTTCGCCAAACTTGGCGCCTTTTTCCGCAAGACCTGGGTCTGGAGCCTGCTGCTGGTTCTGATTCTCGCCCTGCTGGTGTGGTTCGTCGGCCCGCTGCTGGCCGTCAGTGACTACAAGTTCTGGGAGTCGGCCACCAGCCGTCTGTTGACCATCAGTCTGATCTTCCTGCTCTGGGGCCTGGCCATGGTCTTCGCCAGCTGGCGCGCCACCGCGCGCAAGAAGGCCGAGGAAAGTGACGCCGACGCCCAGGAGCGCCTGCGTCGCGAGGAGCAGATCAGCGAAGAGCAGAACGAGCTGCGCCACCGCTTCAAGGACGCCCTGCGCACCCTCAAGCGCTCCAGCCTGTACCGCGGGCGCAGCGAGAAGTGGCGCAACGACCTGCCCTGGTACCTGCTGCTTGGCCCGCAGGGCAGTGGCAAGACCAGCCTGCTGGATTTCTCCGGCCTGGACTTCCCGCTCAACCGCGGCGAGAGCCAGCGTCTGACCAAGGACGTGTCCGGCACCCGCTACGCCGACTGGTACTTCGCCGACCATGCGGTGCTGATCGATACCGCCGGGCGCTACCTGACCCAGCCTGATGCGCAGGTCGATGGCCGCGCCTGGGGCACCTTGTTGGGCTTGCTGCGTCAGCGCCGTGCGCGCCCGCTCAACGGCGTGCTGGTGAGCATTCCGGTCGAGCAGCTGCAGGGCGGTAGCGAAGTGGAGCTGGAAACCCTGGCCCGTCAGACCCGCCAGCGCCTGCATGAGATCCACCAGCGCCTGGGCGCCGATGTGCCGGTCTATCTGGTGCTGAGCAAGGCCGACAAGGTACTGGGCTTCGACGAGTTCTTCGACCAGCTGTCACGCGAAGAAAGCGAGCAGGTGCTCGGCGCCAGCTTCCGCAAGGAGCAGAGCGCCAGCGATGTGGGCGTCGTACGCCAGGAGTTCGAAGAACTGCTGCGCCGCCTCAACAGCCAGGTGATCCTGCGCATGCACCAGGAGCGCGACACCCAGCGCCGTGGCCGCATCCTCGACTTCCCGCACCAGCTCGGCCAGATCGGCGAGCGCCTGTGCCTGTTCATCGAACTGGCCTTCGCCGGCAACCGCTACCAGCGGGCCAGCAAGTTGCGCGGCTTTTACCTGACCAGTGCACCGCAGTTGAACGAACAACTCGACCCGCTGACGGCTGGTATCGGTCGCAACCTCGGCCTGGCCGACAGCGCGCTGCCGACCTTCCGCAGCGGTCGCGCACGGTTTATCAATCATCTGCTCAGCCGGGTGATCTTCCCCGAGGCCGAATTGGCCGGCCTGGATCAGAAGGAGGTGCGTCGCATCGACTGGGGCCAGCGTGCCATGTACGCCACCGCCTTCGCCGTGCTGGCGCTGTTCGGTGTGCTCTGGGCCAGCGGCTTCTCGGCCAACCACGGCCGTTTGGAAGAGCTACGCGAGATCGCCCAGAAGCTTACCCGCGAGCATGGTTCGATCAATGCGCAGGACGATGCCCTGCAAACCCTCAAGGCGCTGGACAGCAGCTACGCCGCGACCCTGGTGTTCCCACCCAAGGGCGAGGTGTCCTACCTGGAGCGTACCGGCTTGTTCCAGGGCGAGGCGGTCAATCCTCCGGTGTATTCGACCTATCGCGCCGAGTTGGAAAACCTGCTGCTGCCGCGCGTGGCCCGTCAGCTGGAAGCACAGATCCGCGCCAACCTCAGCGACCGCGAGCGTCTGCTCGGTAGCCTGCGTGCCTACCTGATGCTCAACCTGGAAGAACGTCGCGATGCCGACTTCCTCAAGGAATGGGTCGCCGCCGACTGGTCGCTGCGCTACGCCGGCAACAGCCCGGCGCAGCATGGTCTCAATACCCATTTCGCGCGTCTGCTCGACGAGCCGTTCGCGCCCTATGCCCTCAACGCCCAGCTGGTTGCCCAGGCGCGCCAGGTGCTGCGCAGCGAGTCGCTGGCCAACGTGGTCTACCGCATGCTGCGGGAACAGGCGCGCAATCTGCCGGAATACCGTCTGAGCCAGAAACTCGGCCCGCAGGGTGGGCTGATCAGTGGCAGCGACTACGCCATACCCGGCTTCTACACCCAGAACGGCTACAGCAAGACCTTCACCGCTCAGGGCGGCAATCTGGTGCGCGAGATCCTGCGTGACAACTGGGTGCTGGGCGAAGGCGAAACCCTCAGCGCAGGTGACCTGGGTCGCCTGATGGTGGAGCTGGAGCAACTGTACTTCCGCGATTACGGCAACTATTGGGGTGAGGCCATCGCTCAGCTTGGCCTGGAACCGATCGGCAGTGCCGGTCGCGGTGCAGCCCTGCTCAACGGCCTGACCGCTGCCAACTCGCCGCTGCTGCAATTGCTGGTGGAAGTGCGTGACAACACCCGTTTCAAGGGGCTGGCTGAGGCCGCCGACGATGCCGGTGCCGCCGCCGAAGCGCTGGAAGGCGCTAAGGGCAAGCTGGGCAAAGCCGCCAAGCTGGCCAGTGCCGCCGCTGAACAGGCGCAGCAGGCGCTGGCCAAGAACACCCCGGATACGGCGCGCAAGACGCTGGAACGCCGCTTCGAGAGCTTGCACAAGCTACTCGACGATAACGGCGGTGCCGGCGTCGACCTGGCGGCCAGCCTGCAGGCTCTGGACGAGCTGCAACGCCAGCTGGCCAGCCTGGCCAATGCCGGCGCCAGCGACCAGGCTGCATTCGAGATGGCCAAGGCACGCATGGGCGGCAAGCGTGATGCGATCAACCAGGTACGCACTGCCGCCGCGCGCCTGCCACAGCCCATTGGCAACTGGCTGGCGCTGTTGGCCGAGGACAGCTGGACGCTGGTACTCAATGACGCCTACCACTTCCTCAACCAGCGCTATCAGAGCGAGCTGTACGCCGCCTACGACAACTCGCTGAAGCAGCGTTACCCCTTCACCGCGCACAGCGAAAGCGACGTGGCGGTGGCGGATTTCCGCGAGTTCTTCAAGGCCCAGGGCATCGCCGAGCGCTTCTTCGACCAGTACCTGCGCCCCTTCGTCAGTGGCAGCGCCGACGAATACCGCCTGCGCCGCGTCGATGGTCGTGGCCTGCCGCTATCGCGCGAGTTCCTCCTGCAGATGAGCCGTGCCCAGGTGATCCGCCGCAGCTTCTTCGCCGAGAACCCGGCCGAGCCGCAGGTGCTGTTCAAGCTCGAACCCTACTCGCTGGACTCCAGCCTGAGCCGCGCCGACTTCCGCTTCGGCAAGCAGCAACTGGAATACCGCCACGGGCCGATCGTCGCCACCGCCTTCCGCTGGCCGGCAGCGAGCGAGGAAGACCGCACCAGCCTGGTGGTCGAAGAGCTGGGTGGCCGCCGCGTCGGTATCGAGAAGAACACCGGCCCCTGGTCGCTGTTCCGCCTGCTCGACCTGATGGACGTGGACTACCACAGCGGTCGTGACGTGCTGATCCTCAAGGCCAACCTCGGTGGTCTGCACGCCAACTACCTGCTGCACAGTCAGCGCTCGCCGAACCCGTTCGACATCGGCCTGCTGCGCAGCTTCAAGCTACCGGCGACGCTCTGATGACGGCAGTTGCCAACGCCTGGCGCAGTGCCGCACGCACTGATACCGGCAAGGTGCGCGCGCGCAACGAGGATGCCTTCCTGGCCCTGCCCGAGCAGGGCCTGTGGGTGGTGGCCGACGGTATGGGCGGGCATCAGAACGGTGCTCTGGCCAGCCGTCTGATCGTCGAGCATCTGGCCGAGCTGCCGGAAGGCAGCCTCGCCCAGCGGCTGGTGGAGTTGCGCCAGGCGCTGCACCGGCTCAACCATCGGCTCGGCCAGGAGCTGACCGTTACCGCCGACCGCCCGGACACGGTGATCGGCAGCACCGTAGTCGCCCTGTTGCTCGAGGAGGACCGCGCCGCCTGCGTCTGGGCCGGTGACAGCCGCTGTTACCTATGGCGCGGCGCGCGGCTGTATCAGCTCAGTCGCGACCATTCACTGGTGCAGCAACTGATCGACGAGCAGGGCCTGACACCGCAGGAGGCCGCGCGCCATCCGGCGGCGCATGCCCTGACCCGTGCCATCGGCGCCAGCGAAACCCTGCAACTGGACATCCTCGAACTCGACGTGCTGCCTGGCGATGTCTTCCTGCTGTGCAGCGACGGCCTCTATCAGGGCGTTTCCGCCGACGAGCTGGGCGCCTGCCTCAACCTGCCCTCGCCGCACCTGGCCGTGGAGCGCCTGTTCCAGCGCGTGCTCGACGGCCCGGCCCGTGACAACCTCAGTGCCGTGGTGATCCGCCAATGATCGAAGCCGCCGAAGCCAGCGACCTCACCTACTTCGCCCTGGCCGCCACCGCCGCCAGGGAACCTGTGCGCGAAACGCCGCGCCAGGCGCCGGGCGAGCTGCCCGATGTGCTTGGCGGTCGCTACAAGATCGAGCGCCTGCTCGGCGTTGGGGGCATGGGGGCGGTGTACCGCGCGCGCGATCTGCTGCGCGAACAGTTCGGCGACCCCGAGCCCTATGTCGCGCTGAAGACTCTCAGCGACGACTTCGCCGAGTACCCGGACGCCAACGCCCTGCTCTACAGCGAGTTCGCCCTCACCTCGCGGCTCAACCACCGGCATGTGGTGCGCCTGTTCGGCTTCGAAGTGGACACTGCCTGCGAGCGCGCCTTCATCACCCTGGAGCTGATGCGCGGCCTGACCCTCGATCAGCTGCTGTGCGAACGCCCGGAGGGGCTGCCCTGGGAGGAACTTCGCGATATCGCCATCCCCCTGCTCGACGCCCTCGCCTATTCCCACGAACTGGGTGTGCTGCACGGTGACCTGAAGCCCAGCAATGTGATGTTGGCCGACGACGGCCTGCGCCTGTTCGATTATGGTCTGGGCCAGCCTATGGAGGGCTTGCTGCCTGGTCTGCCACGCCTGTGTCGCAACCGTATTGCCGCCTGGACACCGCGCTACGCCGCGCTGGAGCTGCTCGAAGGCGCCGCGCTGTCGGCTGCTGCCGACGTTTATGCGGTGGCTTGTGTGCTGGTGGAGCTGGCCAGTGGGCAACACCCGTTCCGTCGCCTCAGTGCCAAGCAGGCCAGGAGCATGGAGCTGGACAGGCAACTGCAACGCCCGGCGCAGGTGCCGCTGCACTGCTGGCAGGCCCTGCGTATCGCGCTGGCCTTTGAGGAAAGCCAGCGGCAGATCGGCTGCAGCGAGCTGCTCGACGCGTTTCGCCGGCCACCGGCTTCGCGTCTGCAGCGCTGGCTGGGCAAGAAGGCATAACAGGCTGTTGAAAAGGACTCAATCGAAAGGATACGCACATGTTCAACCCGGCCAACGAAACCCATTTCAGCCTGAGCATCGAGGGCGTCGAGCACGACCTGCAGCTGCTCGAATTCAGCGGCCGCGAGGCCATCAGCCAGCCCTATCGCTTCGACGTCGAGCTGATCAGTGAACGGCCGGACCTCGACCTGGCCAGCCTGCTGCACCAGCGCGCCTTCCTCGCCTTCAGCCCCAATGGCGACGGCATCCACGGCCTGATCCACCGGGTCGAGCAGGGCGAGTCCGGCAAGCGCCTGACCCGCTACCACCTGGCCATCGTGCCGCAGCTTGCGTACCTGGCGCACCGCACCAACCAGCGCATCTTCCAACACCTGACGGTGCCGCAGATCGTCGCCCAGGTGCTGGAAGAGCACGGCATCGTCCAGGGTGGCTACCAGTTCCAACTCGGCCCCACCGTCTACCCCGAGCGCGACTACTGCGTGCAGTACGACGAGAGCGACCTGCACTTCGTCCAGCGCCTGTGCGAGGAGGAAGGCATCCACTACCACTTCCAGCACAGCGCAAGCGGCCACGTGCTGACCTTCGGCGACGACCAGACCGCCTTCGCCAAGCTTGGCCAGCCCACACCCTATATCCAGGACAGCGGCATGACCGCCGACGACCCGGTGATCAAGCGCCTGGCCCTGCGCCTGGAAACCCGCACCCGCCGCACCACCCGCCGTGACTACGATTTCGAGCAGCCACGGCTGCTCCTGGAGGCGGCCTACCAGAGCGAGCAAGCCGGCGAGAACGACGGCCTGCCCGATCTGGAAGACTACGACTATCCCGGCCGCTACACCGACCGCACGCGCGGCAAGCACCTGGCCAAACGCGCCCTGGAGCGCCACCGCGCCGACTACCAGCAACTGGAAGGACAGAGCGACCAGCCGCGGCTGGTTACGGGGCACCTGCTGGAGATTTCCGAGCATCCACGCAGCGACTGGAACGACCTCTGGCTGCTCACCGAAGTGCTGCACGAAGGCAAGCAGCCGCAGGTGCTGGAAGAGTCGATCACTAGCGATTCGATGTTGAGCAAGGGGGCGAACGCGCTCCTGCACGGCGTGACCGGTAAGGCGCAGTCCGCCGCAGACGAGGACTTTTGCCAGGGTTACCGCAACCGCTTCCTCGCCACCCCCTGGAACGTGCCCTACCGCCCGCAACTCGCTCACCCCAAACCCCGCGTGCTGGGCAGCCAGAGCGCCGTGGTCACGGGGCCTGCCGGCGAAGAAATCCACTGCGACGAATACGGCCGGGTCAAGGTGCAATTCTTCTGGGACCGGGAAGGCCAGGCCGACGAGAAAACCAGCTGCTGGCTGCGCGTCAGCTCCAGCTGGGCCGGCGATCGTTACGGCGCCATCACCATCCCGCGTATCGGCATGGAAGTGCTGGTCACCTTCCTCGAAGGCGACCCCGACCAGCCGCTGGTCACCGGTTGCCTTTACCACGCCGAACACGTGGTGCCCTATGACCTGCCGGCGAACAAGACGCGCAGCGTGTTCAAGACTCTGAGCAGCCCCGGCGGTGGTGGCTACAACGAACTGCGCATCGAGGATCGCAAGGGCGCCGAGCAGATCTACATTCATGCCCAGCGCGACTGGGACGAGAACATCGAACACGACCAGAAGATCCGCGTCGGCAACGAGCGCCACGACACCGTGGAGAAGAACAGCTACACCGAACTGCTGGCCGAGGAACACCTCACCGTCACCGCCGACCGCAAGGTCGAGGTCAAACCGCAGGATCACCTGACGGTGGGCACCGACCAGCACATCAAACTGGGTACCGCACAACTGACCAAGGCGGGCCGCGAGATCCACCTCAAGGCCGGGCAGAAGATGGTCATCGAAGCGGGCATCGAACTGACGCTCAAGGCCGGCGGAAGCTTTATCAAACTCGACCCCGGCGGCATCACCATCAGCGGCCCGTTGACCCGCCTCAACGCCGGCGGCTCACCAGGCAAGGGCTCGGGCATCGGCATCAAACCGCCCGTGCTGCCGGGCATGGCCGATAGCGATAAGGCGGGGAGTTTGTTGGAGCAGGCATTCGCCAATCTGCTCAACCCCCGCAAGAAAGTGAAGAGAACCATGAATTTTTCGGGCTGAACCAAACGATGAATACCAAGATAAAGAGACACCCCTTGCAACACACCGCCCGCCAGGTACTGCTATGCATCCTGTCGTGCGGGTATCTGGCGGGTTGCGCCGCTCTCGAGCTCGACCCCATAACCTACCAGGAAGCCGTCACCCAGTACCAAGAAGGGGGCGGAATCGAGAACTACCGTTGCGCGCTGGTACCGGCCGATGAGCATTACCGGGCGCTGCCCTACGCCCAGCCGATCGCCGTGGAAATCGACGAGGTGCTATTCGTCAAGATCGCCGGCACCGTCCAGGAACTGCAACAGACCGAGATCACCGAGACCGGGGCGGCATACGCCTATGCCGACATGAGTGCCACGCTCACGACCGTCAGGCAGTTCAATCACTCGGAATACAACGAGTCGGATGACCGGTACGTCGACCTCACCTTCGATTCGGACGGCAAGACAGAGACATACAAGACTTTCGGAGCGGCCTGCGGCCTCTGACCGTTCAACACGATTAAAACCCAGGACATGACATGACAAGGCGTCGCTACAAGATCGTTGAAAGTGTTGGAAACCGCATTGAGGACGTGAACCGCTACGAAGACCTCGCTAAGCACCATCCCTCCAAAGGGCGGGAAGCCAACCGAGACTATGAGGTTATCAACGGAAAGCTTGAAGAGGTGCGTTATATCGGTGGGCGCACACTCATCAAGAAGGATTTCGTGCTGCTGGTTGATAGCAGTAACCGATCTGTCCCGGTTCCCAGTCCGTTGTCCGGCTACGCCAAGACCAGCCGCTCCTTCGGCACATTGAAGATCTACGATGCGCCCAGCAACGGCCAGTTGCTCGGGCAAATTCTGCACCTTCATCCTACGTTTAAAGTCAACGATGGCGATGCCATCACTTATGGCCAGCACATAGGCATTCAAGCCACAACGGATAGATCGGGAGACCAGGTAGGCGCCATCCACGTCCATGCCGAGCTTGAGGAAGCCGATTTCAAGCGCTATATCGCCGATATGGTCAGCGGCACCCTCAACCCGGACGAAGAAAATCCGAGCGTTGCCGGTGGCGGTGTAAGCGCAGCCAAGGGTGACTGGTGCTACCCATGCACGGCGCTTACAGGCAATGCGCTGCAACATCTGACCGCATTAAGCAAAGCTAGGGCCGGGTTTTACCCCATCGGTGGAAATGGCCTGTGGCATGGCGGAATCCATCTGGACAAAGGTACCTCCGAAGCCTTCGATCAGAGCCGCGTCAATTGTATGACTCATGGTGAAGTGGTCGCTTATCGCATCAATGACGAGTATCCCGTCAGCACCTACGCCGGCCGGCCACCACTGCAGATCAGGGCGCCGTTTTCCACCGCCTTCGTCCTGGTCAGGCATACGCTGCAGCCCAAGGCCCCGGCAACCACTGACGAGTCGAAACCCAAGCCGCCGAAGCTGACCCTCTACAGCCTGTACATGCACCTCAAGTGCTGGAAGGACTACCGCCAGGACGAGAAGCTGGCGCGACCGACCTTCTGGGGTGCCGGTATCTATACGGTCAACACTCGCAGCGGCGAACTCAATGTCAGGGCCGAAGCCCGCAGCAATGCCTCGATTATCGGCAAGCTCAGCAAGGGCGCCCAGATTCGCGCCTCGGGCGAGGGCACCTTCCTCAAGCTCGAACAGGTGATCAGTGGCAATGACCAGCCCGCCCTCACGCCAAAGGAGGACGGCAGCCTGCCGGGCTATGTCGCGTCTTCCTTCCTGACGTCTCAATCGCAGCCCAAGGCCACGGGCTCGGTGGTGCTTCTCGATCCACCCGTGCCAATAAAGGCCGGCGACCTGATCGGCCATGTCGGCAAGTACCAAAATAAGAGCGACGGTTCACCTCAGGAACTGCTGCATCTGGAAGTCTTCAGTTGTGAAGACGTACCTGCGTTCATCAGCGAAAGCCGTACCTGGGCGCAGAACCTGCCGGTCGAAGAAAAGACCCTGCTCAAGATCCACGCCGGAGCCAGCAAGCTGATCCCTCACCGGGATGACATCAAGAGCGACAATCCGCCGAAACTGAGTGATGAAGGAGACGAGATCGGCGTCGACCTGATCCTGCCGCAGAACCTGCTGGATGCGCTGCCTGCTGAGGCCAGGATCAAGATTCCGGCCAGCAACACGGTAACTGGCTGTTCGCCCGAGACCAACTGGTGGCGCCTCGATGATCTGCTGGCCAACAAGGATGGCCAGCCCATCAATGGCTGGTTGGCAGAACAGGAGCTCATCACCACCCGCCACAGTCCGTGGGAGTGGGAAGGCTTCGATTTTCTCGAGGATACCGATACCCCTAGTTCGGGGCTGGCCTACTACCTCAACGCGGCTCGCCGCTTGTCCGACGACGAGAAGGCCAGCTACCAGGGCGCTATCGACCAGTCCGACAAAGGCCCGGTGCGCAGCCGTCTGTACGACATCATCGACACCAACCGCGACGGCAAGATGACCGCCGAAGAGATTCAGGCGGCACTGGCGAAGCCCTGGCTCGCACAATCCATTTCGCAGCTGGTCACCCGGCACGACAGCGAGTGGTTCTGGGATGTGGCGCGCTGGGACGAACTCGACGACCTGATGGGCCACGCAGCCGATGACCCCAACCAGGACTGGGTCGAAGAGAAGAACCGCATCCAGACCCTGAGCTGGTGGAGCGATGTGGCCGACAGTCTGAAGCTCGATGCGGCGGGCAAGGCCTGGCATTTTCAGCCGATCAACTTGGTGATTATGCAGAACCTCTCTGCAGCCCCGGGAGGCGAACTGATCAGTGCCGAGAACATGAAAAAGATCTTCCCGTCCTCGCAGGAATCCGTACGGGAAGAAGTCAGGACACTGTTCAACAAATACGCCACGTTGTTCGAGGTCAATACTCCAGAGAGGATTTCCCAATTCTTTGCCCAAGTTAAGGCCGAAGTGGGCGACGCACTCGTCGGTAAAGAAGAAAGTCTTTGGTACTCGACGGAGGCTCTTAAGGATAAATTTGCTAGATATTTCAGTCATTATCCCCAGGAGGCAGAGGAGCTAGGGTATAAGCGTATATCGCTGGCACAATACAATGCGCTGCCAGCAAACGTGAAAAGTGGCTACAGAGTCATAAGAGATAAGGCCTATTCACAATTGCCACAAGAAGACGAAATTGCCAAGCGCATATATTGTTGTAGCGTGCCTGGACAGAATTTCCATCTGAATCCTGGTGGTTGTTCTGAAGGACTAGCCTATAAGGGTAAGGGTTTCATTCAGCTGACTTGGAAGGAAAACTACAAAGAGGTCGAGCGCCTGCTAAAGGCTAAAATTCCCAACGAGAACATCAACATCGTTGCCAATCCTGATCAGGTACTTGAAACCAAGTATGGCCTTCTAAGTGCTCTAGGCTTCTGGGAATGGAAAAGGCTGAATGCTAAATCGGGTAATAGCACAACCCATACAAACGAAATTACCAAGATTGTGAACCTGCATACCGATAGTTACGAAAAGCGCAGAGAAAATTTCGAATTTATATACGGAATATTGAAAAGTGACTAATAAACTCAAGGCGTTTATTTTTCCGTTGGCTCTGACTTTGGTCAGCCCTGTGACCTTAGGAGAAACGCTACGTCCCGAAGGCTTGTTATCGCTGAGAGAGTTGCCCATTGAAGAGGGTAGCGCAGACATACAGCGTCTGCAGATTACTGATCGCTCAGGTATGGTACTGGTCGACACGGACAAGGCACTGCCGCTTATTGAGAACGAATACTCGCCCAATAGTTACGACGGCTACACGGCGAAACTGCTTGCCGAGCGTCAGACCAAGATAACTGCCATTGATCTGCAGGGCGAGCGCTACGATCTGCTTTCGCCATCTACCCGATCAGGAGATTACCTGCTGCTGATCACCCGTGAGGAGGGTAATGGTGCCTATAATTTCAACCTGAGATTCAGGTACGACGCCACCGCGAAGTCCTTCGATCTGAACCAGGTTCTTCTGAACGAGAACAACTCCGAGTGCGACCATTCGCTCCTGAGTACCTACTCAATCGACAGGAAGATCCTTGGCGTTATATCGATTGCTAACTTCGATGGCAGACGAGTCTTCGGTGTATTGAAGGAGTTACGTCTGGCGCACCAGACATCGGGTAACATGGCGGAAAAACTGATGCCGGAGACGGTAGCTAGCAATTTCGACGCCGCTCTGAAGGCTTACAAGGTGGGTGACGCACAAGCGCTGAAAACCCTCGTCGGCTACTTCCTCTCGGGCGATGAGGATGGCGACTGCGAGCCCGGCAACTACATCGTCGAGAAATACTACTTCCCGCAAAAGGTCGGCTGGTCGAACGACCTAGGCTTTCTGTTCGAGCAGGCCGGCCATTACCCGGAGGCGGTGGAACTGCTGCAGCACATCACCCGCAAGCATCCGGACAGGGTCGTCGCCTACCTCAACCTGGCGGATGCCTACTGGGCGCTGGGAGAGCGAGAACAGGCCCGGCAAGCCTATGGCCAGTATCATGAGAAGATGACCGCCGCCCAAAAGCAGGCGAGGATTCCACCGCGCGTGCTGGAGAGAAAGTAGCGCGCAGCAATCAGGGCTGCTCTGCGGCCAATGCCTGCTCCAGCGCTACCGCCTCCTTGAACACCTTCTGCTCCACCAACCTCCCATCCTCCAACTGCAACCACAACACTTCGCCCTCGCCGGCCGGATAACGCGGGGCGATGCGGGCGTCGTGGTCGAGGAGGATGCGGTAGTTGTAGTCGCGCATCTTCGGCAGGGCGAAGAGGGTGGCGATGATGCGGGGCATGCGGCTGATATCGGCGAGGAAGACCGCGTGGCGCTCGTCCAGATAACCCTTGGGCTTGCCTTCCAGGGCAGCGTCGACCAGCTTGGCACCGTCCATGTCGCGGGCGACCAGCAGGATGCGGGTCTCGTCGTTCAGGGTGTAGGGTACGTCATGCTGATCCAGCAGCGTCCAGGGTGCCAGGCGTTCGCCGGGCTCCAGAGCCAGTACGGCGGTAGACAGCAGGCACAGCAACAACAGGGCGGCAGCTTTCATGCGCAGACTCCAGAGCGATCAGTAAAGGTCTTCGTCGGTCACCAAACGCACTTCGCCAGCGTCCATGGCGTAGGCGGCGTCGGCCAGGTCGTTGCTGACCTGCTCCACCTTGAGCTCACCGCTGACCCACAGTGGGGCGTAGATGTCCTCGAGCGGGATGCCCTTGGGGTAGCGCACCAACACCAGCTGGTTGGGCGGCGGTGGTGGCACGTGGATGCAGGCGCCCGGATAGGGCACTAGGAAGAACAGGGTGCTGTTGCCTTTCTCGTCGTTCTCCAGCGGTACCGGATAGCCACCCAGGCGAATGGCCTTGCCGTCGAGTTCGGGCACGGTCTTGGCGGAGTACATCACTGCCGGCAGATCCTGATCCTGCTGGCGCAGGCCGCCCTCGCTGTAGAAGGTGCTGTCGCCTTCAGGACTGTCGTGGCTGATCTCGGGCATTGCCTCGAGGGCCTTGCGGTCTTCGGGTGGCATCAGGTCGAGCCAGTCG
This sequence comes from Pseudomonas sp. GW6, assembly GCA_048065775.1. Classification (GTDB taxonomy): domain Bacteria; phylum Pseudomonadota; class Gammaproteobacteria; order Pseudomonadales; family Pseudomonadaceae; genus Aquipseudomonas. Next base: position 20,241 of record JBLUOL010000028.1, read on the forward strand.
GTTTCCGGCAGTTCGGCGTGGGCCAGGCTGGTACAAAAGAGCAGGGCGAGCAGCAGGTGGCGCATGGGGTATGGCATCTCGTGGAGGCATTAACGAGGAGCCTACAAGTCGGCTCCTGAGCGGGGCTTGTCAGCCCTTCTTGATCGCGCCGTAGATTACCAGCAGAACGATGGCGCCGATCACTGCGCCGATAAAACCGGCCGCCTGTCCGGCCTGGTAGATGCCCAGCGCCTGGCCGCCATAGGTAGCGGCGATGGAGCCGCCGATGCCGAGCAGGATGGTCATGATCCAGCCCATGCTGTCATCGCCAGGTTTGAGAAAACGTGCGATCAACCCGACGATCAGGCCGATGAAGATGGTGCCGATAATGCCCATTGGCGTGTCTCCTTGATAAGTGCCGCTCGTGCGGCAGGCCCGTCATGGGACAAGTCAATGGGGCTATCAGTTCGCCTCGTCTGGCGGCAGAACGCCATAGCGGTGGTAGATCAGGGCAACTTCGCCCTCTTCACGCATGCGTTGCAGCTCAGCGCCAAGGCGATCATAGAGTTCACGTCGGTCGCTCTGGTAGCGCTTCAGCGATGCGCCGAAGTGGTTGCCCAGTACCTGCTGGTGAGCGTAGTGCGCATAGCTGTAGGCGCGAAAGTTCATGGCCTGGAATTGCGCCTCCATCGGTACGGCGTCGAGCACTGCGATGGTGTCCAGGCGCCCAGCCCGGAACATCGCGGCCAGTTGCGCATCGTCGCTGGCATAGGCGCGACCGAGCAGGTCATCGCTGTCGAAAGGTTCGAAATAGGCCGTACCGCGTTTGACGCCCAGAGACAGGTCGTACAGATCCTCGTAGCGGCTCAGTCTGGCCTCTTCCCCCGGGCGTACGACGAAGCGAACGTTCAGTTGCTGATTGCCGATGCTGGGCAGGAAATGGATGTACTCGCGGCGCTGTTGAGTGAGCAGCACGCGCGGCACCAGGTCGACTCGTCCGGAGCGCAGGTCGTCAAGACTGCGCAGGAAAGGCGCTTCACGCCACTGCAAGTCTACCCCGACACGGTGTGCGGCCGTTTCCAGCACGCTGATCAGCGGGCCGCTGGGTAGTCCGTCGACAGCACGCATCTCCGGTGGCCGTTCGCGAAAATCGACGCGCAGCACCTCTGGCGCGCCCACGCAGGTCAGCGTGAACAGTAGAGGCAGTAAGGAAAGAAGACGCTTCATGGGGGGCTCTTGAACGACCACCGTCGTTCAAGAGTCTAGCTGCGAATCGATCTGTCAGACTTCGGCGATCAACGTCTGAACGTCGGCGATACGCGCATCCAGGCTGGCGCGGTCGGCGCAGCGCAGGGTGGCATGACCGACCTTGCGTCCGGCCTTGAAGGCCTTGCCGTAGTGGTGCAGATGGCAGTCGGCAACGCTGATCACCTTGTCCACCGGCGGCACCGAGCCGATGAAATTGAGCATGGCGCTTTCACCCAGCTTGGCGGTGGAGCCCAGCGGCAGGCCGGCGACGGCGCGCAGGTGGTTCTCGAACTGGCTGCACTCGGCGCCTTCGATGGTCCAGTGCCCGGAGTTGTGCACGCGCGGGGCGATCTCGTTGGCCTTGAGGCCGCCGTCCACCTCGAAGAACTCGAAGGCCAGCACGCCGACGTAGTCGAGCTTGTCCAGCACGCGGCCGACATAGTCCTCGGCCAGCGCCTGCAGCGGATGATCGGTGCTGGCGACGGACAGGGCGAGAATGCCGCTGTCGTGGGTGTTGTGCACCAGCGGGTAGAAGCGCGTTTCGCCGTCACGGGCGCGCACGGCGATCAGCGATACCTCGCCGGTGAAGGGCACGAAGCCCTCGAGGATGCACGGCACGCTGCCCAGTTCGGCGAAGGCGCCAGTGACGTCTTCGGGCTTGCGCAGGACTTTCTGGCCCTTGCCGTCATAACCCAGAGTGCGGGTCTTCATCACCGCCGGCAGGCCAATGCTGGCCACCGCGGCGTCCAGATCAGCCTGCGACTGGATGTCGGCGAACTCGGGGGTGGGGATGCCCAGCTCGCGGAACATGGACTTCTCGAACCAGCGATCGCGGGCGATGCGCAGTGCCTCTGCACCCGGATAGACCGGCACGAACTGCGAGAGGAAGGCGACGGTTTCGGCCGGCACGCTCTCGAATTCGAAGGTGACCAAGTCGACCTCGTCGGCCAGCTGGCGCAGGTGATCCTGATCGCCGTAGTCGGCACGGATATGCTCGCCGAGCGCCTGCGCGCAGGCGTCCGGCGCCGGGTCGAGGAAGGCGAAGTTCATGCCCAGCGGGGTGCCCGCCAGGGCCATCATGCGGCCCAGTTGGCCGCCACCGATCACACCGATTTTCATAACAAAGCCCCTTTTCAGCAGGTGGCGAGACCAAGCAGTTGAACGCTGCCCGCAGCGCAGGAAGCGGAGTTTACGCCGGTAAATGAGCATTCCGAGCAGCGCACAGCGTTCAAATGCGCCGTGTCGCAGCCCCTGATGGAATGGCTTCAGGCCTCGCGCGGGTCCGGGTTGCTCAGCACAGTCTCGGTCTGTTCCTGACGGAACTGCTTCAGCGCCGCATGGAACTGCGGGTGCTGGTGACCGAGGATGCTGGCGGCCAGCAGGGCGGCGTTGACTGCACCGGCCTTGCCGATGGCCAGGGTGGCGACCGGAATGCCGGCCGGCATCTGCACGATCGACAGCAGCGAGTCGACGCCCGAGAGCATTGACGACTGCACCGGTACGCCGAGCACCGGCAGGTGGGTCTTGGCCGCGCACATGCCCGGCAGGTGAGCGGCGCCACCGGCACCGGCGATGATCACCTGAATGCCGCGTGCTTCAGCCTCTTCGGCGTACTGGAACAGCAGGTCCGGGGTGCGGTGGGCGGAGACCACCTTGACCTCGTGGGGAATGCCCAGCTTGTCCAGCATCTCGGCGGTGTGGCTAAGGGTGGACCAATCGGACTTGGAGCCCATGATCACGCCAACCAGTGCGCTCATCGTCGTGCCTCTTCTCTCGGGCGCCTCGCGGCGCGTCAAAAACCAACAAGCCACGCGGGCGGGCCAGCGTGGCTTGTCATGATTCGTTGGCCGGGTGCTGCCGGCCGAAGGCCGCGCAGTATAACGCAAAGCCACTGCTGGCGGGCAGTGGCGATGACCGTTTGTCATGCAAGCTGTGGCAGAGGGTAAAAACCGCCTAAACCTTGCTCTGGAGCAATGTCGGCGTGGGCTGCGCGCGCACACTGGACAGACACTCGCATGCAAGAGGAACCGCGCATGAACCGGACCATGAAAGCCGCAGTCGTCCACGCCTTTGGGCAGCCGCTGCGTATCGAGGAGGTGAAAACCCCGTTGCCTGGCCCCGGGCAGATTCTGGTGAAGATCGAGGCCTCGGGCGTCTGCCATACCGACCTGCACGCCGCCGAAGGCGACTGGCCGGTGAAGCCGAGCCTGCCGTTCATTCCCGGCCACGAAGGCGTTGGCTACGTGGCGGCGGTCGGCAGCGGCGTCACACGGGTCAAGGAAGGCGACCGCGTCGGCGTGCCCTGGCTGTACACCGCCTGCGGCTGCTGCGAGCACTGCCTGACCGGCTGGGAAACCCTGTGCGAGGGTCAGCAGAACACCGGTTATTCGATCAACGGTGGCTACGCCGAATACGTGCTGGCTGACCCGAACTACGTCGGTATTTTGCCGAAGAATGTCGACTTCCTCGAGATCGCGCCGATCCTCTGCGCCGGCGTGACGGTATACAAGGGCCTCAAGGAAACCAGGGCGCGCCCCGGCCAGTGGGTGGCGATCTCCGGTATCGGCGGCCTCGGCCACGTTGCGGTGCAGTATGCCCGCGCCATGGGCCTGCACGTGATTGCGGTGGACGTCGACGACGCCAAGCTGGAACTGGCGCGCAAGCTCGGCGCCAGCCTGACCATCAACGCGCGCAAGGAAAACCCCGCCGAGGTGGTGCAGCGCGATATCGGCGGCGCCCATGGCGTGCTGGTCACTGCGGTCTCTAACGCCGCCTTCGGCCAGGCCATCGGCATGGCACGCCGGCACGGTACGGTGGCCCTGGTCGGCCTGCCGCCGGGTGATTTCCCCACGCCGATCTTCGATGTGGTGCTCAAGGCCATCACGATCACCGGCTCGATCGTCGGGACTCGCGCCGATCTCCAGGAAGCGCTGGATTTCGCTGGCGAGGGTTTGGTCAAGGCCACGGTGCACAGCGACAGCCTGGACAACATCAATGGCATCTTCGATCAAATGCGCGGTGGGCAGATCGAGGGGCGGGTGGTGCTGCAGTTCTGATTCGAGCAAGGCCACGGACTGGCAACTTTCCTACAGAACGGACGCGGACGGGCGCACAGATCGCCGCCAGGCGGCGGGCTATACTGTGCGCTCTTCATCCGAACAAGGACGTGTCGTCATGAAACAGTACGTTTCGCTCGTTGCCCTCTCCCTGCTTTCCCTTCAAGCCGCTGCGCTGGATCTGGCCAAGCATCCGCAGGTATTCGATGCCGGCCAGGGCGTGAGCCTGGCGCTGGCCCCTTCCGCCGACGGCACGCAGGCGCTGGTGCAGGTGCGCGGCATCAATCACCCGCTCGACGAAGTGGTGTTTCTTACCGACGTTCGCGAGCTGGGCAACGAGCAGCGCGACTATGGCATCCGTCTCGATGGCCGTGACTACAACCTGCTGAACAAGCGCCGCGCCTGGAGCGGCGAGAGCTACCAGCTCAACCTGCCGAACACCCAGGGCTTCGAGCTCAGCTACAACGAGGACAAGACCAAGGCGCTGAAGCCGAAGGACCTCCTGGCGATTTACCAGAAGCAGGAGAAAGATGGCCTGCAGGCGCGCCTCGCCGCCTTCGACCGTAAGCAGCGTGTTGCCGATTACAGCGCGCGCCTGCAGGAGATCGACGGCGAAGCCTCCAAGGCCTGCGCCACCCCGCTGAGCACCCAGGTGGACTGGAGCGCGATATCCGATGAGCAGCTGATCGGCCTCAGCGTGCCGAGTTTCTGTGGTGAAGTGGTTAACCAGATGGCCTACCTGTGTGGCAAGGACGACCGCTACAAGGCTGAGGCCAAGACCCTCAAGGGTGTCGACTGCCGTTTCGGCGAGAGCATGAAGTTGCGCGAGCAGGACGGCCAACTGCAGTTCACCACCCTCAAGGACGAACCGAATCAGGGCGACTTCATCAACGCCATTCTGCGTAATCGCTGATCCTCTCGGGTGGGCTACGGCCCGCCGTCTCGCGGCATATTTCTTGCGTTCCTTTGCCTAATCACGCTTACGGAACGCATCATGCTGCACGCCCCACTGACCACCCTGCATGTGGTTTCCCTGATCCTCCAGCGCTTCGCCGAGCAGCCCGAACTACGCCCGCAATTGCTGGCTGGGAGCGGCATTGGTGCGGCTGATCTGGACAATGCCGACGCGCGCATCACCCGGGTGCAGGAGCTGCGGGTGTGCGCCAATGCCCTGGCCCTGCGTGCTGATCTGGGACTCGACCTGGGGCGCAGCCTGCATGTTTCCTCCTATGGGCTGCTGGGTTACGCCGCGCTCTCGGCTGCCACCTTTGGTGACGCCTGGCGTCTGTTGCTGCAGTACCCGGCGCTACTCGGCACCTATTTTCGCCTCGACATGCAGGTGGAAGGTGAGCTGGCCTGGATCTGCGCCAGCGGTTACCGCGATGCCGAGGCACTGGAAGTCTTCAACGTGGAGATGTGCCTGGCCTCGCTGAAGCTGATCGGTGACGAACTGCTACGCCAGCCGCTGTCATTGGAAGGCGCCGAGTTCACCTACGCTCGGCCAGACTACGTCTCGCGCTATGCGCAGAGCTTTCCCTGCCCGCTGCGTTTCTCGGCACAGCGCAATGCCTTCGCCTTTCCCGCCGCGTTGCTGGAGCGCCGGCTGCCGCTGGCCGACAGCGTCACCCACGGCGATATGGTGGAACGCTGCCGCCGTCTGAACGCCGAGTTCAGCAGCCGCCAGGCCTGGCTGGAGCGGGTGCGCCAGTTGCTCGCCGCGCAGTTGGCCGAGCCGCCGGGGCTGGAGAACCTGGCGCAGCAGATGCACTGCTCGCCGCGCACCCTGCGTCGTCACCTGCAGGAACTGGGCACCAGCTACCAGGGCTTGCTCGACGAGCTGCGCTTCGAGCGCGCCAAGGCGCTGCTCAGCGAGGAGCAATGGCCGGTGTATCGCATCGCCGAGGTGCTCGGCTTCAGCGAGACGGCCAGTTTTCGCCATGCTTTCCAACGCTGGAGCGGCGTGCCGCCGAGTCGCTTTCGTGCCTGAGACGAGCGATGGCATTCGCGGCTGAAGCCGCTCCTACAAGAGCGGTAACTCACCCCCAGTGGGAGCGGCTTCAGCCGCGATAAAGGCTCGCCGCTGAAGCGCCTCCCACAGGCGTCGCTCATTCCTCCGCCTGCACGTTGCGGTACATCTGCAGCCGCGCTGCTTCATGCAAGCCACGGCTCAGCGCCAGCAGGCGCTGGAACTCTTGCGGGTGGCGCTCGGCGACGTTATCGCGCGGGGTCGGCGAGCGCAGGTCGTGCAGGGTCGGCGAGCTGCCGTCGTGTTGCATCTGCACGAGAAAATCTCGGGTTACCGCGCCGATCACCGGGAAGGTGCCTTCCTGCAGCACCAGCGGCACCACGCGCTCGCCTTCCGGCGCCGGCAGTTGCAGGTCGCGGCCGAGGCCACCGTTGTCGAAAGACACGCCGACCATCCCGGCAACGGTCGGTAGCAGATCGGCCAGGCCCACGGCTTCGTCGAATTCACGCGGCGTCAGCCATTTCGGTGCATGGATCAGCAGGGGCACGTTGTTGCTCTCCAGCCCCAGTTGCTCGAAGGCTGGCGCCATGTGCGGGATCTGGCTGATACGGGTGTTGTGGTCGCCGAAGAAGACGAAAATGGTGTCGTCGTAAAAACCCTGCTCCTTGGCCAGCTCCATCAGCCGGCCGATGTTGAAGTCCAGCAGACGCACCGCGTTGTACTGCTCGACGCTGCGCGAGCCGGCCTGCTGCACCTGTTCCAGCGGCAGGTCGAGCGGCTCGAAGCCGTCGTTGTCCTTGGGGATGGTGAAGGGCCGGTGGTTGCCGGAGGTCTGCAGGTAGGCGAAGAACGGCTTGTCCTTCGGCAGTGCGCCGAGAATCTGCGAACTCTCCTTGAAGAAATCCAGGTCGGAGATACCCCACACGTCCACCTGTGGCGACTGCCAGTGGCGTTCCTCATAGAGCTGCACACCGTCGATGCTTTGGCGGATCAGCGCATTGATGTTGGCCCAGCCGGCGTTGCCGCCGATCATGTAGAACTTCTCGTAGCCTGGCAGGGCGTTGATCAGCGTGCGTTGACGGGCGATCAGCGGGTTGCGCGTCGCCGTCTCCTGGCGTGAAACATCGGGGATGCCGGTGATGCTCGCCCACACCGTCTTGGCGGTGCCGGTCACCGGCACGTAGAAGTGGCGGAAGAACCAGCTCTCCTTAGCCAGACGATCCAGATTCGGCGTCGGGTTCAGCGGGTTGCCATAGGCCCCCACGGCGCTGGTGCCGAGGGATTCGAGCATGACGAAGACCACGTTGGGCGGGCGCTCGGCCTGGATGCGGTGCGCCTGCGGCGGCTGGTGGCGGAAGAAGTTCAGCGCCTGCGCATCGCGCTCGCTGACGCCCAGATAATCGGCCACCACCTGGTAATGCTCGCGCGTGGCGGTCTCGTCGAAGGCGGCGGGTTCGAGCTTGAGGGTGTCGAAGAGAAACAGCGCCGGATTGATCCCGAGCGCACCGATCTGGCTGTTGCCGCTGTAGAAGGCGTCGCTCCAGCGCAGCGGCACCGGGTTCTCCAGGTTCAGCGCGCTGGCGCGGCCGAGCAGGCCGAAGAAGACCAGCACGCCCACCGCCGCCGCACCGCCGATTGCCGGCAACACGCCGACTCGTTGTGCTTGCGGTCGATCCAGGGTGACGCGCTCCAGGCGCAGCAGCGCCCAGGCCCACAGCACCACACCGGCCAGCCAGGCCAGGGTTATCCACAGTACCGGGTAGGTCTGCCAGAGCATGCCGGCGGAGATCTGCGCATCACCGGCAAAGCGCAACACCGTGGCATTGAGGCGCACACCCAGATAGGTGTAGTGGCCGAAGTCGATGATGTAGAGCAGGCCTAGCGCGGCCACGGCCAGCAGCAGATAGCCGCGCAGCAGCCAGCGCACCGCGCGAAAGCGCGCCAGGCGCAGCCTGGGCAAGGCCAGCAGGATGCCTGCCGGCAGCATCAGCAGCAGGGCCAGGCGCAGGTCGAAGCGCAAGCCTATGCCGAGGGTGGGCAGCACATCCGGTTCGCTGATGCTTTCGACAGCGGAAAAACCCAGCAGAAACAGCCCGCGCAGGGCGGCGAAGAGTACGAACAGCAGCGCCGTCAGGCCTGCCAGGTAATGCAGGCGGCGTGATTTCAGCCAGCTCATGCGAGTTTCCTTGTCGGTCGGGCCAGCAGCCAGCGCACAGCGGCGCTCAACAACGCGCCCAGGCTATAGAGGGCCAGGTAGGGGTCGATCAGGTAATCCCAGTAGTTTTCCGAGGCGCCCAGGCGCAGGGCGAAAGCCAGGGTCGCCAACACCAGCGCCAGGGCGCCGAGCCAGCTGCGCTGGAGGATCAGCACCGCGCACAACAGGCCCAGCACCAGCAGCATCGGCCGGGGTTCGAAGCCCAGTTGGTACGGGTCGGCATAGCTCAGGCCCAGCGCCGCCGGGTAGAGCAGCACGGCCAGGCCGGTGAACAGCGCCAGGCTGGCCAGGCGATCACGGGCGCCGGCGTGCGACAGGCCAAAACGGCATAGCGTCGCCCAGCCAAGCAGCACCAGGCTGACCACTGACAGGTCGCCGATATAGGTGCGCAACTGCAGCGCCAGGCTGATGTCCTGGATCGGCACCAGGCTGAGCAGCAGGCAACCCGCCAGCAGGATGCCGCGCTGCGTCGCAGTGCGCGTCAGGCGCGCGAAGATCAGGAATGCGAGCAGGGTGAAGGCCAGATGCGGCAGCCAGAAATCAGTCATGTGGGCGGCGCTCCGAGAGCCAGGCCTCGTTGAAGCTCAGGTGCTTGATGAACATGTCGTTCCACGAATACACCAGGTGGTAGGCGCCTTCGCGGTCACGAGTGAAATAGGGATATTCGTAATCGAAGGTGCAGCCCTCGGCGCTGCACATGCGCGCGCTCACTCGTTCGAGGAACTGCGCCTGCTGCTCCGGCTTGCCGCCGCTGGCGCGGAATTTTTCACTGACCACGGCCGGGAATTCGTCTTGCGCAATCGGTTCGCCCCAGGGGTTGGGGCTTTCGTCGAGCTCGCCGAGAGTGCGCCAGTTGGCCAGGTTGGCGTCGGTGGCATAAAGGGTCAGGCGAAAGCGCCCGTCTTCGAGGTCGTTCATCGCCACCAGCAAGCTGCCGTCCGGGCGACCGACCGCCGCCAGGGACGAGTTGGGGTTGCTCGGCTCGACCGGCTGCGGATGGCTCCAGCTGCGCCCGGCGTCCTCGCTGTAGCTGGCCAGCACGCGGTGATGCTCCTCGCCGGCATAGCGCAAAAGGGCCACGGCGCGGCGTTCGTCCAGCGCCACCACGGTCGGTTGCAGGGAATCACGCCCCTTGCCGATGCGGTACTTGCCCAGCACTTCGCCGTTCGCGCTCAGGTGCAGGTACTCGGGAAACTTGCCGAGAAACTCGTGATACACCGGCAGGCCGATGCTGCCGTCGGTGTGGAACACCGGCGCGGCACGCACCAGGGTGCTGATGTTGAGAAAGGGGCTGGTGACCAGTTGCCGGGGCGCCGACCAGGTGTCGCCGAGGTCGTCGGAAACCATGGCATTGACCGCGCTGCCGGCCCAGCCGCCGAGCGACACCGAGACGTAGAACAACCACAGGCGGTTGTCCGGCGCCAGGCTGATCACCGGATTGCCCAGCTTGCGGATGTGCTTGCCGACCGCGCGCTGGGTCGACTCGCGGCTGGCCAACACACGCTCGGCGCTCCACTGGCCGCTGCTGGCATCGAAGCGTGCGGCGCGAATCTGTACGTCGGCGGCACCTTCGCGAGTACCGGCGAACCAGGCTGCCATCAGATCGCCGCCGGGCAGGCCGGTGATCGAGGCGGAATGGACGAAATCCTCCAGATCGGAGGAGGCGAAGTGCGCGGCCATGGCCGGTGACGCATCGGCTGGCGCCGGTGGTTGGCTGGCGAAGGGCGCCAGCGCGTGGGGGGCAGCGCCGAACCAGGCGCAGGTGAACACCGTGGCAGCGCCCAGCAGCAGGGCGCAGGTCTTGAGGGTCGAGGTCATGTTCGGTGGTTCAGGGGTGTCTGGGCGAAGCCAGGTGCGAGCTGGCGACTTCTTCTACCGGGCGGGCATCTACCGGGTCGTAGTAGATCTCCAGCTTGCGGCCGTTGGCATCGAAGCCATAGATCTCGTAGCAATTGCCGGGGGTGATGCGGAACTTGGTGATCTGCACGCCCTGGCGCTTCATCTGCTCGCGGAACTGCGACTCGGGCATCCAGGCGCTGCGGTCTTGCCGAGCGCAGTCGGTATCAGCGAGTGCGGCGCTGGATAGTGCAAGCAGTGCCAGCATCGTCAGGGCGCGAACGGGGCGGCGGGCCGGTGTCGACATGCTCGGCATCCTTTGGCGTGGCTGATGGTAAGGGGCTTGGCCCCAGGCAGGTTGCCACCATCGGCCGCCAGGCTTAAGGAAAGCTTAAGCATCACGGGTTGTTACATTTACCTGCCGTGGGTGGTGGGGAGATTCATGGCCTACCCTCCCTGGCGGCGACCCGGCGGGCAGCGTCGCTACGCGCTGTTAAAAAATCGCTCTCGGCCATTTTTTGGCCATTTCGATCCCCTTTTGGCCGTTGCCAGCGTTCTCGATTCGCTGCCAGCGGGCGAACAATGCAGGCACAACAACGAGCCTGGAGCGCTTTGCATGCTCACCTACTACAGCGACGACCACCACCTGCACCACGGCAAATGCGAGCTGATCGACGGGCAGCTGATGCCCTGCTTCGAGAAGCCGCAGCGCGCCGACCACATCCTTGCGCGCGTCAAGGCTCGCCAGCTCGGCGAAGTCCGCGCGCCCAAGGATTTCGGCCTGGCGCCCATCGAGCGCATCCACAGCAAGGCCTACCTGGAGTTTTTCCGGGGCGCCTGGGCGCGCTGGCAGGAACAGGGCGGCAAGGGCGATCTGCTGCCGTTCACCTGGCCGGCACGTACCCTGCGGCGGATGATCCCCAATGACCTGCACGGCCAGCTCGGCTACTACAGTTTCGATGGCGGCGCGCCGATCACTGCCGGCACCTGGCAGGCCGCCTACAGCGCTGCCCAGGTCGCGCTCAGCGCCCAGCAGGAGATTGCCAACGGCGCTCACAGCGCCTTCGCCCTGTGTCGTCCGCCAGGCCATCATGCCGCCGGCGACCTGATGGGCGGCTACTGCTACCTGAACAATGCCGCCATCGCCGCACAGGCCTTCCTCGACCAGGGCCGCAAGAAAGTCGCCATCCTCGATGTCGACTACCACCACGGCAACGGCACCCAGGACATCTTCTACCAGCGCAGCGACGTGCTGTTCGCCTCGATCCACGGCGACCCGGCCGAGGAGTTCCCGTTCTTCCTCGGTTACGCCGACGAACTGGGCGAGGGCGCCGGCGAGGGCTACAACTTCAACTACCCGTTGCCCATGGGCAGTTCCTGGGACACCTGGAACGCCGCGCTGGAACAGGCCTGCCAGCGCATCGCCGACTACGGCGCCGAGGTGCTGGTGGTGTCGCTGGGCGTGGACACCTACATGGAAGACCCGATCTCGCAGTTCAAGCTCGACAGCCCGGACTACCTGGCCATGGGCCGACGCATCGCCGCGCTGGGCCTGCCGACGCTGTTCATCATGGAAGGCGGCTACGCCGTGGAGGCCATTGGCGTCAACGCGGTCAACGTGCTGGAAGGCTTCGAAGGCGCCTGATCGGCGATCAAATCTGCCAAAACAAGAGCAACATTTCAGGGGTGAGAAACGATGAAAGCCATCAAACAGATGCTCGGCGTCGCCCTGTGCAGCGCCACCCTGCTCAGCGGCGCGGTGCAGGCCAAGGAGCTGCGCGTATACAACTGGGCCGACTACATCCTCCCGGAGGTGCCCAAGGACTTCCAGAAGGAGTCCGGCATCCAGATCACCTGGGACACCTTCGAGACCAATGAGGCGCTGGAAGCCAAGCTGCTAACCGGTAACTCCGGCTATGACCTGGTGATCCCGTCCAACCAGTTCCTCGAAACCCAGATCAAGGCCGGCGTGTTCGCCCCGTTGGACAAGTCCAAGCTGCCCAACTGGAAGAACCTCGACCCGGTGCTGCTCGGCCTGCTGGAGAAGAACGACCCGGGCAACCAGTACGGCGTGCCCTACATGTACGGCACCGTGCTGATCGGCTACAACCCGGACAAGGTCAAGGCTGCGCTCGGTGACGACGCGCCGGTCAACAGCTGGGACCTGGTGTTCAAGCCCGAGTACATGGAGAAGCTGAAATCCTGCGGCGTGGCCATGCTCGACTCGCCCACCGAGATCATCCCCATCGCCCTGCACTACCTGGGCCTCGACCCCAACAGCGCCAACCCGGCCGACTACGACAAGGTCACCGAACTGCTGCTCAAGGTGCGCCCGTACGTGGCCTACTTCCATTCGGCCAAGTACATGACCGACATCGCCAACGGTGACATCTGCGTGGCCATTGGCTACTCCGGCAGCTTCTACCAGTTCGCCAACCGCGCCAAGGAAGCCGGCAACGGCGTGAAGATCAACTGGCGTCTGCCGAAAGAAGGCGCGCCGATCTGGTTCGACACCTGGGCCATCCCCAAGAGCGCGCAGAACGTCGATGAAGCCCATGCCTTCATCAACCATCTGCTCGAACCCAAGGTCATCGCGCCGATCAGCGACTTTCTCGGCTACCCCAACCCCAACGTTCCGGGCATGCAGCTGGTGGGCGCGGAGATCGCCGACGATGCCGATCTGACGCCGACGCCGGAGCTGCAGAAGTCGCTCTACGTGGTGCAGCCGCTGCCGCAGAAGATCGAGCGGGTGCGTACGCGGGCCTGGACGTCGATCAAGTCGGGTAAGTGACGATTAGTCTCTAAAAGCTCGCGGCTGAAGCCGCTCCTACAGAACACCGCACAAGCTGTAGGAGCGGCTTAACCGATGGTGCCCACGCTCTGCGTGGGCACCTGCGTTTGTGACGCTCTGTGTCATGTTGGGAGATGCTGGCTACTGCAACTATGGCAACGGACGCAGAGCGTCCTCGGCTGCGTTCCCACGCGGAGCGTGGGAACGATCAATCAAGTCGGGTAAGTGAGCGGCCCTGAAAGCTCGCGGCTGAAGCCGCTCCTACGGAACACCGCACAAGCTGTAGGAGCGGCTTCAGCCGCGAATGCCTTACCCGCAGGGCGCTCAGCCACCCACCTCCCCCGTCTCCAGCTTGCGCCAGAGCAAACGCACCGCCGCCTTGCGCACCAGGGCGCAGCGGTACAGGCGGATCTCCAGGGGGATCTGCCAGTGTTCGCCGCCGCAGATGGCCAGCTCACCGCGGGCCAGTTCGGCGGTGACCGACAGCCGTGGCACCCAGGCCACGCCCATGCCCTGCAGGGCCATGCTCTTGAGGCTGTCGGCCATGGCGGTTTCGTATACCGTGGTCGAGCGTAGGGCGCGCTGGCGCAGCAGCAGGTTGACCGAACGGCCGAGAAAGGCGCCAGCGCTGTAGGCCAGCAGAGGCACGCTCTGCCCGCCGTCGAGGTCGAACAGCGGCGCGCCGGATTCGCTCACCGCGCATACCGGCAACATCGAGGTGGCGCCCAGGTGCAGCGAGGGGAATATTGCCGGGTCCATCTGCAGCGCCGCGTCGGGGTCGTAGTAGGCAAGGATCAGGTCGCAGGCGCCTTCACGCAGTGAATGCACCGCTTCGCCGACGTTGGTCGCCACCAAGCGGGTGGTCAGGGGCAGGCCTTCGCGCCGCAGGCGGGCGATCCATTCGGGGAAGAAGCCCAGCGTCAGCGAGTGGGCGGCAGCAATCGACAGCATCTCGCCCTGCTGGCCTTCCAGGTTGTGCAGGTGGCGCACCACTTCGCCGAGCTGCTCGACCAGGCTGCGCGCGGTGACCAGAAACAGCCGGCCGGCCTCGGTGAGTTCGACGGGGGTGCAGGAGCGGTCGACCAGGGTCAGGCCGAGCATGCCTTCCAGGCTGCGGATACGTCGGCTGAATGCCGGCTGGGTGACGAAGCGCTTTTCCGCGGCCTGGGAGAAGCTGCGGGTGGCGGCCAGGACGATAAAGTCCTCCAGCCATTTGGTTTCCAAGTTCATTGCAGGCTCCGCGTGTTGATCCGGTTTGCGCCCGTGTAGGAGCCCCGCCTCGGGGCGAAGCTTTTCAGACGCCCGGCCAGAGCATTCGCGGCGAGGCGCTGCTCCTACAGATACGTCAGAGGGGCGACCGTGTTGCCCCGATGGTGGGTTACACCGCGTCTCGAACGACGTGACGTTCGGCAATGGCAGCATGCGGCTAACCCACCCTACGTTTGCCGCTATCCCGCAGTCACATCGACATTATGCCGATTGTGCATAGGGCAGCAAGTAACGGCATTGGTAGCGATACGGTCGGGGCCCCTATTCTATGGGCATCGCGGCACTCGCCGTATTTCCCAAGAGTCATCTCTATCATGTCCTCTGCTGCATCTGTTCGCGTCGAAAAAGACCTGCTCGGTACCCTCGAAGTCCCTGCCGATGCCTATTACGGCATCCAGACCCTGCGCGCCGTGCAGAACTTCCGCCTGTCCGGCGTGCCGCTGTCGCATTACCCGAAGCTGGTGATCGGCCTGGCCATGGTCAAGCAGGCTTCGGCTGACGCCAACCGCGAACTGGGTCATCTGTCCGCCGCCAAGCACACGGCGATCAGCACCGCCTGCGCACGCATCATCCAGGGCGAGTTCCACGAGCAGTTCGTGGTCGACATGATTCAGGGCGGCGCCGGCACCTCGACCAACATGAATGCCAACGAGGTGATCGCCAACATCGCCCTCGAGGCCATGGGACATGAGAAGGGCCAGTACCAGCACCTGCACCCGAACAACGACGTGAACATGGCGCAGTCGACCAACGACGCCTACCCGACCGCCATCCGCCTCGGCCTGCTGCTCGGTCACGACAGCCTGCTCGGTGCGCTGGACAAGCTGATCCAGTCGTTCGCCGCCAAGGGTCTGGAGTTCGGCCACGTGCTGAAGATGGGTCGCACCCAGCTGCAGGACGCCGTGCCGATGACCCTCGGCCAGGAATTCCGCGCCTTCGCCACCACCCTCGGTGAAGACCTGCAGCACCTGAAACTGCTGGCGCCGACCCTGCTCACCGAAGTCAACCTGGGCGGTACCGCGATCGGTACCGGCATCAACGCCGACCCGAAATACCAGGCCCTGGCGGTCAAGCGTCTGGCCATCATCAGCGGTCACCCGCTGACCCCGGCTGTCGACCTGATCGAAGCCACCAGCGACATGGGCGCCTTCGTGCTGTTCTCCGGCATGCTCAAGCGCACCGCGGTCAAACTGTCGAAGATCTGCAACGACCTGCGTCTGCTCTCCAGTGGCCCGCGTACCGGCATCAACGAGATCAACCTGCCGGCGCGTCAGCCGGGCAGCTCGATCATGCCTGGCAAGGTCAACCCGGTGATCCCTGAGGCGGTCAACCAGGTGGCCTTCGAGGTTATCGGTAACGATCTGGCCCTGACCATGGCGGCCGAAGGTGGCCAGCTGCAGCTGAACGTGATGGAGCCGCTGATCGCCTACAAGATCTTCGACTCGATCCGCCTGCTCACCCGCGCCATGGATATGCTGCGCGAGCTGTGCATCGACGGCATCACCGCCAACGAGGCGCGCTGCCGTGAACTGATGGAAAACTCCATTGGTCTGATCACCGCGCTGAACCCCTACATCGGCTACGAGAACGCCACCCGCATCGCCAAGGTCGCTCTGGACAGCGGGCGCGGCGTGCTGGAGCTGGTGCGCGAAGAGCAGCTGCTGGACGAGGCCACCCTGGCCGACATCCTGCGCCCCGAGAACATGATTGCCCCGCGCCTGGTTCCGCTGCAGGGCTGATTGATCGAATGACACGCGCCGCCCCTTTGGGCGGCGTGTTCATTTCCGCCCTCGAGCCTGTTCATGGGGCGGCACCGCTGAAGGCCGCGCAGACGGCCCCACAACAACGACAATCCGGGTGTACAACCACATGAGTCAGAGCAACACCGCTTCCTCTTCCTTCCTTGCGCGCGTGCCGTTGTGGCAGCAGATCCTCGTCGGCCTGGTGCTCGGCGTGGTCGTCGGCATGCTGTTCAAGAGTCTCGCCCTGGGGCTGGCGCCGGTCGGCGCGCTGTTTCTCAACGCGATCAAGATGCTCATCGTGCCGCTGGTGTTCGTCTCCCTGGTGGCGGGCATCACCGCCATGAGCGACAGCGCCAAGCTTGGCCGCATCAGCGTCAAGACCATCGCCATCTACCTGATCACCACTGCCTTCGCGGTGAGCATCGGCCTGGCATTCGGCACCCTGTTCAGCCCCGGTGAAGGCATGAACATGGTTGCCAGCGGCAGTGAAGAGGCCAAGCAGGCGCCCTCGCTGGTGCAGATCCTGGTGGGCCTGGTGCCGACCAACCCGGTGACCGCCTTCGCCGAAGGCAACATCCTGCAGATCATCGTCTTCGCCATCGCCCTGGGCGTGAGCATGAATCTGGTTGGCGAAAAGGCTGTGCCGGTGGTCCGTCTCTTCGACAGCCTGGCCGAGGTGTTCTACAAGCTCACCGATCTGGTGATGCGCTTCGCCCCCATCGGCGTATTCGCGCTGATCGCCGGCGTGGTCGCCTCCCACGGTATCGAGGTGCTGCTGCCGCTGGCCGGCGTGATCGGGGTGATCTACCTGGCCAGCATCGCCCATATGCTGCTGATCTACGGTGGCCTGATCGGCGGCCTGGCGCGTCTCAGCCCGCTGCGCTTCTTCCGCGGCATCGCCCCGGCGCTGGCAGTGGCCTTCAGTACCTCGAGCAGCTCCGGCACCCTGCCGGTGTCCATCGAGTGCGCGCGCAAGAACCTCGGTGTGTCGCAGGGCGTAGCCGGCTTCGTGTTGCCGGTGGGCGCCACCATCAACATGGACGGCACCGCGATCTACCAGGGCGTGCTGGCGCTGTTCATCGCCCAGGCCTTCGGCATCGACCTGAATGCCGGCCAGTACCTGATGATCATCCTCACCGCCACCCTGGCCTCGATCGGCACCGCCGGCGTACCGGGTGCCGGCCTGATCATGCTCGGCCTGGTGCTGACCTCGGTCGGCCTGCCGCTGGAAGGCGTGGCGCTGATCGCCGGTATCGACCGCATCCTCGACATGGCGCGCACCACGGTGAACGTCGCCGGCGACCTGATGACCACCACCCTGGTGGGCAGCAGCGAGAAGGAGCTGGATCGCGAGATCTACAACAGCGACAACGCTGCCTGAGCAACCGCTTTCATAGGAGGCCTTCACCAGCCTCAACCTTCAGGGATGGCCTCGGCCATCCCTTTTTTTGTGGCCTGCCGTCCCTCGCGGCCACCCTTGGGCGCCTCTAAAAACTACCTGCGTTGTCATCGCTGCGTTGAAAGCAGGCTCAGAATGCTCATTTACAACACGTAAAGTCGAGCGCGACTCCGACCGTTTTTCGCCTGTTTTTGCGGGGCCGCCATCGGTACTGCGCTGACTGCCTCGCCAACGTTTTTAGAGGCGCCCCCCTTCGGGCCGTCGCAAGCGACGTCAAAAACTGCTCCCGGCAGTTTTTTCCTGTCATTCAAGGATGGCTGCCGTAGGGTGCGCCGCGCGCACCGCCGGTTGGCCTGCATTACAGCCTCCAGGCCCGACGTAGCGTCTGCACCGCCTCGATGATCTGCGCCTCGGGCACCGCAGCGAAGCCCAGCACCAGCCCGGCGCGGGCGTCATCAGCCGTTTCACTAGCGGGCAGCCAGTAATCGCTCAAGGGGGTCATCTCGATACCGGCTGCGCGTGCGGCGGCAATCAACTCACGCTCACGGGCCAGGCTCTCGACCTTGATACTCAGGTGCAGACCGGCTTCCACGGCCGGTAACGGCGAGCATCCGGGAATCGCCTGCGGCCACGCCGTGAGCAAGGCGTCACGGCGGCTGCGCGCCGTCTGACGCATACGTCGCACATGGCGCTGGAAGTGCCCAGAAGCGATGAATTCGGCCATCACTGCCTGGGTGCCGACCTCCGAGTGGCGTATCTCCAGCGCCTGGCGCCTCGCGAAAGGCTCGGCCAGCGCTGGCGGCAGCACCAGATAGCCCAGGCGCAACGCCGGAAAGGCGAGCTTGCCGAAGGTGCCGATGTAGATCACCCGTTGCTGGTCATCCAGCGCTGCCAAGGGCGCGAGTGGCGTGCCGCTGTAGCGGTACTCGCCGTCGTAGTCGTCCTCGATGATCCAGCCATTCACGCGCTTGGCCCACTCCAGCAAGGCCAGGCGCCTGGGCAGCGACAGGGTGACGCCGGCGGGGTACTGGTGCGCGGGCGTGACATAGGCCAGCCGGCAATCGTTCAGACGCTGCAGGGCGTCGACGTCCAGGCCGTCATGGTCCACCGGCACGCCGCACAGCTGCGCGCCGGCCACGGCGAAGGCATGGCCCGCCGCGCGGTAGCCGGGGTTTTCAATGGCCACACGGTCGCCCGGTTGAATCAGCAATTGCGCGCAGAGGCTGCTGGCCTGCTGCGAGCCGCAGGTGATCAATATCTGCTGCGCCTCGCAGGTCAGGCCGCGGCTGTTGCGCAGGTAGGCGGCGATGAGTTCGCGCAGCTGCAGGTCGCCAGCGGGGTCGCCATAGCCGAGTCGTGCCAGCGAGGGTTTGCGCCAGAAGCGCGCCTGCAGACGTGCCCAGGTCTCGAAGGGGAACAGGTCGAAAGCCGGCACGCCGATACGAAAGGCGCGCGGTGCGCCCGCGGCGGGCATCGCCAGGTGATGGTTGTGCAACAGCTGCATTGCCGGGCTGGCCGCTGCCGGGGCGACGGCTGCCACCGGGGCAGGTCGATGGCGCGTCAGCTCGGCGACGTAGGTGCCATCGCCGACCCGCCCGGCCACGTAGCCCTCGGCATACAGCTGGT
>JBLUOL010000029.1:0-39124 GCA_048065775.1 Pseudomonas sp. GW6
AACTCGCGACCCCGACCTTGGCAAGGTCGTGCTCTACCAACTGAGCTATTCCCGCTTGTCTTGTCGACGGGCGCCATTCTATAGAATCGAATCGCGCCGTCAACCCTTTGATTCAAAAATACTTATTTCTTTTCCGAGGTGGTGCTGAGGTGCGGCCAGGCGGCCAACAGGTACTGCAGCATCGACCACAATGTGAGCACGGCTGCGACCACCAGCAAGATATATCCGAGCACGACCCAGAAGGTGAACACCGGTGGATTACCCAGCAGGATGACCAGCGCCAGCATCTGCGCTGCGGTTTTCCACTTGCCAAGGTTGGACACCGCGACATGCGCCCGAGCACCGAGCTCGGCCATCCATTCACGCAACGCTGAGACGACTATCTCGCGCCCGATGATGGTCGCGGCAGCCAGGGTCAGCCAGAGATTGGAGTGTTCGGCCGCCAGCAGCACCAACGCCACAGCCACCATCAACTTGTCTGCGACCGGGTCGAGGAAGGCGCCGAAAGGCGTGCCCTGCTCCCAGCGGCGGGCCAGGTAGCCATCGAGCCAATCGGTCACGGCGGCAATCGCGAAGACGCCGCTGGCAGCCCAATAGCTCCAGGAGAACGGTAAATAGAACAACAGGATAAAGACCGGGATCAGCGCGACCCGGAGAACGGTAAGCAAGTTGGGGATATTCATCGGCACAACTAGGCTGCGAGGTGAGCGGGCATTCTACTCGCTGTGCAGAGTGTCATAAATCAACTCGGCGAGCTTTTTACTGATTCCGGGCGCTTTGGCAATTTCTTCGGCGCTGGCACGGGACAATTCCTGCAGGCCACCAAAGTGATTGAGTAGCTCGCGCCTCCGCTTCGGGCCAATCCCAGCTACTTCTTCCAGGGTCGAGGTGCGCCGCGTCTTGCCGCGGCGAGCACGATGCCCGGTAATCGCAAAACGGTGCGATTCATCACGGATCTGCTGGATCAGATGCAGCGCTGGGGAATTGCCGGGCAAGGTGAACTCATGCTCGGCGTCGTTCAGGTAGAGTACTTCGAGGCCAGGTTTGCGCGTCGTGCCCTTGGCCACACCAAGCAGAATCAGATCCGGCACGGCCAGCTCCTGCAGTACCTCGCGCGCCATGGCCAACTGCCCCTTGCCACCGTCCACCAGCAGCACATCGGGCAACTTGCCTTCGCCATCCTTGATCTTGCTGAAGCGCCGGGTCAACGCCTGGTGCATCGCGGCGTAGTCGTCGCCGGCGGTCACGCCCTCGATATTGAAGCGCCGGTAATCGGATTTCAGCGGGCCTTCGGGACCGAATACCACGCAGGAGGCGACCGTCGCCTCACCACTGGAATGGCTGATATCGAAGCATTCCATGCGCTGCGGCGGCTCGTCCATTTCCAGCACGGTAGCCAGCGCCTCGAAACGCTCGGCCAGATGCTGCCGGTTGGCCAGGCGCGCGGCCAGCGCCTGTTCGGCGTTGGTCACAGCGAGCTGTTGCCAACGGGCTCGCGTGCCACGCACGCGCAAGCTGATGCTGAGACTACGGCCGCGTAACGACTCGATGGCCTCGATCAGCGTGGCGAAATCTTCATGCTGCACGTTGACGATCAGCTCGCTGGGCAGGTCGCGCTCGGCATTACCCAGGTAGTACTGAGCGAGGAAGGCCATCAGCACGTCGCCACCCTCCTCTTCGATCGCCACCTGCGGGAAGAAATTCTTGCTACCCAGCACGCGCCCGCCACGCACACTGATCAGGTGCACGCAGGCGCCACCGGGGGTGAGCATCACCGCGACCACGTCGACGTCGCCGGTGCCACCTTCCATGCTTTGCTGGTCCTGCACGCGGCGCAGCATGGAGATCTGATCACGCAGCTCAGCGGCGCGCTCGAACTCCAGGGCCATCGAGGCCTTTTCCATGCTGGCCGAGAGCTCCTCGCTCAGTGCATTGCTGCGGCCATCGAGAAACATCACCGAGTGGCGCACGTCCTCGGCGTACTCCTCCGGACTGACCAGGCCGACGCAGGGACCTTTGCAGCGTTTGATCTGGTATTGCAGGCAAGGTCGCGTGCGGTTCTTGTAGTAACTGTCCTCGCACTGGCGAACCAGAAAGGTCTTCTGCAGCAGGCTCAGGCTCTCGCGAATCGCCAATGCACTGGGATAAGGGCCGAAATAGCGCCCCTTGGCCTTCTTCGCCCCCCGGTGAATGCCGAGCCGTGGAAAGTCACCGTCGGAGAGAAACACGTAAGGGTAGGATTTGTCGTCGCGCAGCAGGATGTTGTATGGCGGCCGCCATTCCTTGATCAAGGTCTGCTCGAGCAGCAGTGCCTCGGTCTCGTTGGCGGTGATGGTGGTTTCGATCTGCGCGATACGTGCGACCAGCGCGGCCGTCTTGGGCGCCTGACCGGTCTTGCGAAAGTAACTGGAGAGCCGCTTCTTGAGGTTCTTCGCCTTGCCGACGTAGAGCAGACGAGCCTCGCTATCGAACATGCGATAGACGCCGGGGCGACCACTGCAAGTCGCCAGGAAGGCACTCGGATCGAATGGGGCAGACATTTTCAGCTGACGGCGTCGACCATGCCGTGGCGCACCGCGAGCAGAGCCAGCTCGACATCGCTGGTGATGGAGAGCTTCTCGAAGATGCGGTAGCGGTAGGTATTGACCGTCTTCGGCGACAGGCACAGCTTGTCCGAGATGTTCTGCACCTTGTGGCAGTTGGCGATCATCAGCGCGATCTGGATTTCGCGCTCGGACAACAGGTCGAATGGCGAACCACTGTTCTGCGGCTGGAAGGATTTCAGCGCCAGTTGCTGGGCGATTTGCGGGTCGATATAGCGCTGGCCGGCGAATACGAGGCGAATGGCCTGCACCATCTCATCCAACGCTGCACCCTTGGTCAGATAACCAGCGGCGCCCGCCTGCAGCAGGCGCGTCGGGAAGGGATCTTCCTCGCACACGGTAACGGCGACAACCTTGATGTCGGGATGGCTACGCATCAGCTTACGGGTGGCTTCCAGGCCGCCGATACCAGGCATTTTGACGTCCATCAGGACGACGTCGGGCTTGAGTTCGCGAACCTTGAGCAGGGCTTCTTCGCCAGTGCAGGCTTCGCCCACGACTTGCAGACCGTCGATATCGGCCAGCATACGGGTGATGCCCGTGCGGACCAGATCGTGATCGTCGACAACCAGGACCCTAATCAATCGCCACCTCGTTGCACCTTGTCAGCCACCGTGCAACGACGGTGAGATTGAACTTGCCGGTCACCTTAACAAAAAGCCAGGGCCTGACCTAGCTTGGCGCACGGGAGTCAAAAAGCAAGCGCCAGATTAGGATCAGCAATTGCGTCGTGGCAATTTTGGAGAATTGGCGGAAGCGGTGAGATTCGAACTCACGGATAGTTGCCCATCGACGGTTTTCAAGACCGTTGCCTTAAACCACTCGGCCACGCTTCCAGATTCTTGAGTGCGGAGGCTAACGCTCAACCCTCCGCAGCAGTGCGGGCGGCAATCTTACCGGAACGCAACACACTGTCAAACTCTAAGTCTTGGCAGGCAATCCCGCTCTGTTATGATCCGATACATTCGAATTTGAAAGCCTCTTACAACAGGAGCGTCGCCATGCAAGAGCGAGATTATGCACTCAACCATTCTCAGGTTGAGCAACAGGAAGTCAGCAGCGTTCTGCGCAATACCTATGGCCTACTGGCCATCACCCTGGCCTTCAGCGGCCTGGTGGCGTTCATCTCGCAGCGCGCCAACGTTCCTTATCCGAACATCTTCGTCGTACTGATCGGTTTCTACGGCCTGTTCTTCCTCACCGCCAAGCTGCGCAACTCTCCGTGGGGCCTGCTTTCTACCCTCGCACTGACCGGCTTCATGGGTTACACCCTGGGCCCGATCCTCAACCGCTACCTGGGCATGGCCAACGGCGCTGAAGTCATCAGCTCCGCCTTTACCATGACTGCGCTGGTGTTCTTCGGCCTGTCTGCCTACGTGCTGACCACCCGCAAGGACATGAGCTTCCTCAGCGGCTTCATCACTGCCGGCTTCTTCGTTCTGCTGGGCGCCGTGGTTGCCAGCTTCTTCTTCCAGATCAGCGGCCTGCAACTGGCGATCAGTGCCGGCTTCGTGCTGTTCTCCTCGGCCTGCATCCTGTTCCAGACCAGCGCCATCATCCATGGTGGTGAACGCAACTACATCATGGCCACCATCAGCCTGTACGTATCGATCTACAACCTGTTCGTCAGCCTGCTGCAGATCTTCGGCATCATGGGCGGCGACGACTGACAGCTTTCGTCCCCCTTCAAGCCCGCTTCGGCGGGCTTTTTCTTGCGCGGCCGTCAGCTGCCTTTGTTTGCCGGGCACCCTGGCCTTATCATTGGCGCAGTTTTGCCTCGCCGGAAACACCATGAAGTTTGCCATTGCCCTGTTCGCCGCTCCTCATCTGCCTGCCTCGCGACGCGCACTGCGTTTTGCCCAGGCGGCGCTGGCGGACGGCCACGAGATCGTTCGCCTGTTCTTCTATCAGGACGGCGTGCACAGCGCCGCCAGCAACGTGGTCAGCCCGCAGGACGAGCTGGATCTGCCCGGCGAGTGGCGCGAGTTCGTCACTGCCAACGGGCTGGACGCGGTGGTGTGTATCGCTGCTGCGCTGCGTCGCGGTGTACTCAACGCCGAAGAGGCGCAGCGCTACGCGCGCCCAGCGGCCAATCTGCAGGCCCCGTGGGAGCTTTCCGGCCTCGGCCAATTGCATGAAGCGGCGCAACAGGCCGACCGACTGATCTGCTTCGGAGGCCACTGAATGAGCAAGTCTCTGCTGATCATCAGCCGCCAGGCGCCCTGGAGCGGCCCTGGAGCCCGCGAGGCGCTGGATATCGCCCTGGCCGGCGGCGCCTTCGACCTGCCCATCGGCATGCTGTTTCTCGACGATGGCGTGTTCCAGCTAAGCAAAGCGCAGCAGCCTGGTGCGCTACAGCAAAAAGACCTTGGCGCGAACCTACAGGCGCTGCCCATGTTCGGCGTAGAAGATCTGTACGCCAGCCAACGCAGCCTGGACGAGCGCGGCCTGAGCGATGCCGAACTGAATCTGGCGGTAGAGCGACTGGACGACAGCGCACTGACCGCCCTCCTTGATCGTTATGACCAGGTGATCACCCTCTAATGGCCACCCTGCACATACTTTCCCATTCGCCGTTCGCCGATAGCCGCCTGGCCAGCTGCCTGCGTCTGTTGGGTACCGCTGATGGTCTGTTGCTCAGCGGCGATGCGGTCTACGCGCTGCAGCCAGGCACAACCAACCTGCAGGCGCTGCAACTGATGCCCGCCAGCGTTGCGCTCTATGCACTGGGCGAAGACCTAAGCGCCCGCGGCCTGCAGGCGCCCGAGCGCGCACAGGTCGTGGACTATCCAGGGTTCGTCGAGCTCTGTACCCGCTACGCCAAGGTCAACAGCTGGCTATGAGCACGCTCAACGTCGCCGGACGCGAAATCGCCCTGGACAAGGACGGCTACCTGGTCGACCTGCAGGATTGGTCACACCCCGTAGCCGAGGCGCTGGCCGCAGCGGAAGAGTTGCAGCTGAGTGACGAACACTGGGAAATTCTCGAACTGCTGCGCGCCTTCTACGCCGAGTTTCAGCTATCGCCGGCCAACCGTCCGCTGATCAAGTACGCAGCCCTGAAACTGGGCACGGACAAAGGCAACAGCCTGCACCTCAATCGCCTGTTCAAGGGCACGCCCGCCAAACTCGCCGCCAAGCTCGCCGGCCTGCCGAAACCGACCAATTGCCTATGAACCTGATCACCCCCGCCGAACACCCCTTCGCCCAGTTCGTGCGCATTCTCGGCAAGGGCAAGCGCGGCGCCCGCGGCCTGACCCGCGAGGAGGCCCGCGAAGCCATGGGCCTGCTGCTCGACGGCAAGGTCGAGGACACCCAGCTCGGCGCCTTCCTGATGCTGCTGCGACACAAGGAAGAGAGCGCCGAGGAGCTCGCCGGCTTCACCGAGGCCATCCGCCCACGACTCGCCGCCCCCGACATTCAGGTCGACCTGGACTGGCCTAGCTATGCCGGTAAAAAACGCCACCTGCCCTGGTATCTGCTGGCGGCCAAGGCGCTGGCCGCCAGCGGCGTGCGCATCTTCATGCACGGTGGCGGCGCCCACACCGCCGGGCGCCTGTATAGCGAGCAATTGCTGACAGCGCTGGATATCCCCTGTTGCCGCGACTGGCAGAGCGTGGCAAAGGCGCTCGATCAACATGGCCTGGCCTACAGCTACCTGGGCGACTGGATGCCGGCGCTACAGCGTATGATTGATCTGCGCAACACGCTGGGCCTGCGCTCGCCGATTCACTCCCTGGCGCGCGTTATCAACCCGTTGGGGGCCAACTGCGGGCTGCAAAGTATCTTCCATCCCGGCTACCAGGCCGTGCACCGCGAAGCCAGTCGCCTGCTCGGCGATCCTGCCATCGTGATCAAGGGCGAAGGCGGCGAGATCGAGGTCAACCCGGACGGTGCGTGCCATCTCTACGGCACTCTCGATGGCGAGAACTGGGACGAAGAATGGCCTGCGCTGTCAGCGCAGCGCCATGTCAAACCCGAACGACTCGACCCAGCCGTGCTGGGCGCATTCTGGCGCGGCGAGCACGATGACCCTTACGGTCGTCTGGCAGTGATCGCCACCATGGCCGTCGCATTGCGTGGCCTGGGCTTGGCCCGTGAAGCAGCGTTCCAGCAGGCACAGCAGCGTTGGGATGCGCGCCTTCAATCTAACCAGCCGATCATTTAAGCCAGCTTTTTCCACCTTTCAATCGAGTTCATAACGTTAGACTCCAGACTCACTCAAAACGGAGGCAAGCGTCATGGGCTTGTTGATCGATGGACGCTGGCACGACCAGTGGTACAACACCGGCAACAGCGGCCGCTTCCAGCGCGAAAGCGCACAACGCCGCAACTGGGTAACCGCCGACGGCAGCGCCGGGCCAAGTGGTGACGGCGGCTTCAAGGCTGAAGCCGGACGTTATCACCTGTACGTCTCGCTGGCCTGCCCCTGGGCTCACCGCACCCTGATCCTGCGCAAACTCAAAGGCCTCGAATCGCTGATCGATGTATCCGTGGTGAGCTGGCTGATGCGCGAACAGGGCTGGACCTTCGACCGCAAATTCGGCTCCAGCGGCGACCACCTCGACAACCTGAGCTACATGCATCAGCGCTACACGGCCGATGATCGCCACTACAGCGGCCGTGTCACCGTGCCCGTGCTGTGGGACAAGCAGACCGGCGGCATTGTCAGCAACGAGTCGGCGGAAATCATCCGCATGTTCAACAGCGCATTCGATGACCTGACCGGCAACGACCTGGACTTCTACCCCGAGCCGCTACGCGAGCGCATCGACCAGCTCAACGAGCGCATCTACCCGGCGGTGAACAACGGCGTCTACCGCGCCGGCTTCGCCACCACCCAGGAAGCCTACGAAGAAGCCTTCGACGAGCTGTTCGCCATGCTTGATGAGCTGGAAGCACTCCTGGGCAGGAATCGCTATCTGGCCGGTGAATACCTGACCGAGGCCGACATCCGCCTGTTCACCACGCTGATTCGCTTCGATGCCGTCTATCACGGCCACTTCAAATGTAACCTGCGACGCATCGAGGTCTACCCGAACCTGTCCAACTGGCTACGCGAGCTATATCAGTGGCCAGGCATCGCCGAGACGGTGGACTTCACCCACATCAAATCGCACTACTACGCCAGCCACGCCACCATCAACCCGACTGGCGTGGTTCCCAAAGGGCCGCAGCAGGATTTCACCCGCGCACATGATCGCCAGCGCCTGCCGGGTAAAGGTGTGTTTCAGCACTAGAGTGACGGCGGATGATGGCTGAAGCCCCGATAACGAGGCTTCAGCCACAACGCGTCAGATGCGGTTCTGGGCGCCTTCGAACCAGGCCAGCTTGTCACGCAGGGTGACCACTTCTCCGACTATCACCAGCGTGGGCGCGTGCACTTCGTGCTCGGCCACCAGTTGCGGCAAAGTCTCCAGGGTACCGGTGAATACCCGCTGACTCTGCGTGGTACCTTGCTGCACCAGCGCTGCAGGCGTGGCGCCTGAACGGCCGTGAGCAATCAGCTGCTCGCAGATGCCCGGCAGGCCGACCAAGCCCATGTAGAACACCAGGGTTTGCCCTGGAGCCACCAGGTCTTTCCATGGCAGGTTGCTGCTGCCGTCCTTGAGATGCCCGGTGACGAAACGCACCGACTGCGCATGATCGCGGTGGGTCAGCGGAATGCCGGCATAGGCCGCGCAACCGGACGCAGCGGTGATACCCGGCACGACCTGGAAGGGAATATCTTCCGCCGCCAGTTGCTCGATCTCCTCACCACCACGACCGAAGATGAACGGATCACCGCCTTTCAGGCGCAGCACACGCTTGCCCTGACGGGCCAGATCGATCAGCAACTGGTTGATCTGCTCCTGCGGCACCGCATGATCGGCGCGGCGCTTGCCGACGTAGATGCGCTCGGCATCGCGCCGGCACAGCTCGATGATGGCGGGAGCCACCAGGCGGTCGTAGAGCACCACATCGGCTTGCTGCATCAGGCGCAGGGCGCGAAAGGTCAGCAGATCGGGATCGCCCGGCCCAGCACCGACCAGATAGACCTCGCCCAGCGCACGTGGCGCTGCACCGGCCAGACGCTCCTCCAGCAGGCGCTCACCCTCCTCCGGCTTGCCGGCAAACACGCTCTCGGCGATCTGACCCTGGAAGACATCCTCCCAGAACACCCGGCGTTGCTGCACGTCGGGAAACAGCTGCTTGACCCGCTCACGAAAGCGCTTGCCCAGGTTGGCCAACTGGCCGTAGGTGGCCGGAATCCAGGTTTCGATCTTGGCGCGGATCAGCCGCGCCAATACCGGCGCATCGCCGCCACTGCTGACCGCGACGATTAGCGGCGAACGGTCGACGATGGCTGGGAAGATCACGCTGCACAGAGCCGGCGCATCCACCACGTTGACGGGAATGCCCAACGCCTGGGCCTCGGCGGAAATCTGCGCATTGAGCGGCACGTCATCGGTCGCTGCAATGACCAGGGCAACGCCCTGCAAGTCGCTGCTCGCGTAGCCACGCAGGAAGATGCCGCCAGGACCGGCCAGCTCCTGCAACTCGCTACGAATCTCCGGAGCGACCACATGCAAAACAGCACCAGCGTCGCTTAGCAGGCGCGCTTTGCGCAGCGCGACCTCACCACCGCCAATCACCAGTACCAGGCGATCCTGCAGCTTGTGGAACAGCGGAAGGAATTGCATAAATCAGCCTCGAATGAGGTGGGAAGGCGAACGACGGGCTCTTAGGGTGCGCCATGCGCACCGGACCAGGCTGAAAGACCTTGGTGCGCACAGCGCACCCTACGCCCATCGCCAAGCGCGCCGCCTGTAAACGGGGCAGCCGCACCACCCCGCTTTAGTACCGGCTCAGCCGATCACTTCAATGCCGCCCATATAGGGTTTCAGAACCTCGGGCACACGAATGCTGCCGTCGGCCTGCTGGTAATTCTCCAGTACCGCCACCAGGGTACGGCCGACCGCCAGGCCGGAGCCGTTGAGCGTGTGCAGCAGCTCCGGCTTGCCGGTTTCCGGGTTGCGGTAGCGCGCCTGCATGCGGCGCGCCTGGAAGTCGCCGCAGTTGGAGCAGGAAGAAATCTCACGGTACTTGTCCTGGCTCGGCACCCAGACTTCCAGGTCGTAAGTCTTCACTGCGGAGAAGCCCATGTCACCAGTGCACAGAGCCAGCTTGCGATACGGCAGCTCCAGCAGTTGCAGCACGCGTTCAGCGTTTGCGGTCATGCCTTCCAGCGCCTCGAAGGACTTGGATGGCTCGACGATCTGCACCATCTCGACCTTGTCGAACTGGTGCTGACGGATCATCCCACGGGTATCACGACCGGAAGCGCCCGCCTCACTGCGGAAGCACGGGGTATGGGCGACGAACTTCAGCGGCAGCTGCTTGGCATCGAGAATTTCACCGGCGACGATATTGGTCAGCGAGACTTCGGCAGTCGGGATCAGGTACAGATCGGCCTGGTCTTCACGACGGATCTTGAACAGGTCTTCCTCGAACTTCGGCAGCTGGCCGGTGCCCTGCAGCGCCGGAGCCTGCACCAGATACGGGGTGTAGGCCTCTTCGTAGCCGTGCTCGCCGGTGTGCAGGTTGATCATGAACTGCGCCAGGGCGCGATGCAGGCGCGCAATGGGGCCGCGCAGCAGGGCGAAACGCGCGCCGGACAGCTTGGCAGCGGTCTCGAAGTCCAGCCAGCCGTGCTGCTCGCCGAGGGCGACGTGATCCTTGATCTCGAAATCGAAGCTGCGCGGGGTGCCCCAACGCGCCACCTCGACGTTGCCGTCTTCATCGGCGCCAACCGGCACAGACTCGTGCGGCAGGTTGGGAATGTTCAGCAGCAGGTTGTCCAGCTCGTTCTGGATCGCATCCAGCTCACGCTTGCCGGCTTCCAGCTCGCTGCCCATCTGATCGACTTCCGCCAGCAGCGGCGCGATGTCTTCGCCACGCGCCTTGGCCTGGCCGATGGACTTGGAACGGCTGTTGCGCTCGGCCTGCAGTTGCTCGGTGCGCACCTGCACCGACTTGCGCTGACTCTCCAGGGCCTCGAAGCGGGCGACGTCAAGGGCGAAGCCACGGGTGGCGAGGCGCTCGGCGATTTCGGTGAGTTGCGTGCGGACAAGTTTGGAATCGAGCATGTTCGGGTCTCAATACATCGACGAAAAAAGGTTGCGGCCACCAGCGTGACGCGGGTTGCCGAGTGTAAAGCTTTAGCGGGTCAGGATGCCAATCGGGCCAGGCTCAGACCAGCCCAGGCAGCCAGCAGACCACCAAGGATACTGAATGCCAGGTAACCGAGCGCTTCGAGGGCGCGACCTCCATCCATCAGCTTCATGATTTCCAGGCTGAAGGATGAAAAAGTAGTGAAGCCACCCAGCACACCGGTAATCAGTCCGGTACGCAGCTCCAGCGGCAGGTCGGTACGGGTAAGGAACAGACCTGACAGCAGACCAATCAGCAGGCAACCGATGACGTTTACTGCAAAGGTGCCCAGGTAGAAATGCCGGGGCCAGTTGCCGGCTACCCAGCTGGCAACCAGAAAGCGCATAACCGAACCAGCAGCGCCCCCTACAGCGACGGCAAGCGCCACACGAATCATCACTTTCTCCTCTGCCTTGGACTGTTGCCATCCAGGTTGCGCAGGTGCTGCAGCTTGTCGCGGATCTTCTGCTCCAGGCCACGTGGTACCGGGTCGTAATACTGGCGCGGCTGCAGATTTTCGGGGAAGTAATCCTCGCCCGCCGCGTAGGCATCCGGCTCATCATGGGCATAACGGTATTCATCGCCATAACCGAGCTGCTTCATCAGCTTGGTCGGCGCGTTGCGCAGGTGCAGCGGCACCTCCTGCGAGCCCTGCTCGGCAGCGTCACGCATAGCCGCCTTAAATGCGGTATACACCGCGTTGCTCTTCGGTGCACAGGCCAGATAGACGATGGCCTGGGCCACGGCAAGCTCGCCTTCAGGGCTGCCCAGGCGCTCCTGCACGTCCCAAGCGTTGAGGCACAAGGTCAGTGCGCGCGGATCGGCGTTGCCGATATCCTCGCTGGCCATGCGCACCACACGGCGGGCGATGTACAGCGGGTCGCAACCGCCATCGAGCATACGCGCGTACCAGTACAGCGCACCGTCCGGGCTGGAACCGCGCACCGACTTGTGCAGCGCGGAAATCTGGTCGTAGAAGGCTTCGCCGCCCTTGTCGAAACGGCGCCGGCTATCGCCCAGCAGGTTCTGCAGCAACTCCACCCCGATTTCGCTACCATCCTCGGCCAGGTCTGCAGCGTTCTCGAGAAAATTGAGCAAACGACGGCCGTCGCCATCGGCGGCAGCCAGAAGAATCTGAAAGGCCTCGTCCGGCAGGCTGAGATGGCGATCACCCAGGCCTTTCGGGTCGGTAAGTGCGCGATTGACCAGCTTGCGCATAGCGGCCTCGTCGAGGCTCTTGAGCACATAGACGCGAGCACGCGACAGCAGCGCATTGTTCAGTTCGAACGAGGGGTTCTCGGTGGTGGCACCGATGAAGATCAGCGTGCCGTCTTCCACGTAGGGCAGGAACGCGTCCTGCTGGCTCTTGTTGAAGCGGTGCACTTCGTCGACGAAGAGAATGGTGCGACGGCCGTACTGAGCCGCGTGCTGCTGGGCCACTTCGACGGCCTGGCGAATCTCCTTGACCCCGGAGAGCACGGCGGAGATGGTTTCGAAATGCGCGTCGGTGACCTTGGCCAGCAGGCGCGCCAGGGTGGTCTTGCCTACGCCAGGCGGCCCCCAGAAGATCATCGAGTGCAAAGCGCCCTGCTCCAGCGCCTCGCGCAGCGGCTTGCCCGGCGCCAGCACATGCTCCTGGCCGACGTATTCGTCCAGACTGGTAGCACGCAAACGCGCAGCCAGGGGCTGCGCGACGGGTTGGCGACCGAACAGATCCACGCCTTACTCCTGGATGACGTCCGCGCCTTCCGGAATGTCGAAGGTGAACAGATGGTCTTCGACCGGCTCGTTCATCTTTACATTGAGGAACAGGATGTTGGTGCGCTGACCGATGCTGTCGATCAGTTGCATGTCGTTGAGCACGCGATTGCGGAACGACAGGCGCAGGCTGTCGAACAGGCTGTCTTTGGCCTTGGGCTTGAGAATGAAGTCGACCACGCTGCCGCCTTCCTTGTAGTCGATCTCGAAGTTCTCGCGGATCTGCGAGACATCGCCGGAGAGCAACAACGCGGGAGTGTGGGTCAGGCGCTGATCGAGTGTCTGAATGGTGACCTGCTCCAGATCCGGGTCGTACAGCCAGACCTTCTCGCCATTGGAGACCAGCAGTTGCTCCATGGGTTGATCGGTGTGCCAACGGAACATGCCCGGACGCTTGAGCGCCAGTTGCCCTGCAGTTTCCTGCAGCTGAGTGCCGCTGGCGTCGAGGGTCAACTGAGAGAAGCGCGCGCTGATGGTTTGCGCCTGGCTGAGCAATTCGCTCAAGCGCTTGGTGGCCGCCTCTTCATCAGCCTGGGCGGTCAGCAGGGTAAAGCTCAAAGCAGCCAGCATCAGCAGGCGAATAACACGCATATAAACCCCTTGAGTCCGTATAAGAATGGCGAGGCGACTCCGTACCCCGCATTGCTCGGCAGCACCTGGGCTGCCGTGAATCCTGTAGACCGCGAATTCAGCGGTTCATCCGCGAGACGCAACACTCAGTCACGAGATGAACCGGGCGCGAGTACCTCGCGTGAACCGTTGGTATTCATCGAGCTGACCACGCCGGCCATTTCCATCGCCTCGATCATCCGTGCGGCGCGGTTGTAGCCGATCTTCAGCTTGCGCTGCACGGCGGAAATGGAGGCACGGCGGCTTTCCAGCACGAAGTTGACGGCCTCGTCGTACAGCGGGTCTTCCTCGCTGCCCTCACCGCCTTCACCACCACCACCTTCGAAGCTGCCGCCACCCTCTTCGGCCCCGGCGAGAATGTCTTCGTTGTAATCCGGCGCACCACGCAGCTTCCAGGCTTCGACTACACGGTGCACTTCATCGTCCGAGACGAAGGCGCCGTGAACACGAATCGGCAAGCTGGTGCCCGGCGGCATGTAGAGCATGTCACCGTGGCCGAGCAACTGCTCGGCACCGCCCTGGTCGATGATGGTGCGCGAGTCGATCTTGCTCGATACCTGGAACGCCATGCGGGTCGGGATGTTGGCCTTGATCAGGCCAGTGATCACGTCCACCGACGGGCGCTGGGTGGCGAGGATCAGGTGAATACCTGCCGCACGCGCCTTCTGCGCGATACGCGCGATCAGCTCTTCGACCTTCTTGCCGACGATCATCATCATGTCAGCGAATTCATCGACCACCACGACGATGGTCGGCAGTGGTTTGAGCAGCGGCGCTTCGTCTTCCATGCTTTCGCGACGGAACAGCGGATCGGACAACGGCTCGCCAGCCTCGATGGCATCCTTGACCTTGCGGTTGAAGCCCGCCAGGTTGCGCACGCCCATCTTCGACATCAGCTTGTAGCGGCGTTCCATCTCGGCAACGCTCCAGCGCAGGGCGTTGGCCGCTTCCTTCATGTCGGTGACGACCGGGCAAAGCAGGTGCGGAATGCCTTCGTAGATCGACAACTCGAGCATTTTCGGGTCGATCATGATCAGCTTGGCGTCTTCCGGGCTCGACTTGAACAGAATCGACAGAATCATCGCATTCACGCCCACCGACTTACCGGAACCGGTGGTACCGGCCACCAGCAGGTGCGGCATCTTGGCCAGATCGGTAATCACCGGCTTGCCGCCGATGTCATGGCCCAGGGCCAGGGTCACCGGCGACTTGGCGTCATCATATTCGGGCGTCGACAGCACTTCGGAGAAACGCACGATCTGACGATTCTCGTTGGGGATCTCGATACCGACGGTGGTCTTTCCGGGAATGACTTCCACGACCCGCACGCTGGTCACGGCCAGCGAACGCGCCAGGTCCTTGGCCAGGTTGGCAATACGGCTTACCTTGACCCCTGCGGCCGGCTGGATTTCGTAGCGGGTGATCACCGGGCCAGGATGGATCGAATCCACCGCGACCTCGACACCGAATTCCTTGAGTTTGATTTCCAGCAGATGGCCAACGCCCTTGAGCGATTCCGGCGAGTACTCGACCTTCTTGGCTTCCGCCGGGTCGAGCAGGGAAATCGGCGGCAAGGTGCCTTCCACCGCGCTGTCGACGAACAGCGGCGCCTGCTTTTCCTTCTGCACGCGCTTGCTCGGTTCTGGCGCCTTGGCCACGGGCGGCGGCGCAATTACCGGTGCGGGGCGCTTCTCGCGCTCGCTCATGTGCTTGCTCAGCGACTCTTCGCGTTCGAGCAGACGCTCCTTAACCTTAGCTTGCTCACGGCGATCCGAAACCACTGGCGCAGCCACTTCGGTGACCCGCTCATCCAGCTCGCGCAGCTGAATCTTCATCTGCTTGCGCTCGCTACGGGCATTCCACCAGCCGGTGATGGCGCCGTGAATCAGCTCGATCAGGTCGAGGGTGATCTTGCCGGTCAGGTCCATCACACGGAACCAGGACAGATCGGTGAAGACGGTCAAACCAAACAGAAACAGTGCCAGGAATACCAGGGTACTGCCCTGCACGTTCAGCGCATGCACGGCCAAATCACCCAGGCTGGCACCGAGCATGCCACCACCGGAGCCCTGCATGCCGGCGGCCGCTGCAAAATGAATATCGCCCAGCGCAGCACCGGAAAGAATCAGGAAGACCAGGCCGATGCTATGCCAGGAAAACAGCCAGCCGTTCCAGTGCCAGGGTTGATTGCGGGTGCGAAACACCTGCCAGGTCTTGGCGGCCAGCAGGAGCGGGAAGATGTAGGCGAAGTAACCCAGCGCGCCGAACAGTGCGCTGGAGAGCCAGGCGCCGATGCTGCCACCGGCATTCATGATGCGTTCGACCTGCACGCTGTTGTCCCACGCCGGGTCGGCAACGTTATAGGTCAACAGTGCCATCAGCAGGTACAGGCACATAGCGCCCAGGGCGATCAACGCGCCTTCCTTCAGTCGGTACTGAAGCTTCTGACGCCAGTCGGTAATCTGGGTGGTGGAATTCTTCAAAACAGCCATTTCCTGCGCCCTTGGCGCGTCCATCTGATGGTTAACCGCGAAGCGGCCTATTGTAGGGCCAGCCTGACGCCCAGGCCAATTGCCAAGCTCCCGCACCCACCCCGCTTCGGTGTAGCATAGCCGCCAGCAGCTTCCATGCGGCTCAATTGGAGCACGCATTCTCTTTTGTGACAAAGGCTTATGGGGTTTTTTTATGAGCGAAGTCAAGCATTCCCGCCTGATCATCCTGGGTTCCGGCCCTGCCGGTTATAGCGCCGCCGTTTATGCCGCGCGCGCCAACCTCAAGCCCGTGGTCATCACCGGCATCCAGCCTGGCGGTCAGCTCACCACCACCACCGAAGTGGACAACTGGCCGGGTGACGTCGAAGGTCTCACCGGCCCGGCGCTGATGGAGCGCATGCAGAAACACGCCGAGCGCTTCGACACCGAGATCATCTACGACCACATTCATACCGCCGAGTTGCAGAGCCGCCCCTTCGTGCTCAAGGGCGACAGCGGCACTTACAGCTGCGATGCACTGATCATCGCCACTGGCGCCAGCGCCCAGTACCTTGGCCTGCCATCGGAAGAGGCATTCTCCGGCAAGGGCGTCTCCGCCTGCGCCACCTGCGACGGCTTCTTCTATCGCAACCAGGTGGTGGCTGTGATAGGCGGCGGCAACACCGCAGTGGAAGAGGCACTGTACCTGTCGAACATCGCCAAGGAAGTGCACCTGGTGCACCGCCGCGACAAACTGCGCTCGGAGAAGATCCTGCAGGACAAGCTGTTCGACAAGGTCGAGAACGGCAACATGCGCCTGCACTGGAATCACACCCTGGACGAAGTGCTGGGCGACCAGAGCGGCGTGACCGGCATGCGCCTGAGAAGCACCCTCGACGGTAGCACCAAGGAGCTGGCCCTGGCTGGCGTGTTCATCGCCATCGGCCACAAGCCCAACACCGAGCTGTTCGTCGGCCAGTTGGACATGCATGACGGCTACCTGAAGATCAAAGGCGGCAGCGAAGGCAATGCCACCGCTACCAGCATCGAAGGTGTGTTCGCCGCCGGCGACGTGGCCGATCACATCTACCGTCAGGCCATTACCTCCGCTGGCGCCGGCTGCATGGCCGCGCTGGATGTCGAGAAGTTTCTCGACGGCAACTGATGGACAAGGGCGAGCACCTCCGCTCGCCCTCCCCTCCTCCGCTGGACAAGCGCACATGCTCACCTGGCTGCAACGCGACTCACTGCAGTTCCCGCCATTGGCTAAAGCCATGCGCGAGCCTAATGGCCTGCTGGCCGCTGGCGGCGATCTGAGCGCCGACCGCCTGATCAGCGCCTATCGACATGGCTGCTTTCCCTGGTTTCAGGATGGCCAGCCAATTCTCTGGTGGTCGCCCGATCCGCGCACCGTTCTGTTCCCTGATGAGCTGCATGTTTCCCGCAGCCTGGCCAAACTGCTGCGCCAGCAGCATTATCGCGTCACCTTCGACCAGAACTTCGCCGCCGTCATACAGGCCTGCGCCGAGCCACGCGCCTACGCCGATGGGACCTGGATTACCCGCGGCATGCAGGAGGCTTACCTGCAGCTGCATCAGCGCGGCACCGCCCACTCCGTGGAGGTCTGGAGCGGGGACGAACTGGTCGGAGGGCTTTACGGCCTGGCCATCGGCCAGCTGTTTTTCGGTGAGTCCATGTTCAGCCGTGCCGACAATGCATCCAAGGTCGGTTTCGCCACCTTGGTCGGCAAGCTGCGAGACTGGGGCTTCGTCCTCATCGACTGCCAGATGCCCACACAGCACCTGCACAGCTTCGGCGCCAGGGCTATACCGCGCGCCAGCTTCGCCGAATACCTTAAGCGTCACCTCGATCTGCCCACCGGAGCAGATTGGCTCGCCTAGTCGATATTCGCAGCCTGGCATACACTCTTATCAGGCTTCCCCGAGACACCGCCATGACCGAGCTGGCCCGCCTGAAGTTCTATGCCACTCAACCCCATCCATGCAGCTATCTGCCGGAAGAACAGGCCACCACCCTGTTTCTTGACCCCAGCCAGCCCATGGATGTGCTGGTTTATGCAGAACTTTCGGAAATGGGCTTTCGCCGCAGCGGCGACCACCTCTACCGACCGCATTGCCAGCAGTGCACCGCCTGCATTCCTGCACGCATTCCTGCTGCGCGCTTCACACCTAACCGCCAGCAGCGGCGCATCCTCAAACGCAATGAAGACATCGTCGTTCGCTGCGTGCGCCCGGCATTCACTGAAGAATATTACGATCTCTACGTGGGCTATATCGAGCAGCGCCACGCTGATGGTGACATGTATCCACCGAGCCGCGACCAGTTCTCGACCTTTCTGATTCGCGACCTGCCGTTCTCACGCTTCTACGAGTTTCGTCTGCAGGGCAGGCTGGTCGCCATCGCAGTCACTGACGTTCTGCCAAACGGTCTGTCGGCGGTTTATACCTTCTATGACCCCACCGAAGAACGCCGCAGCCTGGGGCGATTCGCCATCCTCTGGCAAATCGGCGAGGCCGAGCGCCTGGGATTGGAGGCCGTCTACCTCGGCTACTGGATCAAGAATTGTCGGAAGATGAACTACAAGACCCAGTACCGCCCCATCGAACTGTTCGTTAATCAGCGCTGGACACTGCTTACCTAGCCTATCAGCCACCACCCCAGTCAGTTCGACACTCCAAGCCACTTGGCGCAGCCCACTGTTTTCGGGCACAATGCACGCCGCTTTTGCCTGGCGCCAGTTGCACCGGGCCATTTCCTGGATACCGAGGGCTTTACTGCATGTCGAAAGAAGACAGCTTCGAAATGGAAGGCACTGTCGTCGACACCCTGCCCAACACCATGTTCCGCGTGGAGTTGGAAAACGGGCACGTCGTTACCGCGCACATCTCCGGCAAGATGCGCAAGAACTACATCCGCATTCTCACTGGTGACAAGGTGCGCGTTGAGCTGACACCTTATGACTTGAGCAAGGGCCGCATCACCTACCGCGCCCGTTAAGCCAAGCACCAAACGAAAACGCCCGGCATATGCCGGGCGTTTTCGTTAGCTCACTGAAAGCCACCAGGGCTTTCAGTGCACTTGAGGCCATTCGATCAGGCGACCTCTGCCGCCGTCTCGAACTCGAAGCTGGGCTCGCCATCCTTGATGTCGATGTGCACCACACCGCCATGCTCGGCCAGCTCGCCGAAGAGGATTTCCTCTGCCAGCGGACGCTTGATCTTGTCCTGGATCAAACGTGCCATCGGCCGTGCGCCCATCATCACATCGTAACCGCGCTCGGCAAGCCAGCTGCGCGCCGCATCGCTGACCTCCAGCGTGACACGCTTGTCCTCCAACTGCGCCTGCAGTTCGGTGAGGAACTTGTCGACGATGCTCTTGATCGTCTCGTGACTGAGGCGACCAAACTGGATGATGGTGTCCAGACGGTTGCGGAACTCCGGTGTGAAGCTCTTCTTGATCACTTCCATGGCATCGGTGGAATGATCCTGCTGGGTGAAGCCGATCGACGCACGCGAAGCGGTTTCCGCGCCAGCGTTGGTGGTCATGATCAGGATCACGTTGCGGAAGTCCGCCTTGCGCCCATTGTTGTCAGTCAGCGTGCCGTGGTCCATCACCTGCAGCAGCAGGTTGAAGACTTCCGGATGCGCCTTCTCGATCTCATCGAGCAACAGCACGCAGTGCGGCTGCTTGGTGATCGCCTCGGTCAGCAAGCCACCCTGGTCGAAACCAACGTAACC
Source organism: Pseudomonas sp. GW6 (assembly GCA_048065775.1). Taxonomy (GTDB): domain Bacteria; phylum Pseudomonadota; class Gammaproteobacteria; order Pseudomonadales; family Pseudomonadaceae; genus Aquipseudomonas. The sequence goes on from JBLUOL010000029.1 coordinate 19,413, forward strand.
GGGCGGCGCACCGATCAGGCGCGACACGGTGTGACGCTCCATGTACTCGGACATGTCGAAACGCACCAGCTCGATACCCATGGCCTTGGCCAACTGCCGTGCGGCCTCGGTCTTGCCCACGCCAGTAGGGCCAGCGAAGAGGAAGGAGCCGACCGGCTTGTCCGGCGCCTTGAGGCCGGCACGCGACAGCTTGATCGCGGTTGCCAGCGAGTCGATGGCAGCATCCTGGCCGAACACGGTGAGCTTGAGGTCACGCTCCAGATTACGCAGTAACTCCTTGTCGGAGCTGGACACGTGCTTCGGCGGAATCCGCGCGATCTTGGCGACGATATCCTCGACCTGAGCCACCTCGATACGCGCCACGCGCTTGTCTTCCGGCTGCAGACGCTGGTAGGCGCCGGCCTCGTCGATGACGTCGATGGCCTTGTCCGGCATGTGTCGATCATTGATGTAGCGCGCAGCCAACTCAGCCGCTGCACGTAGGGCTTCATCACTGTATTCGATGTGATGATGCTGCTCGAAGCGCGCCTTGAGCCCCTTGAGAATGCCGACGGTGTCCTCTACCGAAGGCTCGACCACGTCGACCTTCTGGAAGCGTCGCGCCAGCGCACGGTCTTTCTCGAAGATGCCGCGGAATTCCTGGAAGGTGGTGGAACCGATGCAGCGGATTTCACCAGAGGACAGCATTGGCTTGAGCAGGTTGGAGGCATCCATGACCCCGCCCGACGCCGCGCCAGCACCGATGATGGTGTGAATCTCGTCGATGAAGAGGATCGCATGCGGCCGCTTGCGCAGCTCATTGAGCAGCGCCTTGAAGCGCTTCTCGAAGTCGCCGCGGTACTTGGTGCCGGCCAGAAGTGCACCGAGGTCCAGGGAATAGACCACGCTGTCGGCCAGCAGATCAGGCACCTGCTCGTCGACGATACGCTTGGCCAGGCCTTCGGCGATGGCTGTCTTGCCGACACCGGCCTCGCCTACCAGCAGCGGGTTGTTCTTGCGCCGACGCGCGAGAATCTGCGCAACGCGCTCGACTTCATGCTCGCGACCGACCAGTGGATCGATACGCCCCTGACGAGCCAGTTCGTTGAGGTTGCTGGCGTAGGCATCCAGCGGATTGCCGGAAGCTGAGGACTCGCCGCCCTCCTCATCCTGCATGTCCTGATCATTCTCGTGCTGATCGCCATGCCCCGGCACCTTGGAGATGCCATGGGCGATGTAGTTGACCACATCGATGCGGGCCACGCTCTGCTGCTTGAGCAGGAACACGGCCTGGCTTTCCTGCTCGCTGAAGATCGCGACCAGCACGTTGGCGCCGGTCACCTCACGCTTGCCGGAGCTCTGCACATGGAAGACAGCACGCTGCAAAACGCGCTGGAAGCCCAGAGTCGGCTGGGTTTCGCGGTCTTCATCGTGCTGAGGAATCAGTGGCGTAGTGGAGTCGATGAACTCCTGCAGATCGTGGCGCAGCTTGTCGAGGTTGGCCCCACAGGCCCGCAGCACACTGACGGCTGCCTCGTTATCCAGCAAGGCGAGCAGCAGGTGCTCGACCGTCATGAATTCATGACGCTTGGCACGGGCCTCCTTGAAAGCCAGATTGAGGGTGACTTCGAGCTCTCGATTCAACATAGCTTCACCTCATACCCAAGTGGCCGGCGTTAACCGTCCTTCTCTATTTCACAGAGTAGCGGATGCTGGCTCTCTCGCGCGTATTGGTTGACCTGCATTGCCTTGGTCTCCGCAATATCACGGGTGTACACACCACACACCGCACGCCCTTCTGTATGGACGGCCAGCATGATCTTGGTCGCCAGCTCCCGGTTCATGCCGAAAAACGTTTCGAGCACTTCGACGACGAAATCCATCGGGGTGTAGTCGTCATTGAATAAGACCACCTTGTACATCGGTGGTGCCTGCAATGCTGGCTTGGATTCCTGAACAGCGATACCAGAGGAGTCATCCTCATGCTCTGCCGGGTGATCCTGATTGAATGTTAGTCGAATCTGGCTACTTGCATGCATGCTGAAATCAGAGGTTCAAGGCCGGGCGAACGGGGATGCTAGAGGGAGTTTGACTGAGTTCTCAGCCATCCGCCGTATAGCCTTGACTAACGGCAAAAGGGTGTTACAACAAATAAATACCCACTGGTGGGTATCAGGGATTCCACGCCTTCGCCCAGCCTGGTCGGTTATCGCGTGGAGTCGAAGTGGATGATACTCCAGAGATGGAGTCCTTTGCAGAGGGATATCAGCATGCTCAGCGGTAAGGTCAAGTGGTTCAACAACGCCAAAGGCTACGGATTCATCCTGGCCGACGGCCGAGATGAGGACCTGTTCGCCCACTACTCGGCCATCCAGATGGACGGTTACAAGACACTCAAGGCCGGCCAGCCGGTCCGCTTCGAGATCGTGCAAGGCCCCAAAGGACTGCATGCCATCAATATCAGCGCGGTTACCGCCAACCAGGACGCCCCCGTGGCCGTACCCCAGGCGCAAACTATCGCGAGCACTGTCGAAGTCTGAGTACTCTGGCAAATCGCCACGAAAAGGCCGGTCATGTGACCGGCCTTTTTTTCACGCTCTGAATCGGTCTACCGATTACATATGGCTGATCATCGCATCGCCAAATTCGGAGCAGGACATCAGTTTCGCTCCCTCCATCAGACGCTCGAAGTCGTAGGTCACGGTCTTGGCGGCGATTGCGCCGTTAGTGCCCTTGATGATCAGATCGGCAGCTTCGGCCCAGCCCATGTGACGCAGCATCATCTCGGCGGAGAGAATGACCGAGCCCGGGTTGACCTTGTCCTGACCGGCGTACTTCGGCGCGGTGCCGTGAGTCGCCTCGAACATGGCCACCGAATCGGACAGGTTGGCACCGGGCGCGATGCCAATGCCGCCGACTTCGGCCGCCAGGGCGTCGGACAGATAGTCGCCATTGAGGTTTAGGGTAGCGATCACGTCATATTCGGCCGGACGCAGCAGGACCTGCTGCAACATGGCGTCTGCAATCACGTCCTTGACCACGACGTTCTTGCCGGTGCGCGGGTTCTTGAACTGCATCCACGGACCGCCGTCGAGCAGCTCGGCACCGAACTCCTCGCGGGCAATCTCGTAGCCCCATTCCTTGAAGGCACCCTCGGTGAATTTCATGATGTTGCCCTTGTGCACCAGGGTCACCGAGCTGCGGTCGTTGTCCACGGCGTATTGCAGGGCCTTGCGCACCAGGCGCTTGGTACCCGCCTCGGAAACCGGCTTGATGCCGATACCGCACATGTCGGTAAAGCGGATCTTCTTGACGCCCATTTCCTCGGTGAGGAACTTGATGACTTTCTCGGCCTCGGGGCTGCCAGCCTTCCACTCCACGCCGGCATAGATGTCTTCGGAGTTCTCGCGGAAGATCACCATATCCACGTCACCCGGTTTCTTCACCGGGCTGGGTACGCCCTCGAACCAACGTACCGGGCGCAGGCAGACATAGAGATCGAGCTCCTGGCGCAAGGCCACGTTCAATGAGCGGATGCCGCCGCCAACAGGCGTGGTCAGAGGGCCTTTGATCGAAACCACGTAATCACGTACAGCTTCGAGGGTTTCTTTCGGCAGCCAGGTGTCCTGATCGTAAACCTGGGTAGCCTTCTCGCCGGCATAAACTTCCATCCAGGAGATCTTGCGGGCGCCGCCATAGGCTTTTTCGACAGCAGCGTCGACGACCTTGATCATCACCGGAGAAATATCGACACCGATACCGTCACCCTCGATGAACGGGATGATCGGGTTGTTCGGAACGTTCAGCGACATATCGGCGTTGACGGTGATTTTGTCACCGCTGGCTGGCACCTGGATCTTTTGGTATCCCATGCTGGACTCCATCTTGTGGTTAGACAGTGTGCATCCCCGAGAGTAGCGCAAACCGCTCGCGGAGACACATGTGCAAAGGTCTTATGCAACTGGGCATTCTGTGGCGAGGTGTCGCAGTGGTATACTGCTTAGGTGACTAACGAGTCATAAGGGGCGATCTGTCTGGAACCAGACAGCAACCTCTTGAACCCGGTAAACGGCCACTACTGTCTGCCGGCTCGAAATGCTCGACACTCTACGGGTGCATCCAACATCACCGCGGCGAGTCCTCGACCCGGCCCCGCCATCATGGGGCTCAAGCGCCTACCCGCGCAGGTCGAGTTTCTATGCGCGCTCAGCAAAGAAGAGAGTTAACCCTAAATGTCCACCCCTTCGAAGATCATCTACACCTTCACCGACGAAGCTCCGGCCCTCGCTACCTATTCGCTTCTGCCAATTGTAGAAGCCTTTGCCGCCTCGGCTGACATCTCCGTTGAAACCCGCGACATCTCTCTTGCTGGACGGATCCTGGCAAGCTTTGCCGACCGCCTGGACGCCGACAAGCGCATCGATGACGACCTGGCCAAACTGGCCGAGCTGACTCTGCAGCCGGACGCCAACATCATCAAACTGCCGAACATTAGTGCCTCCGTACCTCAGCTCAAGGCAGCCATCGCCGAGCTGCAGGCTCAGGGCTATAACATTCCGGACTTCCCGGAAGATCCGCAGAGCGACGAAGACAAAGAAGTTCGCGGCCGCTACGCCAAAATCCTGGGCAGCGCCGTGAACCCGGTTCTGCGCGAAGGCAACTCCGACCGCCGCGCCCCGGCCGCGGTCAAGGCCTATGCACGCAAGCACCCGCACAGCATGGGCAAGTGGAGCATGGCTTCGCAGTCCCACGCCGACTACATGCGCGGCGGCGACTTCTTCTCCAGCGAGCAGTCGATCACCATGGCCAAGGCTGGTGACGTGCGCATCGAGTTCGTCGGCAAGGACGGCAAGGTCGAGGTCAAGAAACAACTCGCCCTGCAGGAAGGCGAAGTGTTCGACAGCATGTTCATGAGCTGCCGCAAGCTGCGTGACTTCTTCGAGAAGACCCTGCAGGACTGCAAGGAAACTGGCGTAATGTGGTCCCTGCACGTCAAGGCGACCATGATGAAGGTCTCCCACCCGATCGTCTTCGGCCACGCCGTCAGCGTTTACTACAAGGACGTGTTCGACAAGTACGGCGAACTGTTCAAGGAACTGGGCGTCAACCCGAACAACGGTATCAGCAGCGTCTACGACAAGATCAAGTCGCTGCCGGCCTCGCAGCAGGAAGAAATCCTCCACGACATCCACGAGGTCTACGCCCATCGCCCGGAAATGGCCATGGTCGACTCGGTCAAGGGCATTACCAACCTGCACATTCCGAGCGACGTGATCGTCGACGCCTCGATGCCGGCAATGATCCGCAACTCCGGTCAGATGTGGGGCAAGGACGGCAAGCAGAAAGACACCAAGGCCGTCATGCCTGAGAGCACCTACGCTCGCATCTATCAGGAAATGATCAACTTCTGCAAAACCAACGGCGCCTTCGACCCGACCACCATGGGCACCGTGCCGAACGTCGGCCTGATGGCGCAGAAAGCCGAAGAGTACGGCTCTCACGACAAGACCTTCGAAATGACCGCCGACGGCACCATGCGCGTCGTGGCTGCCGACGGCACCGTGCTGATGCAGCACCAGGTCGAAGCCGGCGACATCTGGCGCGCCTGCCAGACCAAGGACGCGCCGATTCGCGACTGGGTGAAGCTGGCCGTTACCCGTGCTCGTCAGTCCAACACCCCTGCCATATTCTGGCTGGACCCGGAGCGCGCCCACGACCGCGAGCTGCAGAAGAAGGTCGAGCTGTACCTCAAGGATTACGACCTGACCGGCCTGGACATCCGCATGATGGGCTACAACGAAGCCATCCGTGTCTCCATGGAGCGCATGATTCGCGGCCAGGACACCATCTCGGTGACCGGCAACGTACTGCGCGACTACCTGACCGACCTGTTCCCGATCATGGAGCTGGGCACCTCGGCCAAGATGCTGTCCATCGTGCCGCTGATGGCTGGCGGCGGCATGTACGAAACCGGCGCCGGCGGCTCGGCACCCAAGCACGTACAGCAGCTGGTCGAAGAGAACTACCTGCGCTGGGATTCCCTGGGCGAGTTCCTGGCCCTGGCCGTGTCGCTTGAGGAAACCGGCATCAAGACCAACAACGCCAAGGCCAAGGTACTGGGCAAGACCCTGGATCAGGCCACCGGCAAGCTGCTGGACAACAACAAGTCCCCGGCGCGCAAGGTCGGCGAGATCGACAACCGCGGCAGCCATTTCTACCTGGCACTGTACTGGGCACAAGCCCTGGCCGAGCAGAATGACGATGCCGAGCTGAAAGCCCGCTTCACCCCGCTGGCCAAGCAACTGACCGAGCAGGAAGCGACCATCGTTGGCGAACTGGCTGCCGTACAAGGCAAGCCGGTCGAAATCGGTGGCTACTACCGCTCCAACCCCGAGCTGACCAGCAAGGTGATGCGCCCCAGCGCTACCTTCAATGCCGCTCTGGCTGCACTGAATGCCTGATAGGGCTTGAGTGTCAAAAGAACCCCGGCCCTATGCCGGGGTTCTTTATTTATAGACGCGAACAATCGCCGTTGGAGCGAGCTCCGCTCGCGAAGCCGTTTTTCGCGAGCAGAGCTCGCTCCTACAGAATCCTGCACGCTGATCGTTTTTTGGAGCACCAAAAATGGAGTGGCAACCCCATATCACCGTGGCCACGGTGATCGAAGATGATGGCCGTTTCCTCTTCGTCGAAGAGTTCAAGGCCGGCCGCCTGGTACTCAACCAACCGGCCGGGCACCTGGAAGCCAATGAATCGCTACGCGAAGCCGCACTGCGCGAGACGCTCGAGGAAACCGGCTGGGACGTCGAGCTCACTGCCCTGCTCGGCATCTACCTCTATACCGCACCAAGTAATGGCGTGACCTATCAACGCGTGTGCTTCAGCGCACGCCCCGTGCGCCATTACCCCGAGCGCGAGCTGGATAGCGACATCAGCGGCATCACCTGGTTGACGCGCGACGAGTTGGCCACCCAGCCCGAGCGCTGGCGCAGCGAGCTGGTACTGCAATGCGTGGATGACTACCTGGCTGGCATCAGCGGACCACTGGAGCTGCTGCGCTAACGCCAGGCACACCGTTGCGCCCAAGGTTGTCGCTTACCTCAACACGGCCAACATAGCCGGTACGCTCAATACCGCCGTGTAGTAACCCATGAACTGCACGCCGATGTTGAACCCCAGGAAGCGCCCGAGGAAGCCACCAATCAAGCCGATGGTGACCACCACCAGCACTCCGAGCAGGCCACCCTCCCAGATACCCACGACCAGTGCCAGACCGATGAAGGTGGAGATCACCGCCTCGTGACTGATCTTGCGGAACACGAAGGATGCCGCCCGGTGGGCGAAGCTCATGGAAAACGGATAAGCGATCAGGATGGCGACAAACACCGCCAACATGCCATAACCGAAGAACTCCCAGTAGTTCAGCAGGTTGTGCAGGTTGTTGACCTCACCTGTCGCGCTGTCGACGGTAAAACGCGGCGGTGCATTGAACAGCGGCGCAGCCGGCCCGGCAGCTACCGGGCTTAGCGGCAGGCCGAAGGCGATCAGGGGAATCAGCGCTTCCGCGATGTAGGTCGACTCAGTTACGCCATTACGTGCAGTGATCACCGTGGTCAATCGCTCGTATGCCTGCTTGATGCGGGCACCGATCACCTCGCCCATGATCACGGTCATGGCCACGGGGCTGAAGACGAAGGTGGCACTGGTGACACTGGCAGCCATCGCGGTCATGCGTCTCTGACGCTTGTTGATCACTCGAAACGGATTGGGAAAGTAGCCTTTCCAGCCCTTCATGTCCGGAGCCAGGGAAAAGACGCGAAAGCCATCGCGACGCATCTTCTCGCGCTCGCCCGGCGCCAGCAGAGAGAACAGCGAGGCGATCAGCGGCGCGACTGCGATACCGAGGAAATAGCTGACGGCGAGCTTGACGTCGTGCTGAGCCGTCAACGCCTGCAAGGCAACGATGACCAGCACGAATGGCAGCAGCGCCAGCACCGAGGCCCAGCGACCGGCCGAGAAATAAGCGATGGCAAAGGCCGCACAGAGGAAAACCCAGGGAGCGAACTGCTTGATCACATCGCCGAATGGCGCCAGCAACACCGCGAACAGCACCGATAACGGCACTGCAATCAGAGCGGCCATCGCGCCGCCGGTGATCATCTTGCGCAAGGCCACGTGGGGCACGCCGAGTCGGCGCAAGTAGTTGGCGTCCCCGATCAGAGCAGTCGCCATGGTGTCGCCGGGAATCCCCAACAGCGCAGTGGGTACGGCGTGGGTCATATGCTTGGCGACCGCCCCGGCCAGAAAGAAGGTGAGGATGCCGGCTGGCGGCGCACCCAGCATCACGACCAACATGGTCAAGGGCGCCAGGGTGGTGGTTTCATCGGTTCCCGAGACCAGACCGATAGCGGAGAACAACACCGCGCCGAACAAACCCAGTGCCAGAGCCATCAGGATTTCGTAGAGCAACCCCTCCATCACGAACGCCCTCCACTTGGCTGCAGGGATGCATGCTCATCCACCTCGGTGTCAGCGGCAGACTCACGCGCTCCCTCCTCTCGCCGCTGAGCGTCGCGAAATAGCTCGTAGAGCCCCAGATCGCGCAGCTCGGCGATCACCTCGGGCGACGTCTCCTCAAGGCGACCAAGGCTGCCGTACTCCTTGAGCAGGTCGTTGACCACTTGCTCACGAAACGCGGGATCCGCCACGTGCTCGACCACATCGCGCTTGGGTTTGAACAGGAAGGCGCTGATCGTACCGCCACCCAGGCAACCCAGAATTCCGAACAACATGGCGTAGGCCTTGGCCATCTGCGCCGAATCCAGGATGTCGGCAAGAATCCCTAATGCCAATGCATAGGTACCGAGACTGACGACTGCACTGATCAGAATGGCCAGCACGAGATGCCTGGAATCCACGGTGTCGCCCCACACCTCATAGAGGTTGTTGGTATCGCGCGTGACGTCGGACGGCGTTGCGGCCGGCCTGGCAAGTTCTTGAGTCATGATGTCCCTCGCCCTCGCGGGCTCTTGTTGTTATTGAGGAAGCGCTTGGATGGACGACCGCCAGGTCGTCGTTTATGGGGTGTCGGGATACTGGGCGTGACACATGCCTGTCATCACCAGCCCTCCGGCACCGTCATCGCGGACGGGCTGCCTTGCTGCGCAGAGCCGTGGCCACTCTCGAGGCCGAGGCCTTGCCCAGCGCGGCATCGATAAAGGCTCCCGCTTCGAGCAGCGCCGGAAGATCAACACCGGTCGCCAACCCCTGCTCACGGAACAGGTAGACCAGTTCCTCGGTTGCCACGTTACCCGTGGCACCTGGTGAATATGGACACCCGCCAAGCCCGGAGATCGAGCTGTCGAACACACGCACGCCAGCGTCCAGAGCCGCCTGAACGTTGGCCACTGCCATGCCATAGGTGTCGTGGAAGTGCCCGGCCAGGGCCGTGACCGGCACTTCGCTGGCGCACGCCTCGATGAGCTGCCTGACCCGCCCCGGCGTACCTCTGCCAATGGTGTCCCCCAGGCTGATCTCATAGCAGCCCATGGCATACAGCTCACGGGCAACTCGAACCACATCAGCCATCGGTACTTCATCGCTGAACGGACAACCAAGCACGCAGGACACGTAGCCGCGTACCGCCACGCCCTGCTCTGCTGCCTTGGCAAGCACAGGCTGGAAGCGCTGCAGGCTTTCATCGATGGAGCAGTTGATGTTCCGCTGCGAGAACAACTCGGATGCGGACGCGAAAACCGCGACCTCCCTGCAGCCCGCCGCCAGCGCGGCATCCAGCCCCTGGAGATTGGGCACCAGCGCCGTGTAGGTCACCCCCGGGTGCTGCCGAAGCCGTCGCAGCACCTCATCGGAGTCGGCCATCTGCGGAACCCAGCGCGGCGAGACGAACGCACCGGCCTCCAGAGTTTGCAACCCGGCTGCGACCAGGCGCTCGATCAGCTCCACGCGTATCGCCACCGGCAGCGTCTGGGCCTCGTTCTGCAGGCCGTCGCGTGCGCCGACCTCTACCAGCCTTACCGCATCCATGGTCATTGAGCACGCTTTTCGCGCAGCAGAACCTCCGCGCGGTCGGCGCGCACATCTCGCGCCTCGACCATTCGCTTGACCAGCCAGTCCACCTCATCGCCACGGGCACCGGCCGACAGCGCGACATTGCGCGCATGCAGGGCCATGTGACCGCGCTGAATGCCTTCGGTGGCCAGGGCGCGCAGAGCCCCGAGGTTCTGCGCCAACCCCACGGCGACCGCAATTTCGCCCAGCTCCTGAGCACTCTTGACGCCCAGAATGCGCAGCGACAACTGCGCCAGGGGATGAGTCTTGGTGGCGCCGCCCACCAACCCCAGCGGCATGGGCATTTCAATGGTTCCGACCAGATGACCTTGGCTGTCCTTCTCCCAGGTGGTCAGTGAACCATAGTGACCATTGCGGCAGGCATAGGCATGAGCACCGGCCTCCACCGCCCGCCAATCGTTGCCAGTGGCCACCACCAGGGGATCGATGCCATTCATGATGCCCTTGTTGTGGGTCGCCGCTCGGTAGGGATCGATCGCCGCAAAGGTATAGGCATCGATCACCCCTTCGATGACCTCGACCCCCTTGTACGCCGGCGTATCCAGCTGCTCCGGCGCAATACGCACCTGGGCGCGGGCCAGACGCAGATCGGCGAGGTTGGAGAGAATGCGCAAACGCACCTTGCCGCCGGTGAGCTGCTCCATCAGCGGCGCCACCGCCTCTGCCATGGTATTGACCGTATTGGCGCCCATGGCATCGCGCACGTCGACGATCAGGTGAGCCACCAGCATCGGCCCGCGCGGGCTATCGATGAAGGTGTGCACCTCGATATCGCGACAACCGCCACCCAGGCTGTTCAGCAACTGGTCCTTGCTGTTGGCCAGAGCGATGATCTCGTCCTTGCTGCGCAGCAGGCTGAGCCGCGCATTGTAGGGGTCGCTGACGCCAATGATCTGTACCTGAGCACGCATCAGGGGCGCACTGCTGGAGGTCTGAAAACCACCAGTCGGCCGCGCCAGCTTGGCCATGAACGAAGCCGCGGCAACCACCGAAGGCTCCTCCACCACCAATGGAATCACTACATCCCTGCCGTTGATGCGGAAGTTGCTTGCCAGTGCGTAGGGCAACTCGAACGTGCCGATCACGTTCTCGATCATGCCGTCGGCGATTTCAATCGGCAGTGCACCGGCATCGCGGAGAAGGGCCGAGTCCTCGGCAGACAGACCGATCAGTTGCTGAACGTAGTCGAGTCGTTTCGAGGGCGACAGATTGCGGAAATTGGGCAGGCGGGAGTCGATGGACATCGGGGAGCTCTCTTGGAGTCGTTTGTTCTTGGTTGCGAAACACTATCCGCACTGTATCCATGAAAAAAGGTACAGTTTGTCCAGACACTTCACCCATGTACCCACGACCTTTTCGCCATGCCCAGACAAACCCTTGCGCAAAGAGTGGCCGACGCCATTGCCAGGCAGATAGCCGAAGGCGCCCTGCAAGAGGGCAACAAACTGCCCTCGTTACGCGAGTACATGCGCCTGCATGGGTACGCCAAGAACACCGTAATCACCGCTTACGAGCACCTGGCATCGCAGGGGCTGGTAGAAGCCCGGCATGGCAAGGGGTTCTTCGTCTGCAAGAACCTCAAAGCGCGCAAGGAGGATGACGAACCAGAGCCTTACACCCGGGCGCTGGACACCATCTGGATGATGCGCCAGCAGTTCGTGCGCGACCCTGGCCATTCACACCTGGGCGAAGGGTTTCCGCCGATCGAATGGCTGATGGACATGCGCCTGGACAAATTCCACCGGCAAGTGGTGCGCGGTGGCGTGTCGACCCTGTTTCGCTACGGAACACGGCTGGGCAATCCCGACCTGCGCCAACGCCTGGTGCAGAAGCTGGCGGACTACCAGATTGCCGTATCACCACGGCAACTGGTGACCACCCTGGGCGCCAACCATGCAATGGACCTGATCATCCGTCGCTACGTGGCCCCCGGCGACACGGTACTGGTCGAGGACCCTGGCTACTATCCCTTGTTCGGCAAGCTGCAACTACAAGGGGCGCGCATGCTCGGCATTGCGCGAGAGGCTGATGGCCCGGACCTGGATACGCTGGAACGCCAGCTGAAGAAGCACCGCCCCAAACTGTTCTTCCTCCAATCCGTGGGCCACAACCCGACCGGCTCCGATCTGTCCCCAGCCAAGGCGCACCAGTTGCTGCAGCTTGCAGAAGCGCATGACCTGCTGCTGGTGGAGAACGACGCCATGGCCGACTTCAAACCCAGCTCGGCGATAAAGCTGACGGCCCTGGACCAGTCCGAGCGCACCCTGTACCTGGGCAGTTTCTCCAAATCGATTTCCGCCGCCTTGCGCGTCGGCTTCATCGCCGGCAGCAAGAAACGCATCGAGGAACTGGCCGACCTGAAGATGCTGCTGCACAACAGCGGCGCCGAGTACAGTGAGCGCACCATCGACGTGATCCTCGCCGAAGGGCACTTCCTGCGCCACCTGTCGCGCCTTCAGGAACGCTTGCGCGCTGCCACGCAACGCGGTCTGGCGGTACTCGACGGTTTGGGCGCCGAGGTGTTCTGCCGGCCCGAACAGAGCCTCTATCTGTGGGCCCGCTTTCCTGGGGCAGATGATGCCAATACCCTCACCCGCCAATGCCTGAGCCAGGGCGTGATGCTTGCGCCGGGCTCGATCTTCGCGGTCGATCGGCAGATGCCCGTGGCCTGGACGCGGCTCAATGTCGCCTACCTGGACGATCCAGCCTTTCGCCGCAGCCTCATGCACCTGGGGCTAGCAGGATAAGAACAACAGTCGCTCTCGCCTGCGCACTGAACGGGCGCAGGCTTTCTGGTAGACTCGGCAACTTTTCAGGCTTCACTCGCAGATTCCCATGCAAGCACCTAGCACCCAACGCGTGATCGTCGGCATGTCCGGCGGCGTCGACTCGTCCGTTTCCGCCCTGCTGTTGATGGAGCAGGGTTACCAGGTCGAAGGCCTGTTCATGAAGAACTGGGATGAAGACGACGGCACCGAGTACTGCACCGCCATGGACGACCTGGCCGACGCCCAGGCCGTATGCGATCGCATCGGCATCAAGCTGCACACCGCCAACTTCGCCGCAGAATACTGGGACAACGTGTTCGAGCATTTCCTGGCCGAATACAAGGCCGGACGTACGCCGAACCCGGATATCCTGTGTAACCGCGAGATCAAGTTCAAAGCCTTCCTCGACTACGCCCTAAGCCTCGGCGCCGACCTGATCGCCACCGGCCACTACGTGCGTCGCCGCGATATCGATGGCCGTACCGAGCTGCTCAAGGGTCTGGACCCGAACAAGGACCAGAGCTACTTCCTGCATGCCGTCGGCGGCGAGCAGATCGCCAGGACCCTGTTCCCGGTCGGTGAACTGGAAAAGCCGCAGGTGCGCGCCATTGCCGAGAAGTACGAGCTGGCCACGGCGAAGAAGAAGGACTCCACCGGTATCTGCTTCATCGGCGAGCGCCGCTTCAGCGACTTCCTCAAGCAGTACCTGCCGGCGCAGCCTGGCGATATCGAAACCACTGACGGCCAGGTCATCGGCCGTCATCACGGCCTGATGTACCACACCATCGGCCAGCGCCAGGGCCTCGGCATCGGTGGTCTCAAGGACGCCAGCGACGATCCCTGGTACGTGCTGCGCAAGGACCTGACGCGCAACGTGCTGATCGTCGGCCAAGGCAACGAACATCCCTGGCTGTTCTCCCGCGCCCTGCTCGCCTCGGACATCTACTGGGTCAACCCCGTGGACCTGAGCACTCCGCTCCGCCTCACGGCCAAGGTGCGCTACCGCCAGAGTGACCAGAGCTGCACCCTGGAGAAGACCGAAAACGGCTATCGCGCCGTGTTCGACGAGCCGCAGCGCGCCGTCACCCCGGGTCAGTCCGTGGTGTTCTATGACGGCGAGGTGTGCCTCGGCGGCGGCGTGATCGAAACCGCCGAAGCCTGGTACGAGGACGCCCGATGAGCCCGCTGCAGGAGCAACTGGTTGCCCTCGGCGCCGTATTCGAAGCCGCCGTACTGGCCGACAAGATCGCCCGCACCGGCCAGGTCAGCGAAGCCTCTATGGGCTGCATGCTGGGCAGCCTGCTGGTGCGCGACCCGAAAAGCACGCTGGACGTATACGGCGGCGACGACCTCAACCTGCGTGACGGTTATCGCGCCCTGATCAGCTCGCTGGAGCGCAACCCATCCGCTCTGCAGCGCGAGCCGCTGCGCTATGCGCTGGCGATGATCGGCCTGGAGCGGCAACTGGACAAGCGCAGCGACATGCTGCAGGTGATGGGCAGCCGGCTGGATCAGATCCAGCAACAGGTCGAGCATTTCGGCCTGGTCCATGACAACGTCATTGCCGCCTGCGGCGGCCTGTATCAGGACACCATCAGCACCTTCCGCCAGCGCATTCAGGTGCACGGCGACATGCGCTTCCTGCAGCAGCCGAACAACGCGGCAAAAATCCGCGCCCTGCTGCTCGCCGGCATCCGCTCGGCGCGCCTCTGGCGTCAGCTCGGCGGCCACCGCTGGCAGTTGGTGTTCAGCCGCAGCAAGCTGCTCAAAGAACTCTACGAACTGACGCGAAGCTGACCATGGAGCCCGCCAGCCGCAGCGTAAAACCCCTTCAGGGTGCCCTGCTGCTGGCGCTCTCGGCGCTGCTGTTCGCCTTTACCGGAGTCGGCATCCGCGAGATATCCGTCAGCGTCAACAACGAGTCGGTGGTGTTCTTCCGCAATCTGGTCGGCGTGCTGTTCTTTCTGCCGCTGCTGCTGGTACGCGGTGTTCGTCCTCTGCGCACGACACGGCTGAAATCCCATCTGTGGCGCACCACCTACGGCCTGGCGGCGATGTACTGCTTCTTCTACGCCATCGCCCACCTGCCACTGGCCGACGCCATGCTGTTCACCTATTCGGCGCCGGTATTTACCCCGCTGATCGCACATATCTGGCTCAAGGAGCCGCTGACGCGGCGCATGCTGATCAGCAGCCTGATCGGCCTGTGCGGGGTACTGCTGGTGGCCAAGCCCAGCGCCGCCCTGTTCGAGGGGCCCGCGCTGTTTGGCCTGGCCGCCAGCCTGCTGGCCGCCTTCGCCTTCGTCTCCATCCGCGAAATGAGCGACAGCGAACCGGCCACGCGCATCGTCTTCTATTTCTCGCTGTTCAGTGCACTGTTCTCCGCCATCCCGCTGACCTGGAGCTGGCAACCGCTCGACTCCACGCAACTTAGCTGGCTGCTGGGCATCGGCCTGCTGGCCACCGCCAGCCAGGTGATCATGTCGCGCGCCTATGGCCTGGCGCCGCCCGGGCTGATCGGCCCGGTCGCCTACCTGGCCATCGTCTTCGCCGGCATCATCGCCTGGCTGCTCTGGGGCGAGACGCCAGACACGCTTTCGCTGCTCGGTGCAGCATTGATCTTTGCCGCCAGTCTGTTATCGGTAGCAAGACGCAGGGCATAGGCGGCCAAGCGTCGGTTTTCATGTATGATATGCGCCCTTTTCGTCAGAGGTCGTCCCGGCACCTGAGCTAGCGCCCGCTTCATCGAAGCCGGCGCGATGCACAGCGATCCAGGATGGCTTTTCAGCCCGACAGCCCGAGAACGCCTACATGCAGCTTTCCTCGCTCACCGCGGTTTCCCCCGTCGACGGCCGCTACGCCGGCAAAACCAGCGCCCTGCGCCCTATCTTCAGCGAATACGGCCTGATCCGTAGCCGCGTACTGGTCGAAGTGCGCTGGCTGCAGCGCCTGGCTGCCCACGAAGGCATCCCGGAAGTCGCGCCCTTCTCCGCCGAAGCCAACGCCCTGCTCAACGAGCTGGCCGAGAACTTTGCCGTCGAGCATGCCGAGCGCGTCAAGGAAATCGAGCGCACCACCAACCACGACGTCAAGGCCGTGGAGTACCTGCTCAAGGAGCAGGCCGCCAAGCTGCCAGAACTGAACAAGGTCAGCGAGTTCATTCACTTCGCCTGCACCAGCGAGGACATCAACAACCTGTCCCACGCTCTGATGCTGCGCGAAGGCCGTGACAGCGTCCTGCTGCCGCTGATGAAACAACTGGCAGACGCCATCCGTGAGCTGGCGGTGAAGTTCGCTGACGTGCCGATGCTGTCGCGCACCCATGGCCAGCCGGCCTCGCCGACCACCCTGGGCAAGGAACTGGCCAACGTCGTCTACCGACTGGAGCGCCAGATCGCTCAGGTCGCGGCTGTACCGCTGCTGGGCAAGATCAACGGCGCCGTGGGCAACTACAACGCGCATCTGTCGGCCTACCCGAGCATCGACTGGGAAGCCAACGCCCGCCAGTTCATCGAAGGTGACCTGGGCCTGAGCTGGAACCCCTACACCACCCAGATCGAGCCGCACGACTACATCGCCGAGCTGTTCGACGCCATCGCCCGCTTCAACACCATCCTGATCGACTTCGACCGCGACGTCTGGGGCTACATCTCCCTCGGTTACTTCAAGCAGAAGACCGTGGCCGGCGAAATCGGCTCCTCGACCATGCCGCACAAGGTCAACCCGATCGACTTCGAAAACTCCGAGGGCAACCTGGGTATCGCCAACGCGATCTTCCAGCACCTGGCCAGCAAGCTGCCGATCTCCCGCTGGCAGCGCGACCTGACCGACTCCACCGTGCTGCGTAACCTGGGTGTCGGCTTCGCTCACAGCGTCATCGCTTACGAGGCAAGCCTCAAGGGAATCAGCAAGTTGGAGCTCAATGCTCAGAAAATCGCTGAAGACCTGGACGCCTGCTGGGAAGTGCTCGCCGAGCCGATCCAGACCGTCATGCGCCGTTATGCCATCGAGAACCCGTACGAGAAGCTCAAGGAGCTAACCCGCGGCAAGGGCATCAGCCCCGAGGCCCTGCTGGCCTTCATCGACGGCCTGGACATGCCGACCGCCGCCAAGGAAGAGCTCAAGCAACTGACCCCGGCGCGCTACATCGGTAACGCCGTGGCCCAGGCTAAACGCATCTGAGCCATACCAGCCTCGAGGACGCCCGGCTGAGCCGGGCGTTTTTGTTTTAAGGTTTTTATCTATTTCAAGGGCTTACTGATGAATCCTGATACTCCGCTGCAATTGCTGGGTGGCCTCACAGCCCGTGAATTCCTGCGCGACTACTGGCAGAAGAAACCCCTGCTGGTGCGTCAGGCCATTCCCGACTTCGAAAGCCCGATCAGCCCGGACGAACTGGCCGGCCTGGCGCTGGAAGAGGAAGTCGAGTCGCGCCTGGTGATCGAGCATGGCGAGCGCCCCTGGGAGCTGCAGCGCGGTCCGTTCAACGAAGACACCTTCCAGGATCTGCCCGAGCGCGACTGGACCCTGCTGGTACAAGCCGTCGACCAGTTCGTCCCGGAAGTGGCCGAACTGCTGGAAGACTTCAAATTCCTGCCCAAGTGGCGCATCGACGATCTGATGATCAGCTTCGCTGCCCCCGGTGGCGGCGTCGGCCCGCATTTCGACAACTACGACGTATTCCTGCTGCAGGCTCATGGTCATCGCCGCTGGCAAATTGGCCAGATGTGCGATGCCGACAGCCCGCTGCTCCCCCACGCCGATCTGAAGATCCTGGCTCAATTCGAACCAACCGATGAATGGGTGCTGGCACCCGGCGACATGCTCTACCTGCCGCCATGCCTCGCCCACTGTGGCACCGCTGAGGATGATTGCATGACCTATTCCGTGGGCTTCCGCGCGCCGAGCGCCGCCGAAGTACTGACCCATTTCACCGACTTCCTCGGCCAGTTCCTGCCCGACGAAGAGCGTTACAGCGATGCCGACATCCAGCCGAGCGAGGATCCCAACCAGATCCAGCGCGACGCCCTGGAGCGCCTCAAGGCCCTGCTCAATGAGCACATGGGTGACGAACGTCTGCTGATGACCTGGTTCGGCCAGTTCATGACCGAGCCCAAGTACCCGGAGCTGGTCGCCGGCATCGAGATCGAGGAAGAAGACTTCCTTGGCGCACTGGAAGATGGCGCGATCCTCATCCGCAACCCCAGCGCACGCATGGCCTGGTCGGAAGTCGGCGAAGATCTGGTGCTGTTCGCCAGCGGCCAGAGCCGTCTGGTGTCGGCCCGCCTGCGTGAGCTGCTGAAGCTGATCTGCAGCGCCGATGCGTTACATGTGGAAAACCTCGGCGCCTGGCTGGCCGACGACGAGGGGCGTACCCTGCTATGGGAACTGGTCAAGCAAGGCAGCCTGGGATTTGCCGATGAGTGAGATCTCCGTCCGAGTCGCGGACTGGCACAGGGACAATGTCGAGCTTCGTCGTATCCGCGACAGCGTGTTCGTCGCCGAGCAATCGGTGCCGCCAGAACTGGAGTGGGACGCCGAGGATACCGACGCCGTGCACTTTCTCGCCGAGGAAGGCGATTACCCGGTCGGCACCGCACGCCTGCTGCCCGACGGCCATATCGGTCGCGTGTCGGTGCTCAAGGACTGGCGCGGCCTGAAAGTGGGCGAAAAACTGATGCAGGCGGTGATTGCCGAAGCGGAAAAGCGCGGCCTGCATCAGCAAATGCTCACGGCTCAGGTGCACGCCACGCCGTTCTATGAAAGGCTAGGCTTCAGGATTGTCAGCGACGAGTACCTCGACGCTGGCATACCGCACGTGGATATGGTGCGCACCAGCCAGTAGAGAGCACGATGAACGACAAAGACGCCCCGGTCGAACCGATCGATACGCCAGATCCCATTGAACTGGCGGCTATCCAATTCGAGTCGCCGGGGCGTTTTGCCGTGCACAACCCCGCCCCCATCACGCCGGATGCGGCGCAATGGGAGCCGGCCCCCTTCGTCTTGGGCGAGCACGAGCGCCTGGAGCGCTTCAGCCAGCCCCAGCAAGCGCGCGCTCACGTTCTCGCCCTGATCCAGCAGGCGCAGCGCAACCTGTGCCTGTACAGCGATGACCTGGAACCCTGGCTCTATCACCACAGCAGCGTGCAACAGGCCTGTACCCGATTCCTGCTGAGCAGCCCACGAGCGCGCCTGCGCATCCTGCTGCGCGATCCGACCCGCGCCGTGAAGGAAGGTCATCGCCTGCTCGCCCTGTCACGCCGACTGTCCTCCAACCTGCATATCCGCAAACTCAATCCGGATTACGCCAACGAGGAACTGGCCTTCCTGATCGCCGATGACAGAGGCCTGTTCGTGCGACCTGAACTCGATCAACAATCCGGCTACACCCTGTACAACGATCCGGCGCGCGTGCGCCAACGCCAAACCCAGTTCGACCAGGCCTGGGATACCAGCATCACCGACCCTGATCTGCGGAGCTTTCTGCTATGACCCTGCGCACGCTGTTCGCCGCCCTGCTTCTCGGCCTGTGCCTGCCGCTGCAAGCGGCCACCGAGGTAATCCCACTGAATTACCGCACTGCCGATGACGTACTCGGCGTGGTGCAGTCGATGCTCGGCAACGAGGGCAAGGTCAGCGCCTATGGCAACCAACTGATCGTCAATGCGTCACCGGCCAAGATCGGTGAAGTGCGCGTGTTGTTGCAGCAACTCGACACCCGCCCGCGTCGCCTGCTGATCACCGTGGAGAGCGCCGACAGCAATTACCAGAACGACCGCGGCTATCGCGTCGATGGCACGCTCAGTGCCGGCAATGCCGAAGTACAGGTCGGCCGCGGCGAAGTGAACGGTCGCGACCAGGTGCGCATCATCC
>JBLUOL010000030.1:0-38730 GCA_048065775.1 Pseudomonas sp. GW6
GCGGCGGCAGCGGCCGGAGCGGCAGCCGGAGCAGCGGCGGCAGCGCCACCTTCGGACAGCTTGCCCAGCAGTTCGTTGGAAAGAACGGTGTCGCCTTCGTTCTTGATGATTTCAGCCAGAACACCATCGGCCTCGGCCAGTACTTCGATCACCACCTTGTCGGTTTCGATGTCGACGATCAGCTCATCGCGCTTGACCGCTTCGCCCGGCTTCTTGTGCCAGGTGGCCACGGTGCCGTCGGCAACCGATTCCGGGAAGGTTGGGGCTTTGATCTCGATAGCCATTATTTGCGTTTCCTTAAATTCGGTTTTACCGCCAGGTGGCACCTGCCACCTGGCGGATGAAGGCGTTAAACAGTAAAGGCGTCCTGCAGCAGTTTTTCCTGCTGCTCGGCGTGCATCGACGCATAACCGCAGGCTGGCGCTGCCGACGCATCACGACCGGCGTACTCCAGGAACAGCGACTTCTTGTGCGCGGTAGCGACGCGACGCATGTGGTGCTGGCTGCAGTACCAAGCGCCTTGGTTCATCGGCTCTTCCTGACACCAGACGATGTGCTTGAGGTTCTTGTACGGCGCCAGCGCCTCGGCCAGATCGTCTTCCGGGAACGGATAGAGCTGCTCGATACGAATGATGGCGATGTCTTCGCGACCCTCGGCACGACGTTTTTCCAGCAGGTCGTAGTAGACCTTGCCGCTGCACAGCACCAGACGCTCGACCTTTTTCGGGTCCAGCGAATCGATCTCGCCGATGACGGTCTGGAAGGAGCCTTCGGCCAGATCTTCCAGGGTCGAGATGGCCAATTTGTGACGCAGCAACGACTTGGGCGTCAGCACCACCAGCGGCTTGCGCAGCGGACGAATCACCTGGCGACGCAGCATGTGATAGACCTGCGCCGGGGTGGTCGGTACGCAGACCTGCATGTTGTGCTCGGCACAGAGTTGCAGATAACGCTCCAGACGCGCCGAGCTGTGCTCAGGCCCCTGCCCTTCATAGCCGTGCGGCAGCAGAACGGTCAGACCGCAGAGACGGCCCCACTTGGTCTCGCCGCTGGAAATGAACTGGTCGAATACCACCTGGGCACCGTTGGCGAAATCGCCGAACTGGGCTTCCCAGATCACCAGCGCGTTCGGCGTGGTGGTGGCATAGCCGTATTCGAACGCAAGTACCGCTTCCTCGGAGAGGTAGGAGTCGTACAGTTCGAACTTCGGCTGACCGTCGTACAGGTTCTTCAGCGGAACGTAGGTCGAGGCATCCTTCTGGTTGTGCAGCACCGCGTGACGGTGCGAGAAGGTGCCACGGCCGATGTCCTGACCGGTCATGCGGATCGGATGACCTTCGACCAGCAGAGTGGCGTAAGCCATGGTCTCGGCGAAGCCCCAGTTGATCGGCAAGCCGCCCGCGCCCATCTTCTGACGGTCTTCGAGGATCTTCGCCACCTGACGCTGAACCAGGAAGCCCTCAGGGATTTCCAGCAGCTTGGCAGACAGATCCTGCAGGGTCTTCAGATCGAAACGGGTGTCGTGACGCGCGGTCCAGGCATGACCCAGGTAAGGACGCCAGTCGACGAACAGCTCCTTGTTCGGCTCCTTGACCAGGCTCTTGACCACGTGCTGACCGTTGTCCAGCGCGGTGCGGTACTCGTCGATCTTGGCCTGCACGTCGTCGCTGCTCTGCACGCCGGCGGCAATCAGTGCATCGGCGTACAGCTCACGAGTAGTGCGCTGCTTGGCGATCTGCTGGTACATCAGCGGCTGGGTACCGTTCGGCTCGTCGGCCTCGTTGTGACCACGACGGCGGTAGCAGACCAGATCGATGACCACGTCACGCTTGTACTGCATGCGGTAATCGACAGCCAGCTGAGTCACGAACAGCACGGCTTCCGGATCGTCGCCATTCACATGGAAGATCGGCGCCTGGATCATCTTCGCCACGTCGGTCGCGTACTCGGTGGAGCGCGCATCCAGCGGGTTGCTGATGGTGAAGCCGACCTGGTTGTTGATCACGATGTGGATAGTGCCGCCAGTCTTGTAGCCGCGGGTCTGCGACATCTGGAAGGTTTCCATGACCACACCCTGACCGGCGAAAGCCGCGTCACCGTGGATGGAAATCGGCAGTACCTTGTCGCCAGTAGCGTCACTGCGACGATCCTGACGAGCACGCACCGAGCCCTCGACCACCGGGGAAACGATTTCCAGGTGCGAGGGGTTGAACGCCAGCGCCAGGTGCACTTCGCCACCGGCAGTCATGACGTTGGAGGAAAAGCCCTGGTGGTACTTCACGTCACCGGACGACAGACCTTCGGTCTTCTTGCCTTCGAACTCGTCGAACAGGTCGCGCGGGTTCTTGCCGAAGGTGTTGACCAGAACGTTCAGACGGCCGCGGTGGGCCATGCCGATGACCACTTCCTTGGTGCCGTAGGAGCCGGAGCGCTGGATGATTTCGTCCAGCAGCGGGATCAGGCTCTCGCCACCCTCCAGGCCGAAACGCTTGGTGCCCGGGTATTTGGTGCCCAGGTACTTTTCCAGGCCTTCGGCAGCGGTGACGCGCTCGAGCACATGCGCCTGCACTTCGGCAGAAAACTGCGGACGACCGCGCACGCTTTCCAGACGCTGGGCGAACCAGTTGCGCTGGCCAGAATCGACGATGTGGGTGAACTCGGCACCGATGGTGCGACAATATGTCTGCTGCAGCGCATCGCGGATTTCGCGTAGCGTTGCCTCTTCCTTGCCGATATACAGCTCGCCAGTGCGGAATGTGGTGTCCAGATCCGCGTCGGTCAGGCCGTAGTGATTGATCGACAGGTCAGACGGCGCAGTGCGCACCCACAGACCCAGCGGGTCGAGCTGGGCGGCCTGATGGCCACGCATGCGGTAGGCCTGGATCAAGCGCAGCACTTCCACCTGCTTCTTTTCGTGCTCGCTGCTGACGGCCCCGGCGGAAACCGGCTGGGCACGACGCGAATTCTTGGCGAGCAGGACGAAATGATCGCGAATGGTTGAATGCGATACATCCGTTGCAGCGCTGCCGTCGGTCGGCAACTTCTGGAAGTAAGTGCGCCACTCTTCTGGCACAGCGTTGGGATCGTGCAGGTAGAGCTCGTAGAGCTCTTCCACGTAGGCAGCGTTGCCACCGGATAGGTGGGCACTGTCCCACATGCGCTGCATCACGCTTTCTTGCATGCTTGGTCACCCTCGGTAAGGGGACACCACCGGCGCGAATACCGCATGGTCCTGATCAAAGTCATGATGCTGCGACTCGGATAAAGCCACTTGGGTTCCCGCAGATAGTCCGGGTACCAGCCCGGATGCCCCTGCTGGTCGTCATATTTTTCGAGTATGAGCCGCGGCTTTGTGGGCTGCGGCTCTGGCTTTACTGCGAGGCCGACCTGAGCCGGACTCGCAGGTGTTACAGGTATAGCAACTTGCGAATCAGGTACCGCTCTGCAGCAGCATGTTACGCACGTGACCGATCGCCTTGGTCGGGTTCAGACCCTTGGGGCAAACGTTCACGCAGTTCATGATGCCGCGGCAACGGAACACACTGAACGGATCGTCCAGCGAGGCCAGACGCTCAGCGGTCTTGGTGTCACGGCTGTCGGCCAGGAAGCGATAGGCCTGCAGCAGTGCAGCGGGACCGAGGAACTTGTCAGGGTTCCACCAGAACGACGGGCAGCTGGTCGAGCAGCATGCGCACAGAATGCACTCGTACAGACCGTCGAGCTTCTCGCGCTCTTCCGGAGTCTGCAGACGTTCGATGGCCGGAGCCGGCGTATCGTTCTGCAGGAACGGCTGCACCTTCTCGTACTGCTTGTAGAAGATGCTCATGTCGACGACCAGGTCACGAATGACCGGCAGGCCCGGCAACGGACGAATCACCAGCTTGCCGCCCTTGAGGCCGGCAGCGGAGATCGGCGTGATACAGGCCAGGCCGTTCTTGCCGTTGATGTTCATGCCGTCGGAACCGCATACGCCTTCACGGCAGGAACGACGGTAGGAGAAGCCTTCATCCTGTTCCTTGATCAGCGCCAGCACGTCGAGGACCATGATGTCCTTGCCGCCGGTGTCGACCTGGAAGTCCTGCATGAACGGAGCAGCGTCCTTCTCCGGGTTGTAGCGATAAACACTGACTTGCAACATATCAGTCACCCTTAATAAGTCCGAACCTTGGGTTCAAATGCCGGAACGGTCTTCGGCGCGAAGTTGACATCACGCTTGGCAACGCGCTTCTCGCCTGGGAAGTACAGGGAGTGGCACAGCCAATTCTGGTCATCGCGCTCCTCGAAGTCTTCACGAGCGTGGGCACCACGGGACTCTTTACGAGCCTCGGCGGCAACCGCAGTCGCTTCAGCCACTTCGAGCAGGTTTTGCAGTTCCAGCGCTTCGATACGCGCAGTGTTGAACGCCTGGCTCTTGTCCGCGATTTTGACTTTCGCGATGCGCTCACGCAGGTCGGCCAGTTGTTGGATGCCCTTCTGCATGTATTCGCCAGTACGGAATACACCGAAGTAGTTCTGCATGCACTGTTGCAGCTCTTTACGCAGCGGCGCGACGTCTTCACCGGTGCTGCGCTCGTTGACACCAGCCAGACGCGACAGCGACTGTTCGATGTCGGTTTCGCTGGCACCACGGACTTCCACGCCTTCTTTCAGCGCTTTTTCCAGGTGCAGGCCAGCGGCGCGGCCGAATACCACCAGATCCAGCAGCGAGTTGCCGCCCAGACGGTTGGCACCGTGTACCGATACGCACGCCACTTCACCTACGGCGAACAGACCTTCGATGATCTTGTCGTTGCCGTTGGCATCCTGAGTGATGGCCTGGCCATGAATGTTGGTCGGCACGCCGCCCATCATGTAGTGGCAGGTCGGGATCACCGGGACCGGAGCGACGACCGGGTCGACGTGAGCGAAGGTCTTGGACAGTTCGCAGATACCCGGCAGACGGCTGTGCAGCACTTCTTCGCCGAGGTGGTCGAGCTTCAGCAGTACGTGGTCCTTGTCCGGGCCACAGCCGTTGCCGGCGATGACTTCCTTGACCATGGAGCGGGCAACCACGTCGCGGCCAGCCAGGTCTTTGGCGTTCGGCGCATAACGCTCCATGAAACGCTCGCCATGGGCGTTGATCAGATAACCACCCTCGCCACGGCAACCTTCGGTGACCAGTACACCAGCGCCGGCGATACCGGTCGGGTGGAACTGCCACATTTCGATGTCCTGCACCGGCACGCCGGCACGCAGGGCCATGCCCACGCCGTCACCGGTGTTGATCAGGGCGTTGGTGGTGGAGGCGTAGATACGACCAGCACCGCCGGTGGCCAGAACCACGGCCTTGGAGCGGATGTAGACGGTTTCGCCAGTCTCGATGCAGATGGCGATGACGCCGACGATGGCGCCGTCCTGATTCTTCACCAGGTCGACCGCGTACCACTCGTTGAGGAACGAGGTGCCGGCTTTCAGGTTGGCCTGATACAGGGTGTGCAGCAGTGCGTGACCGGTACGGTCGGCAGCAGCGCAGGTACGAGCAGCCTGAGTCGGATTGTCCGGACCCTTGGACTGACCACCGAACGGACGCTGGTAGATGCGGCCCTGCTCGGTACGGGAGAACGGCAGGCCCATGTGCTCGAGCTCGAACACCGCTTCCGGACCGACGGAGCACATGTATTCGATAGCGTCCTGGTCACCGATGTAGTCGGAACCCTTGACGGTATCGTACATGTGCCAGCGCCAATCATCGTTCGGGTCGGCCGAAGCGATGGCGCAGGTGATGCCACCCTGAGCGGAAACGGTGTGCGAACGAGTCGGGAACACTTTGGTGA
This sequence comes from Pseudomonas sp. GW6, assembly GCA_048065775.1. Taxonomy (GTDB): domain Bacteria; phylum Pseudomonadota; class Gammaproteobacteria; order Pseudomonadales; family Pseudomonadaceae; genus Aquipseudomonas. Next base: position 5,814 of record JBLUOL010000030.1, read on the forward strand.
CCACGGCAGTCTTGTGACCGCCCTGGGCAAGTTGCAGCGCAGCACGCATGCCGGCGCCGCCGCCACCCACGATGATGGCGTCATAGGAAAGAGTACGGATGCTAGCCATGAATCAGAAACCCCACAGAATCTGCACGCCCCAGACGAACATCGCGAACATCGCGATGCCACACACGGCCTGGAACAGGAAACGCACACCAGTTGCCCACTTGCCCAGCGCCATCGGCGTCAGGTAGTCGGTGGAGATGGTCCACATGCCAACCCAGGCGTGCACGCTCAGTGCAACAAGGGCCAGCAGGCTGAAGATGCGCATTGCGGTATGCGAGAACAGACCATGCCATTCGGCGTAGCCCATACCCGGATTACAGATCACATAGCCCAGCAGAAACAGCGTGTAAGCCGCGAGAACGACCGCAGAAACGCGCTGAGCCATCCAGTCATAGAGGCCCGAACGCGAGAAATTCGTGACATTAGTTACCATATCCACACCCCCAGCAGCACGATCACGACCGCCGAGACGGCGATGACGATTTGCGAGCCCAGCTTGCCGCCTTCCAGCGTCTCACCGATGCCCATGTCCATGATCAAGTGGCGTACACCGGCCACCAGGTGGTACAGCAGAGCGGACAACAGACCCCAGATCACGAACTTGGCCAGCGGACTGGTCAGGCATTCTTTCACCTGGGCGAAGCCCTCCTCGGAGGTCAACGACTTGTCGAGGCCAAACAGCAGAATGGCGATACCGACAAAGAGGATGACACCGGAGATACGGTGAAGAATGGACGTGTAAGCGGTGATCGGAAGCTTGATAGTCCGAAGGTCTAGGTTTACAGGTCGTTGGCTATTCACGGCTTTTTTATCACACTGAGAGCCCCTAACGATCAGGGCAAAGTTGTTGGGAAGTGCACTGGCAAGGTACCCATCACCCAATGAGTGACAACCGCCATGACACGGCCCTAAAGCCTGTGGCGGTCGGCCGCAGAGTATAGACAGTTAGCAGACTAATGACAATGCAATGCCCTCCCCCAAAAAGCGCATTGCAGCCTTTAAACAAATGGCGTAAATAGCGCCCTTTTTTCGTTGAAAACACCGTTCAAACCCTTCTACTGCCTGGGTTCTCGCAAATTGACTTTCGGATTTATCCCACTATAGTGGTGCGGGCCCTGCGTGGGGGGCTGTCTGATGATTTCAAGCATAACTAGGAGGCCACATATGGCTGACAAAAAAGCGCAGTTGATCATCGAGGGCAATGCCCCCGTCGAACTGCCCGTTCTGACCGGCACTGTTGGTCCCGATGTAATCGATGTGCGGAGCCTGACCGCCACGGGTCGGTTCACCTTTGATCCTGGTTTCATGTCGACCGCCTCTTGCGAGTCGAAGATCACCTATATCGACGGCGATCAAGGCATCCTGCTGCACCGCGGCTATCCCATCGAGCAGCTCGCCGAGCAGTCTGACTACCTGGAAACCTGCTACCTGCTGCTCAATGGCGAACTGCCGAGCAAGGAAGAAAAGGCCAAGTTCGTCAGCACCATCAAGAACCACACCATGGTTCATGAGCAGTTGAAGACCTTCTTCAACGGTTTCCGCCGCGATGCCCACCCGATGGCCATCATGTGCGGCGTGGTTGGTGCCCTGTCCGCCTTCTATCACGACTCGCTGGACATCAATAACCCGCAGCACCGCGAAGTCTCGGCCATGCGCCTGGTGGCCAAGATGCCGACCATCGCTGCCATGACCTACAAGTACTCCATGGGTCAGCCCATGATGTACCCGCGCAATGACCTGAATTACGCGGAAAACTTCCTGCACATGATGTTCAATACCCCGTGCGAGATCAAACCGATCAGCCCGGTGCTGGCCAAGGCGATGGACAAGATCTTCATCCTCCATGCCGACCATGAGCAGAACGCCTCCACCTCCACCGTACGCCTGGCTGGCTCCTCGGGTGCCAACCCGTTCGCCTGTATCGCAGCCGGTATCGCCGCTCTGTGGGGCCCGGCACACGGTGGCGCCAACGAAGCCGTACTGGCCATGCTCGACGAGATCGGTGACGTTTCGAACATCGACAAGTTCATCGCCAAGGCCAAGGACAAGAACGACCCGTTCAAGCTGATGGGCTTCGGTCACCGCGTGTACAAGAACCGCGACCCGCGCGCCACCGTGATGAAGCAGACCTGCGACGAAGTCCTCGGCGAGCTGGGCATCACCAATGACCCGCAGTTGGAACTGGCCATGCGCCTGGAAGAGATCGCCCTGACCGATCCGTACTTCAAAGAGCGCAACCTGTACCCGAACGTCGACTTCTACTCGGGCATCATCCTCAAGGCCATCGGCATTCCGACCTCGATGTTCACCGTTATCTTCGCCCTGGCACGTACCGTGGGCTGGATCTCGCACTGGAAGGAAATGCTCTCGGGTCCGTACAAGATTGGCCGTCCGCGCCAGCTGTACACCGGTTACGAGCAGCGCGACCTGCCGACCAACCGCGACTGATAGCGCCCTGAGACGAAAAAGGCTGCCAATCTGGCAGCCTTTTTTATTGCCTGGCGAGTATCTCGCTCAGCGCCCTTCCACCTTCGCTCGCAAACCCTGCAGCGTCTGCAGCGGCGCATCGACGACGAAGCTGTTGGCCAGCCAGGAGGGCACGCTTCCACCCGGCTCGGTGTGCACCTCGTAGGTCACCTCCACCCTGCCCTGGTCCAGCGGTTTGAGATGCCACTCGCCATCGACACGCTGCACCCGCACGAAATCCTTCTCCTCCGGCAAGCGCTGCGGCACCGCCTTGAGCAGGCGCGTGACAGCGCCGTCAGCATCGGTGCGCGTGGTCACCTGGATCACCGAATCACGCGCCTTCACCGGCCAGGGCATCTCGAAACGGGTGTACAGCTCGCTCACATTACCCTCGGTCTCGAGCAGTCGCTGCTGCTGGCAGCTGAATATCCAGGAGCAGGACCCCGCGACATCCTCCTGCGCCGCCTGTACCGCGGCCAGGTCAGCGTTGATCGTCACCACACCGCGATAGGCCTTGTACTTGGATCCAGGCACGTCAGCCAGGTAAACGCTCACACCGTCTTCTTCGCGCTCCAGCTGCCACTGCCTCTCGGCAGCCTGGACAGCGGTCGCGCACAACAGCATGGCCAGAAAGGAATAACGCATCATCTTCGAGCAACTCCCGGTGGGACTGTTTGCGTTTCGACCCGCACGGGCCGTGAGCGGTTCACATCGTCAGGCAGTCGCCTGCTCCAGCCAACCCAACATACGAATGGCGCTTTCGCGATCATCCGCGCACAGCTGCTCTTCCGCCTTGAACCCACCGCACACTGCGGGCCTCTCCGGGCGACCGAAGATGGCGCAGAGAAACTCGGCATTGAGATGGATACAGCGCACGCCAGCGGGCTTGCCGTCAGGCATGCCCGGAATCGGTGAGCTGATGGAAGGCGCGATGCAGCAGGCACCGCAACCGGCACGACACTCCATGAAACGACCTCGACTGGAAGCGAACGGCGGCGATCCTAATGACCTCCGCGCTTGCCGTCGAGGCCTTTGGCGATCAGCGGTTACGCTGCAGGCGAGCCAGCAGGCTGGAGGTATCCCAGCGCCCGCCGCCCATGGCCTGAACGTCGGCGTAGAACTGATCGACCAGCGCCGTCACAGGCAGTTGGGCACCGTTGCGACGCGACTCATCGAGCAGGATCGATAGATCCTTGCGCATCCAGTCGACTGCGAAGCCGAAATCGAACTCGCCCGCCAGCATGGTCTTGTAGCGGTTTTCCATCTGCCAGGACTGCGCCGCGCCCTTGCTGATCACATCGACCACCGCATGGCCATCCAGCCCTGCGCACTGAGCGAAGTTGAGCGCCTCTGCCAAGCCCTGAACCAGACCGGCGATGCAGATCTGATTGACCATCTTGCTCAACTGGCCGCTGCCGGCCGGCCCCATCAGGCGCATCATGCGCGCGTAGCTCTGGATGACCGGCTCGGCAACCGCATAGGTTTCGGCCTCGCCACCAACCATCACGGTCAGCACGCCATTGACCGCACCGGCCTGACCACCGGATACCGGCGCATCGAGAAAACCCAGGCCACGCTCGGCCGCAACAGCCGCCAGCTCACGCGCCACATCGGCCGAGGCGGTGGTGTGATCGACCAGAATGGCGCCCGGCGCCATACCGGCGAACGCACCCTGCTCGCCCAGAATCACGCTGCGCAGGTCGTCATCGTTACCGACGCAACACATCACCAGTTCGGCGCCCGCCACCGCCTCACGCGGGGTCGGCGCAGAGCTGCCGGCATATTCCCCCATCCATTGCTCGGCTTTGCCCGGCGAGCGGTTATAGACCGTCACCTGATGCCCTTTGCGAGCCAGATGCCCGGCCATCGGATACCCCATGACGCCCAAACCGAGAAACGCGACCTTTGCCATAGCAACCTCCTGCAGATATAGGCGCCAGAGCCTAACACGACGTTTGCCCTGGTCGAAAAGGCCTTCCATACTGCCTGCGGTTCGATTCAGAACGGGTGCTTGAGCTTGGAGCCTTGGCCCTGATGCCAGGAACCTTTTCCATGCAGCGAGGCCGAAGCGCAAGAGATCGCAGACAGGTTCTAAGGAGCGCCCATGGGGCATTGGCTAGTCATCGACCTGGAGGCCACCACCGATGAGGGCGGCTGGGCGATGGAGGAAATGGAAATCATCGAGATCGGCGCCAGCCTGGTTGGTGTGGACGGCCATGAGCGGGATCACTTTCAGCGCATCGTCAAACCACAGCGCCGCCCGTGCCTGACCGACTTCTGCCGCGAACTCACCCACATCAGCCAGACCGACGTCGACAATGCAGCGCCACTACCTCAAGTCTGGGCTCAGTTCGAACGCTGGCTGATGCAGCATGCATCGCGCCTGGTCGGATGGAGCAGTTGGGGGGATTATGATCGACGCCAATTGGAACAAGAGTGGCGCCAGCACCGCTTGCATAGCCTGCTGGCTGATGTGCCACACCTCAATCTCAAGCAGGCTTTCGCCAAGGCTCGCCAGCTACAACGCCCGATAGGCCTGCACAGCGCGCTGCAGCTGGCCGGCATGCAGTTTCAGGGACAACAGCACCGCGCCCTCGAAGATGCACGCAACACCGCGCGCCTGTTGCCGCTGGTACTGCCTCTCAAAGACTGATGACGAAGAAAAGACGCTTGGGCATACTGGCGACCCTTTTAAGGCCTGCCTTCGGGTCGTCGCGACGCGGCGTTTAAAATGGCTCCCTGCAACTTTTCCAACCCCTTTCGAGGAATCGCAGATGTTCAAGGTCAACGAATACTTCGACGGCACCGTCAAATCCATCGGTTTCACCATGGCTGAAGGCCCCGCCACCATCGGCGTAATGGCCCCGGGCGAATACGAATTCGGCACCAGCCAACTGGAAGTCATGCATGTCATTGCCGGCGCCCTGACTGTCAAACTGCCGGGTAGCGACAACTGGAACACCTTCGAAGCCGGCAGCAAGTTCACCGTCGAGGCCAACAGCAAGTTCCAGCTCAAGGTGGCCGTAGACACCGCCTATCTCTGCGAATATCGCTAACAGCCCGTTGAAAAACTACCTACGTTGGCAATACCGCGTTAAAAGCGACCTCAAAATGCTCATTTACAGCTTGTAAACTCCGCTTTTTCGGTCACTTTTGCCTTGTCTTGCCTGCCTCGCCTACGTTTTTTCAACGGCCTGGCAGCCACTAGGCGCCACGAAGAACCGGCCCCAGCGGCCGGTTTTTTCTTTGATGATCACCACCAGGACATAGCCCATGCCACGCAGTGCACTTCTCGTCCCCATTGCCTTGTTGCTGGTGGCCATGGTTTCGATCCAGAGCGGCGCGTCGCTGGCCAAGAACTTGTTCCCGCTGGTCGGCGCCGAAGGCACCACAGCCCTGCGCCTGGTGCTCGGCGCGATCATTCTGTCGCTGGTGATGCAGCCCTGGCGGGCCAGACTGGATCTGCGCAAGTGCCATGCCCTGCTCGCTTACGGCCTGGCATTGGGCGGCATGAATCTGATGTTCTACATGTCCCTGCAGAGCATCCCGCTGGGCATCGCCGTGGCGCTGGAGTTCACCGGGCCGCTGGCTCTGGCGCTGTTTTCCTCGCGCCGCCTGCTGGACTTCGTCTGGGTGATTCTGGCCATCATCGGGTTATGGATGCTGCTGCCAACCGGCGCCACGCAAAGCGCCATCGACCCTCTCGGCGCAGCTCTGGCCCTCGGCGCGGGTGTGTGCTGGTCGCTGTACATCATCTTCGGGCAGAAAGCCGGCGCCCAGCATGGCCGCCACACCGTCGCCCTGGGCACCTGGGTCGCCGCCTTGCTGGTACTGCCCATTGGCATCTGGCATGCCGGCACGGACCTGCTGAGCGTGGACCTGCTACCCATCGCCCTCGGTGTCGCGGTGCTGTCCTCGGCCCTGCCCTACAGCCTGGAGATGGTCGCCCTGACGCGCCTGCCAGCGCGCACCTTCAGCGTGCTGATGAGCCTGGAGCCGGCAGTCGCGGCAATGTGCGGCCTGGCCTTTCTCGGCGAGAAGCTGCTCTGGGGCCAGTGGCTGGCCGTCGGTGCGATCATCATCGCTTCGGCCGGGGCAGCCGCCACCATCAAACCCAAGAGCTAGTTGCCGAACTGCAACTCGGCCAAACGCGCATAGAGCGGACTACTCTCGATCAGCTCGGCATGACTGCCGATGGCAGCCAAACGGCCATGCTCGATCACCGCAATGCGATCCGCCTGCTTGACCGTAGCCAGGCGATGGGCGATCACCAACGTGGTACGCCCGGCCATCAGTGACGGCAGCGCCTGCTGGATCAGGTGCTCGCTCTCGGCATCCAGCGCGCTGGTGGCCTCATCGAGCAGCAGGATCGGCGCATCGGCGAGCAAGGCACGAGCAATCGCCAGGCGCTGACGCTGGCCACCAGAAAGCCCGAGCCCAGCCTCCCCAAGATGCGTCTGGTAACCCTGCGGCAGGCGCTGAATAAACTCATGCGCATGCGCCGCCCGCGCGGCCGCCTCCACCTCGGCCTGGCTGGCATCCAGGCGACCATAGCGAATGTTGTCCTCCACCGAGCCGAAGAACAGCGCGGGATTCTGCGAGACCAGGGCGAAACTGGCGCGCAGCTCGCGCGGGTCGAGCTGATCGATCGGCACACCGTCGATGAGGATGCGCCCGCCCTGCGGATCGAAGAAACGCAGCAGCAGATCGAACAGCGTCGATTTGCCAGCCCCGGACGGCCCCACCAGTGCCAGCGTCTCACCCGCCGCCACCTGCAGGTCGACGCCATCGATGGCGTAGCTGTCCGAACGCGACGGATAGGCGAAACGCACATCCTGCAGCTCGATACGCCCCTGTACCGGCTGCGGCAGATGCTGCGGCTGCTCCGGCGCCACGATGGCATTACTGGCGCGCAATAGCTCGCCGATACGCTCGGCGGCGCCTGCGGCGCGCTGCAATTCACCGATCACTTCGCTCAGAGTGCCGAAGGACGAGCCAACGATCAGGCTGTAGAACACGAAAGCCGCCAGCTCACCACCGGAGATACGCCCGGCGATCACGTCCATACCGCCGACCCAGAGCATCACCCCCACCGCACCGAGCACCAGCACGATGACCACGGTGATCAGCCAGGAACGCTGGGCGATGCGCTTGCGCGCCACATCGAAGGCCGCCTCGGCAGACTCGCCAAAGCGGCGCTTGTCCTCTTCCTGGTGGTTGTAGGCCTGTACCGTCTTGATCTGCCCCAGCACCTCGCCCACGTAGCTTCCGACATCGGCCACGCGGTCCTGGCTCTGCCGCGACAGCGCACGCACACGGCGGCCGAACAGCAGGATAGGCGCCACCACCAAGGGTAGAGCCAACAGAACGATACCGCTGAGCTTGGGATTGGTGACCACCAGCAGCACGCTGCCACCGATCAACATGATCAGGTTGCGCAGTGCCATCGACAGCGACGAGCCAATCACCGACTGCAACAAGGTGGTATCGGCGGTCAATCGCGACTGGATTTCCGAGCTGCGATTGCTCTCGTAGAAGCCAGGATGCAACTCGATCAGGTGATCGAACACCCGCCGGCGGATATCCGCGACCACCCGCTCGCCGATCCACGACACCAGATAGAAGCGCGTGTAGGTGCCGAAGGCCAGCGCCAATACCAGCACGAAAAACAGCAGCAGGGACTGCCGCAGCGCGGCCGGCGACTGTGTGGCCAGTCCCTGATCCACCAGCAGCTTGATGCCCTGGCCCATGGACAGGGTGATCGCCGCCGTGAACATCAGGGCCAGCAGCGCGCCCAGCACTCGGCCGCGATAAGGCGCGATAAAGCGCCAGGCCAGGCGTATGGCGCCACGCTGGCGAGAAGAAAGCATCGATGTCATGACGGGTCTCAGGAGTCAGCAGCCGAGGGCGCTTCAGCCAGCCAGGCCACTGCGCACAAGGCCAGCGCAGCCAGGTTGGTCGAAAGCGGATTGAACGCCTGAATCAACAGATGGGGGCTCAGCAGCACAACATCAAGCAGCAATACCAGCAACACCCCGCCAGCGACCAGCAAGGGCCAACGCTGGCGCCGCACCGTCAGCAGCAGGACGCCCAGAAGGATCTCGGCAATACCGCCGGCAGCCGCGATCATCTGCGGCGCGAACAGCGGATGATCTGGCAGGCCATGGGCCGCGATCATCGCCACCTCGTCAGGGCTGAGCCAGAGAATCTTCGGCGCCAGGCCATGCCAGATGAACACCAGTGCCAGAGCCAATCGAGCGAGCCAGGCGATCTGCGCCAAGCGTCGTTCAGTCATGCAAAAAGCGCTCGGCATGGTCGGCGCTGGGCAGCAGGCAGACCTCGTGCCGCCCGAATAGGCGATAGCGATTCAACGCGATGCGGTCATAGCACCAATCGCGCAGCGGGCGCGGGATAAGACGCAACCAGGCAAGCGCACGCCAGGGCTGTGGCAGGCGAGCAAGGATGCGCAGCAGCGCATCCGAGCGTACATGCAGCCCCGCCTCATCGATCAGCGCCATGGTGTCGAAACGGTCAGTCGGCAGTTCATACCAGGCCAGCAATGCCTGGCCTTGCGCCGACTGCACCGAAGCCAATCGAAACAGGCGCTGGCCGTCATGCCGAATGAGGAATTTCGCCCAGCCATTACAGAGTTTGCAGACGCCGTCGAACAGCACCACGCGCTCGCCAGCGGCAAGACCGGGCGGCAGCGATTGCCTGGTCATTGCGCAGCGCTCGCCCGCTGGGCAAGCGGGCGGTAATGGCCGGTGATGCGGTAGGCGAAGAGGATGTCCTCCTCCTGCGTGCCGCGACCGATGTTGTGCAGCACCAGCGGTGCAGCCGTTGGCGCCTGACGATCACTGATGATGCCGATATGAGTGAGGCCACGGCCCAGATCCCAGGTGACGATATCACCGGGCTGGTATGCCGCGGCATCCTGCTTGACCGGCAGCGACCAGCCCTGACGCTTGAACCAGGTCATCAGGTTGGGCACGCGGCGGTGATCGATATTGCTGTCCGGGCGACTCAGCCCCCAATTCTTCGGATAGACGGAGAAGTTGCCGCGCATGTCGCGATGCACCGCTTCCTGCAGATCCAGCCCCTGCTGACGCAGCGCGCGGATCACCACGTCGGTGCAGACCCCGGTGGTCATGGGCACATCGCCGCCCGGATAGCTCAGGCGGCGATAGGTCGGGTCATAGCTCAGGGTCACGCCCACCTGCTGGCGCGCATCGAGCACCAGCCTGTCCGCCTCGATGGCCTGCACGGCAAACGCCAGCGACCAGAGCAGCAGTGCAATCAGCATGCGCATAGCGATCTCCTATCGACTCAGGGGGTACAGCAGTTCTTCCTTATAACCAGCCCAGACCCGCACTGCATCGGGAAATGCGTCGTCCAGGCTCACGTCGCCACTGTCGACCAGCAGCGGCCGACCTTCCAGCGTCGCCAGCTTGCGCTTGGTCGCCACCACGCGCAGGCGCTCCAGGCCCACGGCGCGCAGCACGCGCGGGCTGATCTGCTGGTTGCCGCGGCCGATGATATGGCCCTGACCGCCAATCGCGGTCACCAGCAGATAAGTCGGGTGCCCTTCGACCAGGGCGAACAGCTCGGTTTCATTGACGTCGCGGGCGATGACCCGGCCATCCTCGATCACATCGACGCCGAGCAAGGTGGTTTCCAGACCAAGATTCTGCGCCAGACCGTGCAGGGTCGAGCCGGGACCGAACACGTAGCGCGCACCCGGCTCCCACTCGCTCTCGAGCCAGGCGGCCAGATCAGCCAACACCAGCTCTTCGGACTCCACGCCACCCTGCTTGACCGCCTGCACGTAGCCGCCCTCCTGCGGCACGCACAGCTCGCCGTACCAGCGCGCGGTGACGCGGCCTTCGCGCAGCGCGCTCTCGTCGATGTCACGCACCTCGCCGCTGGCCAGTCGTACCAGGCCGCCCTCCACCAGGCGCGCAGTCAGCTCGCCTGCCGCTCGCGGGCTGATGGCGTAGACGCCGGACTGGATCTTCACACCGGCCGGAATACCCAGCACCGGCTGGCCGTCCCTGGCTGCGGCACAGACATCACGCGCAGTACCATCACCGCCAGCGAAGAGAATCAGCGCCACACCGGCGTCCTGTAGCTGCTGCACTGCCTGGCGGGTGTCTTCGGCAGTGGTCGGCTGCGCACCGACCTGCCCCAGCAGACGATGCTCGAAGCCCATCTGCGCCAAAAGATCGCCACCCATGGCGCCCGGATAGCTGACGAACTCGATGCGCTCACGCAGGCTCAACAACTGCTCAAGCGCGGTGCGTGTACGTTGCGCCGCCTTTGGCTCGACACCCAGAGCCAGCGCCTGCTCGGCCATGCCGTCGCTGCCCTTGAAAGCTGCAGGACCACCCAGCCCGGCCAGTGGATTGATGATCAAACCGATATGAAAACGCGACATGAATTCCTCGTTCCACACAGGCTGGCACGCAGCCTGCAATACGACTTTCGCAATGTGTTTTGTGACGGAGTTCCGCCGTCTTGGAATCTGCTTAAAGTATCGCGAGCTAGAGCCAGGCAAGGCGAAATCGGGCGAAGCACGGACTGGGCTCGCATTCGAGTTTACGAGTAGTAAATGAGCTTTCTGAGCCCGATTTCAACGCAGCATGGCCGACGCGCAGCAGACTTTGAGCAGGTTCCCAGCTGTCACCGCGCCTTCATCTGGATGTCCTAGACTGGCGCGCATTACTGATGAGGAGACAGGTCATGAGCTTGCAAGACAACGCTGCCCAGGACCCCACCACCAAACATCAACAGGAGCCGGTGGGCGGTTTTATCATTGATGGTCAGGGCCGCGAAGTGCCCATTACCGAAGAGATGATCAAACAGGCTTGCGACGCCTTGGAAGAAGGCCGCCAGCGCGCCAGCCAGCAGGCTTGAACCTACGGCGCCAGGCACGCAATGTGCCTGGCGTGCCTACCTCAATCGCGTGGCACCAGTTTCAGCGACAGTGAGTTGATGCAGTAGCGCAACCCGGTCGGACGGGGTCCATCGGGGAACACGTGCCCCAGGTGCGCGTCGCACTTGGCGCACTTGACTTCGATTCGATGCATACCGTGGCTGTAGTCGTCGAGACTGGCGATCACCTCGTCGTTGATCGGCTGAAAGTAGCTCGGCCAACCGCTGCCAGAGTCATATTTGGCATCCGAATCGAACAGCGCCTCACCACAGCAGGCGCAGTGGTAGATGCCAGGGGTCTTGCTGTCGTGATATGCGCCGGTGAACGGCCGCTCCGTGCCGCCCAGACGACAGACATGAAATTGCTCGTCAGTCAGCTCTTCGCGCCAGCTATCCAGGGGTTTGTCGACTTTATCCACGAACGGGGTTCCTCCTCGGTAATTGGGCAATGCGCAGCAGTACGGGCAGCACCAGCATATGGCAGCTTCGGGTGAGGTTTCTGCGACTGCAGCGCCTCTGTGCTGCCGCGTGGCAGGCCAGAAAAAAGCAGGACTGATACCTTTGCCGCGCTCAGGTCGCCACGTATGATTCGACCCCAGTCTGTCACCCACGTTACGGGCTGCCAAGATTCCCCGCCGGGAGAATTTTGCAGCGTACTTCAGTGGGTTCTCCATAGCTCGGGAATCCTTACATGCAGGTCAGCAAATCGAACAAGCTCGCCAACGTCTGCTACGACATTCGCGGGCCAGTGCTCAAGCACGCCAAGCGTCTGGAAGAGGAAGGCCATCGCATCCTCAAGCTGAACATCGGCAATCCGGCGCCGTTCGGTTTCGAGGCCCCGGAAGAAATTCTTCAGGACGTCATCCGCAACCTGCCCACCGCCCAGGGCTACAGCGACTCCAAGGGACTGTTCAGCGCGCGCAAGGCGGTGATGCAGTACTACCAGCAGAAGCAGGTCGAAGGCGTCACTATCGAGGACATCTATCTCGGCAACGGGGTCTCCGAGCTGATCGTGATGGCCATGCAGGCACTGCTCAACAACGGTGACGAGGTACTCATCCCGGCGCCCGACTACCCTCTGTGGACCGCCGCCGTGGCGCTGTCCGGCGGCAAGCCGGTGCACTACCTGTGCGACGAGCAGGCCGGCTGGTTCCCGGACATCGCCGACATGCGCGCCAAGATCACGCCCAATACCAAGGCCCTGGTGCTGATCAACCCGAACAACCCCACCGGCGCGGTGTATTCGAAGGAAGTGCTGCTGGATATCGTCGAACTGGCACGCCAGCACAACCTGGTGATCTTCTCCGACGAGATCTACGACAAGATCCTCTACGACGAGGCCGTGCACATCAGCACCGCCTCGCTGGCACCGGACGTGCTCTGCCTGACCTTCAACGGCCTGTCCAAGAGCTACCGTGTAGCGGGTTTCCGCTCCGGCTGGGTGGCCATCTCCGGGCCCAAGCACCGTGCACAGAGCTATATCGAAGGCCTGGATATACTGGCCAATATGCGCCTGTGTGCCAACGTGCCGAGCCAGCACGCGATCCAGACCGCGCTCGGCGGCTACCAGAGCATCAACGATCTGGTGCTGCCCAACGGCCGCCTGCTGGAACAGCGCAACCGCGCCTGGGAACTGCTCAACGACATTCCCGGGGTCAGCTGCGTCAAACCCATGGGCGCGCTTTACGCCTTCCCGAAGATCGACCCCAAGGTCTGCCCGATCCACAACGATGAGAAGTTCGTCCTCGACCTGTTGCTGTCGGAAAAACTGCTGATCGTCCAGGGCACCGCCTTCAACTGGCCTTGGCCGGATCACTTCCGCGTGGTCACCCTGCCCCGCGTCGACGATCTGGAGCAGGCCATCGGTCGCATCGGCAACTTCCTCAAAGGTTACAGCCAGTAAGCCGACATGGACCTGCAGATCGACGATTTCTACAAGGACGCCGCCAGCGGCCTGCTCATGCTCTATCAGGCCTTCCCGCGCAAGCTGGCGCTGTACGTGGAAGACCTGATCGGACGTGAGGAGCCGGATGAATTCGGCCTGCCCAGCAAGCGTCACCAGGCCTGCCTCGGCGCGCTGCTGTGGCTGGCCGAGGAAGGCTATCTGCGTTTCGAGTCGACCATCGCTTACGACGCGTTGGATCAGGCGGTACTGAGCGAGAAAGGTTTTCTGCGCCTGTCACGCGCCATTCCCCACGCTTTGCGCGAGGGTGAAGTGCTGCCGCCAAGCGTGCGCCGCGTACATGCCACATTGGCATTTCAGCTGCGCGAGGCCCTGGCCCAGCAGCACGGCGAGCGCACCGCCCGCCTCACTCGTCTGCTGTTCGAGAGTACGCTACAAGGTCAAGAGACATAGTTTGAAATAGTCGCTGGTTGAAAGCCCCGGGGGTGCGCCCTTATATAGCCGGCATTACTCGTACGTCTTTCCCCGTGAGGAGTCCGTTCACACCATGATGCGCATTATGTTGTTCCTGGCCACCAACCTGGCGGTTCTGGTTATCGCCAGCATCACCCTCAAACTGCTGGGGGTCGACCGCTTCACCGGCCAGAACCATGGCAGCCTGCTGATTTTCTGCGCCGTGTTCGGTTTCGCCGGCTCGCTGGTGTCGCTGTTCATCTCCAAGTGGATGGCGAAGATGAGCACCGGCACACAGATCATCACCCAGCCGCGCACCCGTCACGAACAGTGGCTGCTGCAGACCGTCGAGGAGCTGTCGCGCGAAGCCGGGATCAAGATGCCTGAAGTCGGCATCTTCCCGGCCTACGAGTCCAATGCCTTCGCCACCGGCTGGAACAAGAACGACGCACTGGTCGCGGTCAGCCAGGGTCTGCTCGAGCGCTTCTCTCCTGATGAAGTGCGCGCGGTACTGGCTCACGAGATCGGCCACGTCGCCAATGGCGACATGGTCACCCTTGCGCTGATCCAAGGCGTGGTGAACACCTTCGTCATGTTCTTCGCGCGCATCTTCGGCAACTTCGTCGACAAGGCGATCCTGAAGAACGAAGACGGCCATGGCATCGGCTACTTCGTCGCGACCATCTTCGCCGAGCTGGTACTGGGCATCCTGGCCAGCATCATCGTCATGTGGTTCTCGCGCAAGCGCGAGTACAAGGCCGATGAAGCCGGGGCTCGCCTGGCCGGCACTGGCGCGATGATCGCCGCGCTGCAACGCCTGCGCGCCGAACAAGGCGTACCGGTGCAGATGCCTGACAGCCTGACTGCCTTCGGCATCAACGGCGGCCTGAAGAACGGCTTGGCCGGTCTGCTGATGAGCCACCCGCCGCTGGAAGATCGTATCGAGGCGCTGCGCCGCCGCGGCTGATCCATCCGTCACGGACAAAAAAGGCGACCTTCGGGTCGCCTTTTCATTGGGACTGCCGCTAACGGCGGATCAGATGGAAGACTCGCTCATCCACTGCAGCGAGACCGCTGTCGCTGAAACGCGGATTACCAGCCAGCACGTCCTTTTCCTCGACCATGCGCAGCGCCCAACTGGCCGCGAAATGTCGCTCCACCTCGGCGTCTTCGACCGAGAATGGCGGGCCATCCATCCGTTGCTGGTCGTACACCAGGGTCACCAGCAAGCCCTGGCAGGCTTGCGGCAAAATCGCCTGCAGGTGGGCGGCGTAGCGCTCGCGCATTTCCGGCGGCAAGGCGATCAGCGCAGCGCGGTCATAGAAAGCCCGGCACTCGGCAACCTCGTCACGGCTCAAGGCGAAAAAGTCGCCGCACAAAATCCGCAGCGCGCCCGCCTGGTAGACCTTGAATGCCCCGTGCTGCGACACCTGCGGCTGTACATCGCGCTCAGCGAAGAAATCCTGCACCGCGCGCTCGGCCAGCTCCACACCGATCACGGCATGCCCCTGCTCCACCAACCAGACCAGGTCGAGACTCTTGCCACACAGCGGCACCAGCACCGCCGCACCTTTCGCCAGCCCGAGCGCGGACCAGTGACGACGCAGGTAGCCGTTGACCTTTTCCTGATGAAAACCGATCTGATCGCGCGCCCAGCGCTCCTGCCAGAATGTCGCGTGCATACCCACTCCCCTCACCTAAACTGGAAATAACAACCCATACGCCAAATGACTCGATGCCAGCCCGCCATCTGCTGCCCTGCCTGTTACTGGCTGTCTCGACCTTGGCGCAGGCCAATGACCAAGACAACTCAACCGTGCGCCTCGACACCAGCCTCGAGGATCCTTACCAACTGGTGGTAGACGGCGAACTCAGCGGTAGCTCGGTAACTGTACTCGAATGCATCTTCAATCGATTGCAGCGGCCTTATCAGATCCAGCTCACATCGCTGAGTCGAGCCCGGCAGAATGTCAGTAGACGCATCGCCGATGGTTTCTTCAGCTCGGCACCAGACAGCCAGGTCGATGGCTACGCGCAGCTGTCCGCCCCGCTTCTGATGGAGAAATGGTACTGGTACGCCCAGGATCCGCTGATCCTCAACAAGCCGATTTGGGACCGCGAGCTGCGCATCGGCAGCGTGCTGGGAAGCAACAGCATGACCTGGCTGGAGGCTCGCGGCATCGCCGTAGCGCAGAAGGTACCGCGCCTGGAGCAATTGATCGAATTGCTGCAACGTGGGCGCATCGATCTTTTCCTGGCCGATGACAATGCCATGCGTAGCGCCCTCTCTGAGCAGCCACCCCAACAAGCTCTGCAGCGACGCTTCGTACGCTACTCACCACTGGGCGTCTATTTCTCTCACGATTTCCTGCAGCACCACCCTGATTTCCTCAGCGCCTTCAATCGTCAGGTAGAACACTGCGCCCCCGAAAGTAGCGCGCTGACTGAAGCCGAAGCCCATTATCTGCGCCAGTTGACCGCCCAGCATCTGAAGCGCTGGGCCTACCATGACGAACTGTTGAACGCCCTTCGCCAGGTAGCCGCGCGCAATACGAGCATGGAGCGCATTAACGAACTGGACCGGCAATGGCTGCGTGAGCTCCTGCTTGAGGAAAAGCCACTGATCCGTCGCCTGCTGCAGACGCCGCCGTCACGCCTGCTGGCCAACATAGCGCGTCAACATCACCTCCTGTTCAATGAGATCTTCCTCAGCGACCACTCCGGCCAATTAGTCGCCATCAGCGAGGTCACCAGCGATTATTGGCAAGCTGACGAAGATGACTTTCGACAAGCCATGCGCCTGGCGCCTGGCCAGATCCATATCGGCGATATCGAGTACGATGGTTCGACCCAGAGCTTTCAGAGCAAGGTTTCTGCGCCTATCCACGACCCACGGGATGGGCAGTTTCTCGGCGTGCTCAGCCTGGGCATCAATATCGAGACCGCTTTTGGCGACAACCTGCGCTAAACATCTAACCAGTCGATTGATACCGCGGAAAAACATCATTATTAATCGATGAAGACCTCGGAGAAAATGTGAGCACATTTCTGGAGGTCGTCATGCTGCCCAGCCTGTTCATATCCCACGGTTCCCCCATGTTGGCCCTGGAGCCCGGTGCCAGTGGCCCGGCGCTGGCCAAACTGGCCGCCGATATACCTAGACCCAACGCCATAGTGGTGGTGTCGGCGCACTGGGAAAGCCAGCGCCTGCTGCTGACGGCGGGCGAGCACCCGCAGACCTGGCACGACTTCGGCGGCTTTCCAGCCGAGCTGTATGCCGTGCAGTATCCGGCCCCCGGCGCACCGAAGCTGGCCGAGGAGATCGCCCAGCAGCTGAACGACGCGGGTCTGCCTGCACAGCTCGATGCGCAACGCCCCTTCGATCATGGTGCCTGGGTGCCGCTGTCGCTGATGTATCCGCAAGCCGACATCCCCGTTCTGCAGCTATCGCTACCCAGCCGTCTCGGCCCCGAGTTGCAGACCCGCGTGGGCCGCGCTCTGGCCAACCTGCGTGCACAAGGCATCCTGTTGATCGGCTCCGGCAGCATCACCCACAACCTGGGCGAGCTGAACTGGCGTGCCGGCCCGGACGTCATCGCACCCTGGGCCAAGGCGTTTCGCGACTGGGTGGTGGAAAAGCTCGAAGCGAACGACGAAGAGGCCTTGCACCATTACCGCCTGCTGGCGCCGGATGCCGTACGCAATCACCCCACCGAAGAACACCTGCTACCGCTGTTCTTCGCCCGAGGTGCTGGCGGTACCTTCACGATTGAGCACAGCGGTTTCACCTACGGCGCCCTGGGGATGGATATCTATCGCTTCGGCTAACCGCTGTTTTTCACACTATCCCAGGCGATCTGCGCCAGTAGCTCGCGGCACTCGCCAAGATTGCTCTGGGTGCGGCCAGCCAGCCAGTTGCGCGCCAGATCATGCGTCGGGCCGATCACCACCGAAGCGAAACAGTCATCCGGCAGCGCCTTGAACAGTCCCTGCCGACGGTACTCGGCGAGCGCCGTGAGAATCTGTGCGAAATGCTGGCGATTGGCTTCGCGCAGTGCATCGCCCATTTCCCCCGCTTCGACCCGACTACGACTGTGCAGGATGAAACGCGCCCAATCAGGATTGGCCACCACCCAGTCGATGTAGCTGGTCACCAGCAACTTGACACAGGCCTCGGCGCTGGCCGCGCTGGCAAATCCGCGCTGCAGCAGCTCGGCGTATTGTGCGGTGCCGGCCAGATAGAGCGCGGCGATGATCCGCTCCTTGTTGCCGAAGTGGTGATACAGACTGCCGATGCTCGCACCAGAACGGTCACGGATCATCTCGATGGTGGTGACATCGACGCCGTGCTCGGTGAAGCAGGCCAGCGCAGCCTGCAGGATCTCGTCTTTGCGTGATGGACGGGCCATGCCGCTCCTTATGACTAGAATATTATTCTAGAATAACTTTCTAATTCTCGTATACTGCTCCGGCGCGCGCTCATCTTCAATCGCAAACAGCAGGAGAGAGTCATGAGTCAGATGTTGCAGATGTTCCAGCAGGCCGGCGCTGCCCAGTTCAGCGCGATGATCGGCCAGGTCGCCCCCTATTTCGCCAGCATCGCCCCGCAGATGGTCGAGCTGCGCCCCGGCTATGCCGAGGTCCGCTTCGCCAAACGCCGTGAAGTGCTCAATCATATCGGTACGGTGCACGCCATCGCCTTGTGCAATGCTGCCGAGCTTGCCGCCGGCAGCATGACCGACGCCTCCATTCCTGACGGTTGCCGCTGGATTCCCAAAGGGATGACGGTGGAATACCTAGCCAAGGCAGACGGCGACATCCGCACGGTGGCCGATGGCAGCAAGGTGGATTGGGATCGGACCGGCGACATCAAGGTGCCGGTGATGGCCTACGTCGGTGACAAGCCGGTGTTCCGCGCAGAGATCACCATGTACGTCAGCCAGGCCTGAAATGCAGAGGCCCGTCATCGACGGGCCTCTGATCCACTCAGTCGAGTCGCACCAGGATACGGCCCACCATACCGCCGGAGAGTATCCGCTCGATGGCCGTCGGCAACTCCGTCAGGCCTATTTCCTCGCATAGCGGCGAAAGATCGAGCTTCCACTGCAGCGACAGCTTGTCCCACATCGATGCCTTGACCACCAGCGGCAGCTCCACCGAGTCCACGCCCAGCAGGTTGACGCCACGCAGGATGAACGGCAGCACGCTGGCCTGGAAGCCAACGCCGGCAGTCAGCCCGCAACAGGCCACGCTGCCGCTGTGGCACAGCGACTTGACCACATTGAACAGGATGTCGCCACCCACTGTGTCTACCGCTCCCGCCCAGCGTTCCTTGAGCATCGGCCGCTCACTACCTTGCTGCAGCTCTTCGCGGCTGACGATCTCGTCTGCACCGAGACCACGCAGGAAATCGCCCTGTTCGGCCTTGCCGGTCGCAGCGGCTACGCGATAACCGAGCTGCTTGAGCAGCACCACGGCGATGCTGCCAACGCCGCCCGTGGCGCCGGTGACCAATACGGTGCCTGACTCCGGGGTGACACCGGCCTGCTCCAGCTTGTCCACACAAAGGGCAGCGGTCAGGCCGGCGGTACCGAGAATCATCGCCTCGCGCAGCGGCAAGCCTTGTGGACGCTTGATCGCCCAGGCGGCCGGTACGCGGATGTACTGGCCGAAACCACCGGCTGTGTTCATGCCCAGGTCGTAGCCAGTGACGATCACCTCGTCGCCCACGGCGAACTCGGCAACACTGGAGGCTTCGACTACACCGGCCGCGTCGATACCGGGCGTATGCGGGTAGGCCTTGGTCACACCTCGATTGCCGCTGGCGGACAGAGCGTCCTTGTAGTTGAGCGAGGAATAGCGCACGCGAATCAGCAGCTCGCCCTGCGGCAGTTGCTCGACGTTGCGCTGGACCACTTCACGCTGGAAACCGCCATCGGCGCCTTCGCTGACCAGCAAGGCCTTGAACTCGGTCATCACCCTCTCCTCTTGTCGTGGTTCGCGGCTACGCGGCGCGCAGCCCATCATGAACGAAGCGTTACCAGAAGCGCTGCTGATTGAGCCTGCTCAACCAGGTCAGGACGAAGCGATCTGCCGCCATGCTGGCCGCCAGCCCGACACGCTCCTGCAAACTCTTTTTATGAGCGAAATGCAGATGGAACAATTCAGCCTCGACGGCGCGCTCGGCCAGGTACTGGTCGCTGGTCTTGAGTTCGTCAACCAGCAGACGCTCCTGCGCCGCCATGCCCAGCCAGACCTCGCCAGTGGCAATGGCATCGATGTCCAACTGGGGGCGGTAACGGGCAACGAAGCCCTTGAACAGCTCGTGGGTGGTTTCCAGGTCTTCCTGGAACTTCTCCCGGCCCTTTTCGGTGTTCTCACCGAATACGGTCAGCGTGCGCTTGTATTCGCCGGCCGTCAGCACCTCGAAATCGATTTCGTGCTTCTTCAGCAGACGATGCACGTTAGGCAACTGCGCCACCACGCCGATGGAGCCGAGGATGGCAAAAGGTGCACTGAGAATCTTCTGACCGATGCAGGCCATCATGTAACCGCCGCTGGCCGCTACCTTGTCCACGCACACCGTCAGCGGGATGCCCGCATCGCGGATACGCACCAGTTGCGACGAAGCCAGGCCGTAGCTATGCACCATGCCGCCACCACTTTCCAGGCGCAGCACCACTTCGTCCTCGGCCTTGGCCATGGACAGCAGCGCCGTCACCTCATGGCGCAGGTTGTCGGTGGCTGACGCCTTGATATCGCCATCGAAATCCAGCACGAACACCCGCGGTTTGCTGGACAGCGCTTTCTTTTCCTGCTTGGCCGCCTTGGCCTGCGCCTTGCGCGTGGCCTTGAGCTGATCCTTGGACAACACGCTGTGCTCCAGGCGCTCGCGCAGATCCTTGTAGAAATCATTGAGCTTCTGCACCTGCAACTGACCACTGCCGCGCCGCCCTCTGCCGCGCGTGGCGGCGATTGCCACCAGGACCACGACGATGGCGACCACCAGGGTCAGGGTTTTCGCCAGAAAGCTGGCGTACTCGCTAAGAAACTCCACGGATCCCCCTCGGACAATGCAGCGGCGCCTGAGCGCACAAAGGCTCAAGCATACCGGCGCAGCGGCCTAGCGGCCAACCTCGGCAGCGTTGCTGCAATAGCCATACGAGCAATTCAAACAAGCGTATGTTTTTTCGTTGACAGCCCCCGAGCTTCCTCATACCCTCGCGAAACATTCAACGTGCCGGGACCAATACGGACGTGGGCAGCATCTATCTGATTCGACATGGCCAGGCCTCATTCGGTGCAGACGACTACGATGTCCTGTCTCCCGTCGGCGTACGCCAAGCCGAAGTGCTGGGCGAACACCTCGAACAACTCGGTATCGCCCTCGATCGTTGCGTCAGTGGCAGCCTGCGTCGCCAGCAGCACACCGCCAACGCCACCCTGCAGCGCATGAGCCATGCGCCGACACTGGATATAGACGAAGCCTTCAACGAATTCGACGCCGATGCAGTGATTCGTAAGCTGCTGCCGGATCTGCTGCCGGAAGAGCCCGAAGCCCTGCACATTCTGCGCAACGGTGCGCAAAACCGTGCCGAGTTCCAGCGCCTGTTCGCCAAACTGATCCAGCGCTGGATTTCCGGCGAACATGACAAACCAGGCTTGCAGAGCTGGCAGGCTTATGTCGAGCAGGTCGAAGGCGGCCTGCGGCGCATCCTCGAACAGGCCAACAGCAAGCAGAACATTGCCGTGTTCACTTCCGGCGGCACCATCACCGCCCTGCTTCGCCTGATTACCGGCGTACCGGCGGCGAAGGCCTTCGAACTGAATTGGCAGATCGTCAATACCTCGCTCAGCCAGCTGAAATTCCGTGGCAGCGAGGTGAGTCTGGCTTCCTTCAACAGCCATGTGCATTTACAGCTGCTGAAGGCGCCGGAGCTCATCACCTATCGATGAGCTCCAGCCCACTGCGGCCGCGAGGCTGCGCGAAAAAACCGAAAAAGGATAAGACCATGAGTGTTGCTGACATCGCCCAAACCATGCAGTCCAAGTTCAACGCCAGCGCCGCTGCAGGCCTGGACCTGGTATTCCAATTCAACATCGAAGATGGCGAGAACTACGCGCTGATCGTCAAAGACGGCACCTGCGCCCTCGAGCAAGGCGACAACCCGAACGCCAACGTGACCCTGATCATGGACAGCGAAACCCTCAAGGGCATCGTCAGCGGCGAAACCGACGGCATGCAGGCCTTCATGGCTGGCAAGCTGCGCGCCGAAGGCGACATGATGCTGGCGATGAAGCTGGGCGAACTGTTCCCGGTCTGATCGGCGAGCTGAGCGCAAAACACGAAACCGGAGTCCTGGCACTCCGGTTTTTTATTGCCTGCGCACAAGCGAAAGGTCAGGTTGAAAATGACTGATCAGGCAGTTTGATCGAGGTGCAACACGCCCGCCTATAACGGCGCGTATTGCTTGTGACAGCCAGGGTGCAGCATTAGATTAGCCAATTATCTGGGGCACCCATCATAAGTAGAAGGGATAAGCATGGCGCTCACTGACCAATCCACCCGCATTCGCACCGGCGAAGAGCTCGATGCTGCCGTCATCGACGCCTACCTGAAAGCCAATATTCCAGGCCTGAGCGGTGAAGCGAAGATCAGCCAGTTCCCCGGCGGCGCTTCGAACCTGACCTACCTGATCGAGTACCCGCAGCAGGAGTTCGTCCTGCGCCGCCCGCCCTTCGGCCACAAGGCCAAGTCGGCGCATGACATGGGCCGCGAGTACCGCATCCTCAATCAGCTCAATGCCGGTTTCCCCTACTGCCCGAAAGCCTACGTGCACTGCACCGACGAGTCGGTGATCGGCGCCGAGTTCTACGTGATGGAGCGGGTCAGGGGCATCATCCTGCGCTCTGAAATGCCGGCCGAGCTGAACTTCAGCGCCGAGCAGACCGCCGCGCTGTGCAAGAGCTTCATCGACAAGCTGGTGGAGCTGCACAACGTCGACTACAACGCCTGCGGCCTGGGCGACCTGGGCAAGCCCGAAGGTTATGTCGAGCGCCAGATCAAGGGCTGGAGCGACCGCTACGAGAAGGCCCTGACTCCGGACGCGCCGACCTGGGAGCCGGTCAAGGCCTGGCTCAACGACAAGATGCCAGCCGACCACCACAAGCCGGGCATCGTGCACAACGACTACCGCTTCGACAACGTGATCCTCGACCCGAACAACCCGATGCAGATCATCGGCGTGCTCGACTGGGAGATGACCACCATCGGCGATCCGCTGATGGACCTGGGCAACACTCTGGCCTACTGGATCGAAGCCGGCGACCCGGCGCCAGTGCAACTGATGCGCCGCCAGCCGAGCAACGCGCCGGGCATGCTCACGCGCCAGCAGTTCGTCGACTACTACGCCGAAAAAGCCGGCATCGAGATCAAGAGCTTCGACTTCTACTACACCTACGGCCTGTTCCGCCTGGCCGGCATCGTGCAGCAGATCTACTACCGCTTCTATCACGGCCAGACCCAGGACAAGCGCTTCGCCCAGTTCATTCACATGAACAAGCTGTTGGAGCAGATGTGCCTGCAGGTCATCGGTAAATCCACTCTCTAACCCCGGGGTAATCACAATGTCCAAGACCCAACTGTTCGACCTCGACGGCAAGATCGCCTTCGTCTCCGGCGCCAGCCGCGGCATCGGCGAGGCCATCGCCAAGCTGCTGGCCCAGCAAGGCGCTCACGTGATCGTTTCCAGCCGCAAGATCGACGGCTGCCAGGCCGTGGCCGATGCCATTACCGCAGAAGGCGGCAAAGCCACTGCCATCGCCTGTCACATCGGCGAGATGGAGCAGATCACCAACGTCTTCGCGCAGATCAAGGAACAGTTCGGCCGCCTCGACATCCTGGTCAACAACGCCGCGACCAACCCGCAATTCTGCAACGTGCTGGACACCGATCTGGGCGCCTTCCAGAAAACCGTGGACGTAAACATCCGCGGCTACTACTTCATGTCCATCGAAGGCGGCAAGCTGATGAAGGAAAACGGTGGCGGCTCGATCATCAACGTTGCCTCGATCAACGGCGTCTCCCCAGGCGAATTCCAGGGCATCTACTCGGTGACCAAGGCCGCGGTGATCAGCATGACCAAGGTATTCGCCAAGGAGTGCGCGCAGTTCGGCATTCGCTGCAACGCTCTGCTGCCAGGCCTGACCGACACCAAATTCGCCTCGGCACTGACCAAGAACGACGCCATCCTCAAGCACGCGCTGCAGCGCATCCCACTCAAGCGCGTAGCCGACCCGAGCGAGATGGCCGGCGCGGTGCTGTACCTGGCCAGTGAAGCATCCAGCTACACCACCGGTGTGGCGCTGAACGTGGACGGCGGCTTCCTCTCCTGAGGCCAGACGCCATGAACGACAAAGGCACCTCAGGGTGCCTTTGTCGTAAACAGGATAGGCCTAGCGCACCACAATTGTAGGGTGGGCCGGGCGGCGCTCCGTTTTAACCCACCAATGAAGGTCGCAGTGGGCTGAAGCCCACCCTACGTCACCAACGCTAACGCCAACTTCGCTCCCCTCTCCCGCCCTTCACGCACCCTCCCCATCAAGCGGGAGAGGTTCATCAATTTTTGTAGGGTGGGCTTCAGCCCACCAATGACTCTGCAATGTGGGCTAAAGCCCACCCTACATCCAGCCGCTACCAATCCTTCAGCGCAGCTTCGGCTGCGGGGTTCATCGGCTCAGCCAAAAGGCCGGTCGGCGTCAGGCTGACGCTATAGACCGCATCGGCGGCAATCGGCAGGTAGGTCACACGCAACGCCTGTGGGTCGAACAACAGCAGATCACGCTGACTCATGCGCAGCCAGCGCCACAGGTCCACGCCATAAGGGCTCTCGGCCAATTGCACGCGACCATGTTGCGCCAGCGCCTGCTGCTCAATGGCCAGAAAACGCCCGGATAGACGTTCCAGACGGTAGCCAGGCTCAAGACCAATCAGTTCAGCCAGGCCTTTCCAGCGAATCAGTCGGCCGTCGAGTTGCCACATGTCGCCCTCGAGCGTGACAGTGCGCTCGCGCCCCCCTTCGAGCAGCGTCACCTGATAACGCTGCGGACCATCAGCCTTGAAGCTCAGCGTCACCAGCGGCTTGCCCGGCTGCAGCGGCTCGTAGGCATACAGATCGTAAGCTACCAGACCGACCAGGCCGGCCAGGGCGAGAAATGCCAGACCACAGGTGCCACGCAACCAGCCGAGGAACCAGCCCGTATTGAGCAGAATGCGCAATGCCACCAGCAGCGCCAATACGGCCAACAGCGCCACGGCCCAGGCCAACCCGTCGTATTGCATCGATTGCGTTCCTTCTCTGACGAAATCCCGGCATTATGCGCAGCTCTCCCCACGACGAACAGCCAGCAGGCTGCGCACTCGCCCACAAGTCGACACTTTAATATGCCCTTCGCTCTCGAGCTCGCCATCGATCCCAGCACGCTAGCCATACTCGCCCTGGTCGCCTTCATCGCCGGCTTCATCGACGCCATTGCCGGTGGTGGCGGCCTGCTGACCATCCCTGCTCTGCTTACCGCAGGTTTACCGCCGCACCTGGTGCTGGGCACCAACAAGCTGTGCGCCACCTTCGGCTCGGGCACCGCGGCTCTCACGTTTTATCGCCGCAAGCTGTTCGACCCGAAGCAATGGCGCAACGCGTTGCTGGCAACCCTGATCGGCGCCCTGCTCGGCGCCGTCATCGCACACTGGATGCCGGCCGCCTGGCTCAACCAGATGCTGCCGGTGATCGTCTTCGCCTGCGGTGTTTACCTGCTGTTCGGACGTATGCCGGAGGCACCGGCCGAACACGACCTGCCGATAGCGCGCGGTCGGCAATGGCCTCAAGGGCTTGGCCTGGGACTCTACGATGGAGTGGCGGGCCCTGGCACCGGCGCGTTCTGGACGGTCAGCAGCCTGCTGATGTATCCACTCGATCTGGTGCGCGCCAGCGGCGTGGCGCGCACCATGAACTTCGTCAGCAACGCGGCGGCGCTGGCCGTGTTCATCGCCTTTGGTCAGGTAGCCTGGGTGCTCGGTCTGAGCATGGGCGCCGCCTTGATGGTCGGCGCCTTTCTCGGTGCGCGCACCGCGATCAAAGGCGGTTCGAAGTTCATTCGCCCGGTGTTCATTACGGTGGTATTGGCGCTGACCGCGCGCCTGGTCTGGCAGCACTGGGTCGCGTAGGGCGGGTGCAACCCGCCACAGCATCGATTTGGCGGGTTACACCCGCCCTACGGCAGACTGGGCTCAGGCAAGCCAAGACGACGCGCAACGTAAAGATCGATCAGATGGCGGGCGATGGAACGCGACGCTGGCAACGGCGGCAAGTCATCGACACGGAACCAGCGCGCATCCTCGATCTCGTCTTCCTGCATGATGATCTCGCCACTGGCGTACTCGGCGTGGAAGCCAAGCATCAGCGAATGCGGAAACGGCCAGCCCTGGCTACCGATGTACTGCAGGTTTTTCACCTCGACGCCGACTTCCTCACGCACCTCGCGCGCCACGCAATGCTCCACTGACTCGCCCGGCTCGACGAACCCGGCCAGGGTGCTGTACACGCCGGTGACGAACCGCGGTGAACGTGCCAGGAGTATCTCGTCGCCCCGTGTGACCAGTACGATCATGCTCGGCGAAATGCGCGGATAATGCTGCGATTCGCAGCTGTCGCACCGCATCGCCCGCTCACCAGGAAGCTGGCGCGTCGGCGCACCGCAACTGCCGCAATAACGATGCTCGGCGTACCAGGTGCCGACCTGCGCGGCGTAGGCCAGCATGCGAAAGGTTTCCGCGTCGCCCTGCAGCATGAACTGACGCAGGCTCTGCCAGCTGCAGCCCTCCAGCGTCGCCGAGGGCTTGAGTTGCAGCAGGTAAACGGCATCGTCACCGAAGTGACCGATACCCTGCTCGCCGAAAATAGGCAGGTCCTGGCGCTTGATCCAATCACGCGGGAACAGCACGCCATTGCTGTCGGCGAGAAAGTGCTGCTGGTTATAGAGCAGCGCCCAGCCGCCAGGCTGGGCAGGATCGAGAAAGGTATTGCGCCAGACCATCAGGCTGCCACCGGCATGCCCAGTGCCTTGACGCTTTCTTCAGCCAGGTCGAGCACGCTGGGACGGGTTTCAGGACGCATCACCGCGCCCGCTTCCAGGTAGTACTCGAGGCTGCTCAAAGCATCAGCCAGGGTTTCCAGCATCTGCTCCGACGGCATTTGCGCCGACTCGAGCATGCGCGCCTGGATATAGTCGGCACAGGCACCGACCAGTATCGCGGCACGGCGCTGCTCAAGGAACCACAAGCCGCCACGCACGGCCTGCAGGCTGAACGGTACGTTGGACAGGTGCATCTTGTCGCCAGCCGACTCCAGATACGCGGTGATCGCGCGCTTGGCCAGAGCCAGACCGGCCTGGGCCTCGTCGACCACGACGATACGGGCCTCGTTGAGCTGATGAGTGGCGAAAGAGTCGGCCTCATTGCCCGGCTCGACGGCAGCCGGCCTGATATCGCGACCTTCGCCACGTTCCAGGCTGGCCACCATGCCTTCGACATAGAGCACAGCATCGGCCAGCTTGTGCAACTGCTCAGCCTGTGGCGGCGTGTCTTCGCTCCAGGCAGCGACCAGCGGCAACTGC
This sequence comes from Pseudomonas sp. GW6, assembly GCA_048065775.1. Taxonomy (GTDB): domain Bacteria; phylum Pseudomonadota; class Gammaproteobacteria; order Pseudomonadales; family Pseudomonadaceae; genus Aquipseudomonas. The sequence goes on from JBLUOL010000030.1 coordinate 33,286, forward strand.
GCGCCGAGCGAGTTGCCGGCAGAGTTCAGACCGACCATGCCCAAGGTCTTGGCCAACTTGCCCAGCAATGCATGCAGGGTGCCCAAGGTTTCGCCTTGCAAGGTGCCGCGCTCGAGCAGGTCGAGCATGTCCTTGACGCTGGCCAGCTCTTCGCGAATCGCCGTGGACAACGAACGCATCACCGCCTGGCCCGGCCCTGCCAGGCGCCGGTATTCCTCTTCCAGCAGGTGGTCGGTGAACGGCAACGGCGTGAGGCCGAACACTCCGCGCATGGCGCTAGCGTGCGGGCCATGGCTGTCGGCCAGCGCGACCAGATACAGCAGCTCTTTCAGCAAACTGCGCGGTGCTTCGTACTGCGGGTTACCGAGCATCAGCTTGAGTTCACGATCGACCCGCGAGAACAGCTGCTTGCGCGATTTGCGTGGCAGCAGTTGACCATCGCACTGCGCTTCGATGGCGGCAGCGCCAATCCAGCACATGCGCCCACGCGGCTCATTGGCGAACAGGCTGTCCAGGCGCGCCATCGCACGCACCATCAGCTTGAGGCTGGCCTGCGGATTCTGCTCACGAATGAAGCCCAGCAGCCCTACCTGATACATGTGACGCAGGCGCTTGCCTTCGCTCAGTTTGGCCGCGCCATCGAGTGGCTGGGTAGCCGTATGTGGTCGCGCATGATCGAGGCGCACGCTGAAGAAGAAACTTTCCGGCAGCGGCTGCTGGGCGCCAGCCTGACGCAAATCGTTGATCGCCGGCAGCAGCAGTTCAGGCATTTCCTGGCGATGAGCGTCGACGTTTTCCAGATAACGGCGCAGCACATGCAGGGCATTGCTCAGTGCCGAGAGCTGCGCGTCGCGCTCCTCACCTGCTCCAGCTGGAATATCGGTTGCCTGATCCAGCACTTCCTGGGCCAGCAACTCAGCACCGGCCAGCTCGATCAGGTTGAGCGTGCCGCGCACCTGGTGCAGGCTTTCCACTGCCTGCTGCAACAGGCTGCCGTTGTGCCGCTCGGCGATGAAATGTTCCAGGCTCTGCTCGGCCTCTTCCATGGTGACGAACAGCTCGTCGCGCACCAGATTCAGGGATGTGGCTCCACTTACCATGCTCTAGGCCTCGCAGCGAACATCAGCGAATACGGCATCAGTCGGCGAACTCCGGCTTCTGCTTGGTCATGTGCGCCGCCATGGCCAGGCGCAGGTCTTCCGACTGCAGCATGGCGGCATTCCAGGTAGCGATATATTCAAGGCCATCATCGACCCGGTGATCGCGCATGTAGCGAATCATTTCCTTGGTTCCACGCACGGCAATCGGCGACTTGGCAGCGATTTGTGCGGCGATCTCCATCACCCCAGCCAGCAGCGCTTCCTGATCTTCGTAGGTGCGATTGACCAGGCCGATGCGCGCAGCCTCGTTACCGTCGATGGTGCGCCCGGTGAAGGCCAGCTCACGCATCATGCCGTCGCCGATGATGCGCGGCAGGCGCTGCAGGGTGCCGACGTCAGCGGCCATGCCCATGTCGATTTCCTTGATGGAGAACTGCGCGTCGACGCTGCAATAGCGCATGTCGCAGGCGCTGATCAGATCGATGGCGCCGCCAATGCAGTAACCCTGAATGGCAGCCAGCACCGGCTTGCGGCAGTTGTCGACGGCGTTGAAAGAGGCTTGCAGCTCGAGAATCTTGCGCCGCAGCGCCGAGGCATTACGACCAGCATCCTTGCCCAGTTGGGCCCCGACCGAGGCCAGCAGCATCAGATCGATGCCCGAAGAAAAGTGTTTGCCGGCACCGGAGAGCACCACGACACGCACCGCATCGTTGTCATCGACCCACTGAAAGATCTCGATGATCTCGCGCCAGAAGTCGGCATTCATGGCGTTGATCTTGTCCGGACGGTTGATCTGCACATGGGCGATCTTGTCCGCCAGCTCGACGCGGAAGGCTTTGTAGTCGGACATGGCAGGCATCCTCAGCCGCGGCTCGGCAGCACAGTAACAATTTTGTGATTAATAACCGAGCAACTATAACAAGCACGCCATAAAAGTCGATGCTTGCCACTGTGACGCAGGGCACGCCCCGGACGTTAACAACCGCTTTGAATGTCAGAGATAAGAGATTGATCTGCCGAGGATCTTACTCCCCGACAGACCCACAACAGGTTTACTCCACCAGGCAATCCACGCAGTACTCACCCGCTTCGGTTTGCAAGCCGTGCACGTCGATATCGAAACCCGGGAAGGCCTGATCGAAGGTCCGCGCGAAGGCCAGGTAGTCGAGAATCGAACGCGTGGCGGCAGTGAAGCGCTCGCCTGGCATGATCAGCGGAATGCCAGGCGGGTAAGGCACCAGCATCACAGCGGCGATACGTCCCTGCAACTGATCGATGGGCACCGCCTCGACCTCGCCGCGCACCAGGCGGTCGTAGGCATCGGCAGGTTTGATCGCCAGCTCGGGCAGCGCCGTGTACATGCTTTTCAGCGCCTTGGCCGTGGCGTTTTCGCGGTAGCAGCCATGCAGCGCGTCGCACAAGTCACGCAGGCCCATGCCCTGGTAGCGGCCCGCGCCAGCGTGGGCGATGGAAGGCAGCACGTCGATCAGCGGCAGATTGGCGTCGTAGCTGCGCTTGAACTCCAGCAGCTCGGTCAGCAGCGTGCTCCACTTGCCCTTGGTGATGCCCATGGAGAACAGCACCAGGAAGGAGTACAGGCCGGTTTTCTCCACCACCAGGCCGCGCTCCCAGAGAAACTTGCTGACCACCGCTGCAGGAATCCCCTGCTGCTCCAGCTTGCCGGCTGCATTGAGGCCGGGCATCACCAACGTGACCTTGATCGGATCGAGCAGCACATAGTCATCGGCCACTTCGCCGAAGCCATGCCAGTCGGCGTCCGGTTGCAACACCCAGTCGGAGGTCTTCAGGCTGTCGGCGCCATCGGCCTCACCCGGCTGCCAGATACTGAACCACCAGTCCTCGGCGCTCAGGTTACGCCGCACATTGGCCAGGGCGCGGCGGAAGCTCAGCGCCTCGTCGAAGGTTTCCTGGATCAGTGAACGGCCGGCCGGCCCTTCCATCATCGCCGAGGCTACATCCAGCGAGGCAATGATGCCGTACTGCGGCGAGGTGGAGATGTGCATCATGAAGGCTTCGTTGAAACGGTCACGATCCAGCTGCCGCTGCCCGCCGTCCTGCACGTGAATCATCGAGGCCTGGCTGAAAGCTGCCAGCAGCTTGTGCGTCGAATGGGTGGTGAACACCAGCGGTGAATGCTCGTCGTACTGGGTGCCCATGCCATAGCGGCCAGCATAGAACTCATGGAAAGCGGCGTAGGCGTACCAGGCTTCGTCGAAGTGCAGCACCTCGACCGAGTCACCCAGCGCCTGCTTGACCATTTCAGCGTTGTAGCAGAGCCCGTCATAGGTGGAGTTGGTCACCACCGCCAGCTTGACCTTGGGCGCACGACCGCGCGCCAGCGGGCTGGCGTCGATCTTGGCCTGAATCGATTCCTTGCTGAACTCGGAGAGCGGAATCGGCCCGATGATCCCCAGTTCATTGCGCTCGGGGCAGAGATACAACGGGATCGCGCCGGTCATGATGATCGAGTGCAAAATCGACTTGTGGCAGTTGCGATCTACCAGTACCAGGTCGTCGCGACCGACCATCGAATGCCAGACGATCTTGTTCGCCGTCGAGGTGCCATTGATCACGAAGAAGGTGTGGTCGGCGCCGAAGTTGCGCGCTGCACGCGCCTCGGCCTCGGCCAGAGGGCCGGTGTGATCGAGCAATGAGCCCAGCTCCGGCACCGACACGGAGAGATCGGAACGCAGGGTGTTTTCGCCAAAGAACTGGTGGAAGGCCTGGCCCACCGGGCTCTTGCGATAGGCCACGCCACCGCCATGACCCGGCGTGTGCCAGGAATAGTTGGATTGCGCGGTGTGCTGCACCAGCGCCTTGAAGAACGGCGGTAGCAGGCCGTCGAGGTAGTTGTGCGCCGCGCGCGCCACCTGCCTGGCAAGAAAGGACACGGTGTCTTCGTAGAGATAGAGGATGCCACGCAGGTGGTTGAGATCGGCCATGGCCTCGGCCGGCGCGTTCTCGATGGTGACCTGCTCGCCCAGGGCAAAAATCGGCAATTGCGGCGCCCGCACTCGCGCCACGCGGATCAGCTCGACCATGTCCTGCAGCAGGCGGCTGTTCTCCCCCGCCCCCTCGGCCGCCACCAGTATGCAGGCCAGACCGTGGTGGGTGGACGCGACGATACGCCCCTCGGCGGCGCTCGCCGTGGGCAGAATGCTGAAACCGTCCTGGGTAAGCTCCTGAGCGATGGCGCGCACGCGATCACCGGCCACGGTGTCGGCCTTGATGTCGCGGTGCACGATTAGGACGGGGAATTTGAGATCTTTATACATTGTGACGTCCTGAAGGCTGGCAGGCTTAGCCTGCCCATCGCCTCAGGTTAGAGGCTCCCCCTGATCGGCGGAACCCCCTGTGCATCACGCTATAAGAAAAGGTCGCAATTGCGCTGTTCGGTTATTCCGGCGCTTTTTCCAGCTGCGCCCACAGCGACGGGCCACCAGCTGATTTCTCGATCACGGCCAGGCGCACCAGATGCGCTGCAAGCTCCTCTTCGCTGGCGCGAATGACGCGAGTGCGCGGACGAGAGGCGTCCAGACGGCGGATCGGCGTGGCCTGCTGGCGCCCGCTGCCATCGCCATCGGCGTCCTCACCGGCCAGAGACAGATTGGTCTGCCCACCAGTCATTGCCAGGTAGACGTCGGCGAGAATCTCCGAGTCGAGCAAGGCGCCGTGCAGTTCGCGGTTGGAGTTGTCGACGCCGTAACGCTTGCACAACGCATCCAGGCTATTGCGCTGCCCCGGATGGCGCTCGCGCGCCATCATCAGGGTATCGAGTACCGAGCAGTAATCGCTGACGTCGGCACGCTCGCTCTGCCCCAGCAGGGCGAACTCGTTGTTGATGAAACCAACGTCGAACGCCGCGTTGTGAATGATCAGTTGGGCGCCCTTGATGAACTCGTAGAATTCATCGGCGACTTCCCGGAAGCGCGGCTTGTCGGCCACGTATTCGTTGGTGATGCCGTGAACCGCGATGGCGCCTTCGTCGATCTCGCGATCAGGGTTGAGATAGACATGGAAATGACACCCGGTCAGGCGACGCCCCAACAACTCGACACAACCGATCTCGATGATGCGGTGCCCGTCAGTGACCGGCATACCCGTGGTTTCGGTATCCAGCACCACATAGCGCTTGACGGTATTCTCGGTTGTCACGCCTTGCTTCTCCAATCTATTCGGGTTGTCGCACATTCAAGCGCGGCATATTAACTCAAGTGGCCTAGCAGGCCGTTGAAAAACGTTGGCGAGGCAGCCAGTGCAAGGCGAAAACAGGCGAAAAAGCGGAGTTTACGAGCTGTAAATGAGCATTTTGAGCCTGTTTTTA
>JBLUOL010000031.1:0-38720 GCA_048065775.1 Pseudomonas sp. GW6
CGCGAGCAGATCGACCCGGGCGCGGCCATTGTTGGCAACGGCTACGAGCAGGCCCGCGAAACCCTGCCCACCGACTGGCTCACCGCCCTGCGCAATCTGCAAAGCTCGAACTGGGCGCGCGAGGCGCTGGGCGAGGACTTCCTCAAGGTGTTCCTGGCGATCAAATGGGCCGAGTACCGCCAATTCATGGGGGAAGTGGGTGAGCAGGATTGGCGCTGGTACCTGAGTCACGCCTGAGTCGGACAGGTGGATGAAAAAGCGTCATCCACCCTACGCTCAGCTCACAGCAGCAGGCAGCGCGCGCCGTCATCCTCCAGCATGGGACCGGCAAAACACAGCCGGCCCTGCTCATCGAGCTGTGCTGGCTGCCCCGGATAGTAGGGGTTATCGAAGGCGCGCAGCTGCTCGGTACTTGGCGTACCTTGAGGCAGTTGGGACAGCCCCTGCAGCAGGCGACGATAAGCTTCAAGGTCCTGTAGTCTTACCGCATAACGACGATAGTCAGGCGCCCCAATTTCAAGCAACACGTTACCCATTGGGTTGCGCCAGTTGCGTTGCCATTGGGCTGCGGGCAACTGCCGCAGCTCCCCGACAAACAATTCAGGCGGGCGCCGCGACAGCTCGGCTATCGGCTGATAGAACGTCAAGCTGGCATTGGTGCTCATCTGTGGGCGCAGGCCCCACCGCAGCATCAGCCACTCGCCCAAGCTGTTCTCCGCCTTGGGCAGCGCCTCGAAAAGTAACGCCATCCCCTGAAACTCATGCTGCAGCGGCATCAGTAGGCTGCGCTCAGCGTCATCGAAGGCAGGCACACTGCTCGGCGCCGGCATCAACCCCTCACGATAGAGCACGGCCTGCCAGCGCATGTTGCGCTCGACCATACGCGCCAGAATCATCTTCGCGATCAGCGTATCAGCGCGGCGCAGTTGCCCTCGCAGCAGGTGCAGCTCCTCATCGAGACGCGCCCGAACCTGCTCACCTTCCCCCTCCTGAGCCGCCTTGAGCAGTTGCAGAGTCAGCAGCTGCTGGCCACTCACGAGGTAACGGTGCGGCGGCAACGGGGCAATGATGCTGGCCTCCAGAAGATTGCGGTAGTCATCGAGCTGGAGAAACTGCCAGTAGCGATCGCGCAGAAGACGCTGCTCATCCGTCTCGACCCAGCCAGACACCCCACTCAGCAGCGTGGTCAGACAGCCATCTTTCTCTATCGCACAGAACAATGGTCCCTGCGGTAAAGCCAACGTGGCAACCACCGGCTCTGCAAAGCCCTCATCCATCGGGCCGTGGCTGCTGCGCCAGGCACGATAGGCCTTTAGCCGCTCGACACCCAGTGCCTCTGGCGACTGCTCAAGGTCAGCATCCAGTCCATTGAGAAACACATAGGCCCGACTCTGCCCCTCATCGACCTGAGCCTGTTCCAGCCAGGTTTGAGCGTCGGCACTCAGCGGTTCATCCCGCATCCAGGCATAGCCGACAGCGACCAGCAGCACTGGCAGGCCCAAGAGCAGCGCGACGATCCCTCTGCGCATCATCGACTCACTTTGATGTAACGACCACCGACACTGATACCCATGCCGCCATAGTCCTGACAACCCTCGGCGAACACTTCCTGCACGCGCAGCTCGATGCCCTCACGCAGCAGTTGCACCGCACAGCCGCTGTCCAGGCTGGCATCCTCCAGGCGCATCTGCACGCCGTCGCCGACCAGCTTGCCATCCAGCTCGCCGATGGCGGCTGGACCATATTCCTCGACCCGCGCACCGGCACGCACGGGCGAGAAACTGGCGTGATAGCCGCCATTGCCGTCCTCGCTGATCAGCAGCTCGCTCCACACCGCCTGGCCGCCGTAGCGCAGGTAGCGGCCGACGGGGCTGGCGCTCAGCGCTGGATAATTAAGTGTCTCGGCCACCTTGCGCAGGTGCAGGCGGGTCGAGGAGCCGCTGAGATTGTTGTCCAGCGCCACGCCCAGCCAGGCACGCGCCATGCCCGCATCGCCAGCGCGCAGATTGGCGAGGATGAGATTGTTCAGCGCCAGCTCCAACTGTGCCGTGTCACCCTCCTCGACGCGTCGTAACTGACGTTCGAAAGCTTCGATGGCCTGCTCGAAGCGGCCGTCCTGATAGGCGGCGCTGCCGACCTGGTTGCACTGCACCGCTGTGGCGCATTCTTCGGTCGCCTGCACGGCACCCGCGAGCCCCAGCAGCAGCGGCAGGAGCAATAATTCCGAGCGAATCAGCATGGATGGCATCCTTGCAGTAGTGAGTGTGTATCTTGCATCCCCAGAGCCAGCAGGCCTTACTCTCATAAGCCCCACACGTACTCGGAGCGACGATGGAAGCCGGAACCGCGCAACTGACGATGACCGTACTGATGACACCGGATATGGCCAATTTCTCCGGAAATGTCCACGGTGGCACGCTGCTCAAGTACCTCGACGAAGTCGCCTACGCCTGTGCCAGCCGCTACGCCGGCTGCTACGTGGTGACCCTATCGGTGGATCAGGTGATGTTCCGTGAACCGGTGCACGTCGGCGAACTGGTCACCTTCCTTGCCTCGGTCAACCACACCGGGCGTACTTCGATGGAAATCGGCATCAAGGTGATCACCGAGAACATCCGCGAGCGCTCGGTGCGCCACACCAACAGCTGCTTCTTCACCATGGTCGCTGTCGATGCCAATGGCCGCCCGGCGCCGATCCCGGAACTGCAGCCGGACACCGCCGACGGCCTGCGCCGACAGCGCCAAGCCAAGCAGCGCCGGCAGATTCGCGAGGAGTTGCAACAGCGCTACCAGGCGTTGAGCGAAGAGAAGAACGCCGAAGCGTAGGACGGGTGCAACCCGCCGCCGATGGCGCCTCGCGCCTCAATCGTGACCGATATAGAACAACAGCTCGCGGCGCTGCGGGTGATCCTTGAGCCAAGTACGAATCTCGTCGGCGCGAGCGATGGCTTCTTCGCCGGCGATGCGGCTAAAGCGCTCGCGCCGGGCCTGTTCGCTGGCCTCCTGCCGTACCTGGCGCTGCCAGGCATCGGTAAAGATCGCCGGCATGCGCTGGCTCAGCTCCAGGGCCTTGAGCAGTTGCCATTCGCCGCTGTCCAGCCAGGCTTCATCGCACGTGCCGCACAGGTCGAGACGATTGGCGCGGGTGCCGCTGATCTGAAACTTGCTCATCAGCTTGGCGCACTTGGGGCAGCTCAGGGCATGGCTGGTTTCGCCCACTTCGGCCTCGGCGGCCAGCTCGGTTGATGTCTCTTGTGCTGGCTGACGCTCGGCCCAGTCACGGTAATGCAGCAGGCTGACCAGCGTGCCTTGGCACTGTGCGCAGCCATGGCCGAGCAGGCCATCTTCGAGTTTTGCCGGTTGCAGACGGGTGGTACGACAGGCGGGGCAATGCATGGTGACGTCCTTTTCATCTGAAGAGAGCGAACGCTAATGCAGAGCCGACGCATGGGCAAGCCACTGTGCTGAGAAGCACGTGGCAGATAAGCTAAGCTCTGTCTCCCGAAGCTGGAGTCGCCATGATCAACCTGTTCGATGTCTTCCTGCTGATGCTGTTCGCCGCTGCCTGCGCCTGGCTATGGCGCGGCCACGGTATTCGTGAGCGTGCGCTGGCCTTCGCCAAGCAGCACTGCGCCAAGCTCGACGTGGAGTTGCTCGATGGCGCCGTGGCATTGCGTCGTCTGGCTATCCAGCGTGATGCCAGAGGCCATCGTCGCCTGGCGCGACTCTATGACTTCGAGTTCACCGTCACCGGCGAGCAACGACTGCGCGGGCATATCAGCATGTTCGGCCCGCACCTCGGCCGCATCGAACTGCAGCCCCACCCGATATTGGAGCCGCAGCCCGAACCGGTTGCGGTGCAGCAGCCAGGCAATGTCATCCGCCTGGAAGACTGGCGGCGCAAGGCGCAATAGCGCCTGCCCGATTCAACCGCGCTGCAGCAGGAAAGCGGCCACGCGCTCGGCGCTGTCTGCCGGTTGCTCCTGCATGAAACAGTGCCCACCCGGCACCACCTGACTGCGCACATGGGGGTTGCTCGCGCACCAGCGCGCCACGGACTTGGCAACGAAGGGATAGGTGTGCACACCGTGAATCACCTCGGTCGGCGTCGTCACCTTGGCCAGCGACGGCCACAAGCGCCGCGGGAAGGAGCCGAAGATATCCGCCTCACGGCTTGGCCGGCACTTGAGCTCGACACCGCCCTCGACATCCTTCAGTGCATGCTCGATATAGGCGTCGAACGCTGCCTCGTCCCAACCACGGAACATGCCACGGCCATGCAGTGCGGCATGCGCGCTGGCACGATCCGGCCATTGCCGGCGACGCTTCTGCGCCTTCTTCGCCAAACCGGTGCGCTGCGCCAGGCCGACTACGTCGGACAACGCCATCACCCCGATCATCGCCGGGCTGAACAACACCGGATCGAGCAGTACGGCGCGACGGAACAGCTCGGGATGACGCGCCAGGATCAAACTGGTGAGCACACCGCCGAAACTATGCCCCAGGGCGAAGCGCGGCACCGCGCCGAATGGTTCACGCAAGGTCTCGAAGGCCTCCACCGCCAGCTCGGCGCTGCGGTTCCAGCCATGGAAGCGACCGCCATGGTCGCTATCGCCGTGGCCCTGCACGTCGCACAGCCAGAGGTCGAAGTCCTCGGCCAACGCGGCCAGCATCGGCGTATAGACGCGCCCGCAATAGCCATTGCCGTGCAGGAAATGCAGCAACGGCTTGCCCGACGGCGGCGTGTGCCAGCCGCGCAGGGTGAAGCCGGCAGAGGTGTCGTGAGACCAGGGCAGCAGTTGCATGAAGGTTATCCACAGCGACGAGAGCGCGGCGAGTTTATCAGCCCACCGCTGGGATTCGGCACGCAGCGAACGAGGCGCTTAGCGTTTCGGCGTCCTGCGCCTGATCGAAGATCAATTCCAGGCGCGAGTCCTTGCGCCATTCGCTCGGGGTCCAGGCCTGTAGCCCTTGCCCCTGCAAGGCATTTAGCGAGTGCCAGCCTTCGCCGCCATGCAGCACGGCCTTGGCCCTGCGCCAATCCATATGCTGCAACCACTGGCTCACCTGCGCGAGATCGAAACGTTGACTGGGGTGCCAGCGCCAGCCAATGCTCCAGCCCTCGACCTGATCCTGCACCAGGCAGATCGGCTCGGCGGCATTGCGCCAGATCTGCGCCAGGCCAGGTGCAGCTGCGGGTAACTCGGCGCTCACCTCGATGGGCGAGGCCTGCGCCGCCAGTACCGGCAACAGGGCCAGGTCGAGCCGACCCTGCGCGGTCCAGTGCAGCGGCATGGATGGCAGATCGGTAGCAATCCGCGCTCGCGCCTCGGCGTCCAAGCCTTCGCTCTTGTTCAACAGCAGCAAGCCGGTCTCATCCAGCGCCTGACGCTGCACGTCCGGCAGCGGCTGACCGCTAGCCAGCGCGGCAGCATCCAGCACCATCAGTGCCGGTTGCACGGCCAACACACCGAGCCAGGGCGGCTGACGCAATTGCGCCAGCAACTGCGCCGGATGCCCCAAGCCGGACGGCTCGATCAACAGACGGTCGGGCCTGGCCTTGCGCAGCAGGCGCCCGAGGCCAACCTGAAACGGCGCGCCATTGATGCAGCACAGGCAACCACCTGCCACTTCGGCCATGGCAATGCCGTCGTCGCCCTGCTCGAGCAAGGCGGCGTCCAGGCCTATCTGGCCGAATTCGTTGATCAGCACCGCCCAGCGCTCGCCCGCCGCTTTCTGCGCCAGCAGGTGACGGATCAACGTGGTCTTGCCGGCACCGAGCGGGCCGGCAATGAGGTGGGTAGGGATTTGACTGAGCATGAAGGTATGTTCGGTGGTTCGCCAGACAAGTGCCAGCACAGACTGCAAAGAAACGGCATGTTAGATTCGCCGGCAGTTTTTCGGGAGTCGAAACGATGCGTGCATGGCTGTTGCTGTTTTCCCTGCTGCCGGGCCTGGCCCTGGCCGAAGCCTGCGTGGTGCATAGTCAGGCCGAGCGTCTGGATGTGAAGGTCTGCCAGGAGAACCGCAACATCCCCGCCACGCTGTTTCGTGAGGGCTTCTGCCAGCCGCAGTTGCAAGGCCAGACGGTCGAGGTGGAATTCGTCGAGCAGTGCCCCAAGGGTGCCCACGGCGTCTGCCAGAACGCGCGCGCCGGTAGTGGTATGTACCTGCAGGACATCCACTACTACGGCGTGGCCAGCGACGCGTTGTACCTGGAGCCGGCCTGCACCAGCCAGTATCAGGGCACATGGATCAAACCCTGAACGCTCGCCCAGCGAGAAAACAGGCCACTGCTGACATCAAAGCGTCATCCAAAGAGCGCCTAATGGCTGCGGGTACCTCACGTAACCCTCATGTCGAGTCACGCGTCGACATGATCTCTTGGTGCTTAAGGCCGGGGCAGCCGCTCCGGCCTATTTTTTAGTGGTTCCCCGCTATCCGTAGGGTGCGCTGTGCGCACCAGCAAACGCCTCGGTATTCACGGTGCGCACAGCGCACCCTACGCAACGCGGCTTCGCTCGACTCAGGCCAACCAGTCCAAGGTTAACAGCAAGCGTCGCTGCCCGGCAGGCGGTCGCGGCGAACGGTGAATCAACCCACGCCCCTCGTTACCCTGCCACTTCTCGCCCTTGGCCAGCGCTACATGGCCGGCGTCGAGACGCTGGATCAACGCCTCGTCCTGCGGCTCTTCATCCGGCTGACCGAGCTTGCTGCGCGGCATCACGCCCTCCTCCAGCCAGTCGCTGCCGACACCGGCATAGCTGGTGATCAGCCGCAGCGGCACATGGTCGACGTGAAAACGCGGGCACATGGCCTTGTCCAGCGCACGCAGGCGCAGGCCGATGCGCTCGGCATCGAGCAGACAGGCGTAGGCCCGCACCAGCCAGGCCACGTCGGCGAGAAAGGCCGCCTGGCCCGGCAGATCGGCGTACTGCGCCACCAGGCCATCGAGGTTCGGCTCGCTGTCCGCGCGCGGCAGCTCCAGGGTCATGGACTGCGCCAGCGGTTCACCTTGCGCCAGTAGCCCGTCGGCGAAGTCGGCGATCTGCGCCGGCAGGCGGCGCTGCCAGACGGCCAGATTGACGCCGTCATGCAGCACCTCGCTGAGCACCTGAATATCCCCGTCCAGCACCTGCCGGGACACTTTCGGCAACTGCAGGGCGAACATCAGGCGGCCTCCTGCTGCCAGGCCCCGAAGGGGTCAGCGAGCAGGCGCCAGGCTTCCGGGCCACCGGCCATTTCCTCGTCGCTGAGCAGGCAGGCGTCCAGCTCGGCGGTCAGCCGCGCGAAGTCGATGTTCTGGCCAATGAACACCAGCTCCTGACGGCAGTCGCCAACCTCGGCGCTCCAGTGCTTCATGATCGTCTGCAGGCCTTCCTCGTCCTGCGGCCAGTGCTGCTTGGGCACGAAGCGCCACCAGCGCCCGGCCAGACCATGGCGCATCAGCCCGCCGGCCTGCGACCAGCTGCCAGCCTCCTGATATTTGCTGGCCAGCCAGAAAAAGCCCTTGGAGCGCAGCAGGCGGCCATTGCGCCATTCCTGAGAGAGGAAGTCGAAGAAGCGCTGCGGATGGAACGGCCGGCGCGCGCGGTAAGCGCTGGAGGCGATGCCGTATTCCTCGGTTTCCGGCACGTGCTCACCGCGCAGTTCCTTGAGCCAGCCCGGCGCCTGCGAGGCGCGGTCGAAGTCGAAGCGGCCGGTGTCGAGGATCTTGTCCAGGGCGATCTGCCCCATGCTCATGGCCTGGATGTCGGCGTGGGTGTTGAGCCCGCGCAGGATGGCCATCAGCTCCTCGCGCTCGGCCTGGCTGATCAGGTCGATCTTGCTGATGAGGATGACATCAGCGAACTCCACCTGCTCGATCAGCAGGTCGGTGATCGAGCGTTCGTCCTCCTCGCCCAGGGTTTCGCCACGGCTGGCCAAACTGTCGGCCTCATGGAAATCGCGCAGGAAGTTCACCCCGTCGACCACCGTGACCATGGTGTCGAGCCGCGCCAGGTCGGACAGGCTGCGGCCCTGCTCGTCGCGGAAGGTGAAGGTTTCGGCCACCGGCAGCGGCTCGCTGATCCCAGTGGACTCGATCAGCAGGTAGTCGAAGCGCCCGTCGCTGGCCAGGCGGGCGACCTCTTCCAGCAGGTCTTCACGCAGGGTGCAGCAGATGCAGCCGTTGCTCATCTCCACCAGCTTCTCTTCGGCGCGGTTGAGGCTGACGTCCTGCTGGACGGTGGCACCGTCAATGTTGATCTCGCTCATGTCGTTGACGATCACCGCGACCTTGCGGCCTTCGCGGTTCTTCAGCACATGGTTGAGCAGGGTGCTCTTGCCGGCGCCGAGAAAGCCGGACAGCACGGTAACGGGTAGACGCGGATTCATGGGGTGTTCCTCGTTCAGTCACGGTCACGCTGATGTTTTTCGCGCTGCTCCTGACGCTCCTTGGCTTCGATGCACAGGGTCGCGGTCGGGCGCAGCAGCAGGCGCTTGAGGCCGATGGGTTCGCCGATTGAGGGTCTGCCCCCCGTTTCGTCGTGGTCGCGCCGGCGCCAGTTTTTGCGCGGGGCTAGGCGCGAGACGCGAAGTTTGGTGCTCCAAATGAGCCGTCGAGCAACAACGCACCGCGCAAAAACTGGCCCGGCCCTTCGGGTTGCGCGGCAAATGGCGCCATGCGGCGTTGCGGGACTTGGCAAGGGACCACCATTCCCTGCGTCCCGCGCCTTGCCTGGCGCCATTTGGCGCAGCAACGCGGCTCGCGCCGAAACGGGGGGCAGACCCTGGGCACCAGCCGTATTCGCCACGCGCCAGGCGTTCGAGCGCCTGGTCGATCTTGTCCAGCAGCTTCTTTTCCCGCTCCAGCAGGCGCAGCTGCCACTGGCGTTGCTCCTCGGCGGCACCGATGTCGGCGACATCGCTGCTGATCTCGGGTTGGCGCAGCTCGGTGAATTCCTCCTCGATACGCGCCTGCAACTCGGCACGCTGAGTCAGCAGCAGCTCGCGGAAGAACTGCTGCTGGGCGTCGTTCATGTAGTCATCGGCTGGCTGAGCCAGCAGCTCGGCTTCGGTAGTCACGGTCAGGGTCATGGCAAATCGGCTAGCTTGTTTTAATTGTTATAACATAACATTTATTTCTGACAGCTACCCACGGATTTGCAATGAACGAACAGCCCCTGCCGGACATAGCCGCCCAAGCCACCCACCATGACCTGCCGCTGGACTGGGTCGGCATGGCCGGCATCGCCCTGCCCATTCGTCTGGCGGACGCCGTCGTGACTGCCAGCGTCGATATCGGCGTGAGCCTCGACGATGCCGGCGCGCGCGGCATCCACATGTCGCGCCTGTACCTGGCGGCGCAGCGCCTGGTGCATCAGCCATTGAACGTGCCGGCGGTGTTGCAGGTGCTGGACGACTGCCTGAGCAGTCATCAGGAGCTGTCCGACAGCGCCACCCTGACTCTGCGCGGCGAAGTGCCGCTCAAGCGTCCGGCGCTGGTCAGCCCGCTGCACGGCTGGAAGACCTACCCCTTCGAACTGCGCGCCCGGCAGAATGGCCGGGGCGTGAACATCGAGCTGCAGGTCGAGGTCAGCTACTCGTCCACCTGCCCTTGCTCTGCCGCACTGGCACGGCAGCTGATCCAGCAACGCTTCGCCTGGGACTTTCCCGACCAGCAGGTGGATTACTCGAGCGTGCTCGACTGGCTCGGCTCGACCCAGGGCATCCTCGCCACACCGCACAGCCAGCGCAGCACGGCGACCCTGCAACTGCGCCTGGCGCCAGGCTGCATCGACCTGCCCGTGCTGGCACTGATCGACAGCGCCGAACAGGCCCTCGGCACACCGGTGCAGACGGCAGTGAAGCGCGCCGACGAACAGGCCTTCGCCCTCGCCAACGGGCAGAACCTGATGTTCTGCGAGGACGCCGCACGCCGTTTGCACCGCGCCCTGCGTCAGTTGCCGCTAGCCAGCGCATTCCGCGTGCGGGTGGTGCACGCGGAAAGCCTGCACGCCCACGACGCGGTGGCCGAAAGCAGCTGGAATTGGTGTTGAACAGGCATGCGGTGGGCGCTGTGGCTATCCTGAACGGGTAACGGCCATTCCCGGAGCGGCTGCTTGAGCGGCCTGGAACCGGGCAAAGCCTGTGGCGTCTGTGCTTAGATAGACGCTCACGCTGTAAAGGACACCGCATGCAGATCGAACTGATCGAGATCCGCGACCACCTGAATCGCTACGCCCCCTTCGACAACCTGCCGGAACAAACTCTCGACGAGATCGCCCGCCAGGTGCAGGTGGGCTACTTCAAGGCCGGTAGCGAAATCCTCGCCGTCGGTGCGCCGATCCACGAGCTGCATTACGTGCGCAGCGGCGCGGTGGAAATCCACCGGCGTGGCGGCGAACTGCACAACCGCCTCACCGAGGGCGACATCTTCGGTCAGGCCGGCCTGCTGCGCGGCAACAAGGTACGGCTGGGTGCCACCGCGATCGAAGACAGCCTTATCTACTTCATCCCCGGCGCGCTGTTCCATCAGCTCTGCGAGCAGTTCGACAGCTTCGCCGACTTCGTCGAGGCCGAAGGCCAGTCGCGTCTGAAATCCGCCCTGGAAGACAGCCACGGCAAGGCCAGCGAGCTGATGAAGATCAAGGTGCGCAAGCTGATCTCGCGCAGTGCGATCAGCGTGCCCCTGGATACGCCGATCCAGCAGGTGGCGCAGGTGATGACCGAACACAGCGTGTCCTCGGTGATCGTCGTCGACCCCGGCACGCGCTGGCCCGACCCGAGCCAGGTGGACGTGGCCGACCAGCAGAGCCAGGTCATGGCCGGCATCCTCACCGACCGCGACCTGCGCACCCGCGTGGTCGCCGCCGGGCTGGCCAGCGATACCCCGGTCAGCCAGATCATGACGCCCAACCCCATCACCCTGCAGGCCGACGACTCGGTGTTCGAGGCCATGCTGTGCATGCTGCGCAACAACATCCACCACCTGCCGGTGCTGCATCGCCGGCGCCCAGTGGGCGTGGTGGCGCTGGCCGACATCATCCGCTACGAGTCGCGCAGCAGCCTGTATCTGGTCAACGGCATCTTCAACAAGACCTCGGTGGAGGGGCTCAAGAGCCTGCTGCCGGACCTGCGCGCCACCTTCGTGCGCATGGTCGCCGACGATGCCAGCGCACACATGGTCGGCAGCGCCATGAGCGGCATCGGTCGTGCCTTCAGCCAACGTCTGCTGGAGTTGGCCGAACAGAAACTCGGCCCGCCACCGGTGCCCTACTGCTTCATGGCCGCCGGCTCCATGGCCCGCGACGAACAACTGCTGCTCACCGACCAGGACAACGCCCTGGTGCTCGACGATAGCTTCGATGCGGACGAACACGACGCCTACTTCGCCGAACTGGCGCAGTTCGTCAGCGACGGCCTGGCCGCCTGCGGCTACAGCTACTGCAAGGGCGGCATCATGGCCACCAACCCCAAGTGGCGACAACCACTGAAGGTCTGGCGGCAGTACTTCAGCGAATGGATCGAGCGGCCCAACCCGGAAACTCTGCTCAACGCCAGCATCTTCTTCGACCTCGACGGCCTCTACGGCGAAACCGAGCTGGTGGAAAATCTCAAGGATCTGCTGGCACAGAAGGCCAGCGCCAGTCCCGCCTTCCTCGCCGCGCTGGCGCGTAACGCGCTCAACCGCACGCCGCCGCTGGGCTTCTTCCGCACCTTCGTGATGGAAACCGACGGCCGCCACCGCAACATCATCAACCTCAAGGGCCGCGGCACCGCGCCGCTCACCGACCTGATCCGCGTGCACGCCCTGGCCTGTGGTTCCAAGGCGCAAAACTCGCTGGATCGCCTCGACGCCATCGCTGCCACCAAGCTGCTGCCCAAGGAAGCGCTGGAGCACCTGCGCTACGCCTTCGAGTTCCTCAGCCTGGTGCGCGTGCGCCATCAGGCCCGTGAAGTCGAAGCCAGCAACGCGCCAAGCAACTACATCGAGCCGGAACAGTTCAGCGCCAGCGAACGCCAGCACCTCAAGGAAGCCTTCCAGGTGATCAGCAACGCGCAGAAATTCCTGCGCTTTCGCTACCCGGCGCAACCGGCGAGCCGTCCGCGATGAGTGAGCGCGCGGCCCAGGATTGGCCGCAACTGTTCGCCAGCCTCGCCGACAGCAGCCGCGATCCGCGCCTGCGCGCCTACTACGGCGCCGGCTGCGTCGCCGCCGATACGCCGCTGCAGGATGTCCCGCTGGTGGCACTGGACGTGGAAACCACCGGCCTAGACCCTCGCGAAAACGCCATCGTCAGCCTTGGCCTGGTACCGCTGAGCCTGCAACGCATCCGCTGCAGCGAGTCGCGCTATTGGGTGGTCAAGCCCACCGGCGAGCTGAACGCCGAATCGGTCACCTTCCACCACATCACCCACAGCGACATCCGCCACGCCCCGCGCCTGGCCAGCGTGCTGGACGAGTTGCTCGAAGCAATGGCCGGCAAGGTGGTGGTGGCGCACTACCGCAACATCGAACGCAGCTTCCTCGACCAGGCCGTGCGCCAGCACCTGGGCGAAGGGCTGATCTTCCCCATCATCGACACCATGGAATTGGAAGCCCGCCTGCACCCCAAACGCACCGTGGGCTGGTGGGACCGCCTGCGCGGCCGACAGCCAATTTCCATCCGCCTGGCCGACAGCCGCCTGCGCTACGGCCTGCCGCTGTACTCGGCGCACCATGCACTGACTGACGCGCTGGCCTGTGGAGAGTTGCTGCAGGCGCAGGTGGCGACGCACTATCCGGGGCGTACACCGATCAGCGCTCTCTGGAGCTGAACCCCAGCCACCCGCGCGACGCGCGGGTGCTCTTGAATCAAGACAACACAAGCACAGGCCCATGAATCGTCGCAAAAAGATCAAACAACTGCTCGAGGCTCACGCCAAAAAGGCCAACGCCAAGCTCGCGCCTAAAAGCAACAAACCCAAGTACATCAGCAAAGCTGACAGGGCGAAGTTGGAGGCTGAAGCGGCTCAAGAGCCTGTCACGCCCGCTGAGTAAGAGTCGAATAGACGGATGATTTGATCGTTCCCACGCTCCGCGTGGGAATGCAGCCCAGGACGCTCTGCGTCCGTTACGGTTTACGCAGAGTCCGCCGACGCAGAGCGTCTCGAACGGCGGTGCCCACGCAGAGCGTGGGTACCATCGGCAAAGAGCACCCTCTCTCCTAGTCCCTAGCAAAAGCTTCGCGATTGAAGCGAAATGCCGCCCAGCCGCTCTGACCCGGCGCTAGCCGAGGACCTTGTCGGCGGTATACACCGCCTCATCGAGAAACACGTTGACCGCAGGATGATCACGCTCGCCCTTGCGGTAGGCGAGGAAGACGCCGCGCTGGATAGCCGGCAGCAGCGGCACGGCGGTGACGCCGGGTAGCGTTCGTACCAGGCGCAGGCCGGAGACGATGGAGATGGAGTTGCCCGAGGCGACCATGGCCGCGACCATCTCGAAGCCGGCGCAGTGGGCGTTGATGCGCGGCGCGTAGCCCGAGCGGCGGCACAGGTTGGTGATGAATTCGCCGAACGAGCTGCCGGTGGAGTCCAGCGCCCAGGCTTCGTCGCGCAGCTCGGCGATGGTCAGGCTGTCGCGTCTGGCCAGCGCGTGATCAATCGGCAGCAGCACGTGCAGCAGGTCCTGGGTCAGGGGAATCAGCGCGTAGTTCTCTCGGTTCTCGTCGGGCTGCACGGCCAGGTCGTCGATCACCGCCACATCAATCTGCCAGGCGCCGAGAGCGCTGAGGCTTTCCTGCGGCTCCAGTTCCAATACCACCACGTTCAAGCGCGGGTAGGCGCTGCGCAGCGTACGCACGGTTTCCGCGATTACCGCCACGGCGATCGAGGGGAAGGCTGCCACGCGCAATTCACCGGCGATTTCGCCGCGCAGCAGCGCCAGCTCCGAGCGTGCTTCGTCGAGCACCATGAGGATGCGTTCGGCATGCGCCACCAGGCGCTCGCCGGCCGGGGTCAGCACCACACCGCGCCCGCGCCGTTCGATCAGCGCCATGTCCGCCTCGCGCTCGAGCTGGGCAACCTGCTGCGAAACGGCCGAGGGCGTCAGGTGCAGCGACTCGGCAGCGGCGGCCATGGTGCGGCAGCGGGCCAGTTCACGCAGGGTGCGCAGACGGGTGATGTCCATGACGCGATCTCAATAGTTAAGGGTCGCTAACGAATAGGTTAAAAATAAATCAGTATACATAATGATATGGCCGGCCTTAGATAGAGATATCCACACGCGCTGAACCGGGCGCGTGGTTCATCCACATACAGGCATCGCTGAAAACCGGGTTTTCAGCCGTGCCCACAGAAGAAGAATCTCGCCATGGCTATCAGCGTTTTCGACCTGTTCAAAGTCGGTATCGGCCCCTCCAGCTCCCACACCGTCGGCCCGATGCGCGCGGCCGCGCTGTTCACCCATGCCCTGGAAAACCACGGCCACATGCCGCAGGTCACCCGTGTCGCCGCCGAGCTGTATGGCTCGCTGGGTGCCACTGGCAAGGGCCACGGCAGTGACAAGGCGGTGCTGCTCGGCCTCAGCGGCTACGAGCCGGACACCGTCGACGTGGACCAGGTGCCCGGCTACATCGAGGCCATACGCCGCGACAAGCGCATCGTCCTGGCCGGCAAGCACGCCGTCGCCTTCGACGAGAAGGCGGACCTGAAGATGTTCCGCAAGGCGCTGCCGCTGCACGCCAACGGCCTGCGCTTCGCCGCCTTCGACGCCGCCGGCATTCAGGTGCACGAGGCCACCTATTACTCGGTGGGCGGCGGCTTCGTGGTCAGCGAGGCGATCCTCGCCGACGGCTCCAAGCACAAGGTCATCGCTCCGGATGCCACCAGCCTGCCGCTGCCGTTCAGCAGTGGCGCCGACCTGCTGCGCCTGGCGCGCGAGAACGGCATCGGCATTGCCGAGGTGATGCGCCGCAACGAACGCCACTGGCGCAGCGACGAAGAGACCGATGCCGGCCTGCTGGAAATCTGGAAGGTGATGCAGGCCTGCGTCGACCGTGGCTGCCGCACCGAAGGCATCCTGCCGGGTGGCTTCAAGGTGCGCCGCCGTGCCGCGATCCTCGCGCGCAAGCTGGGCGGCTTCCAGCGCAGCTACCTGGAAGACCCGCTGCGCATGCTCGACTGGGTCAACCTCTGGGCCCTGGCGGTGAACGAGGAGAACGCCGCTGGAGGCCGCGTGGTCACTGCGCCCACCAACGGCGCCGCCGGCATCATCCCGGCGGTGCTGCACTACTACGCCAACGCCATTTCCGGCGCCAGCGAGCGCGGCATCATCGACTTTCTGCTCACCGCCGGCGCCATCGGCATCCTGTACAAGGAAAACGCCTCGATCAGCGGCGCCGAAGTCGGCTGCCAGGGTGAAGTCGGCGTGGCCTGTTCGATGGCGGCCGGCGCGCTGTGCGCGGTACTCGGCGGCACCCCGGAGCAGGTCGAGAACGCCGCCGAGATCGGCATGGAGCACCACCTGGGCCTGACCTGCGACCCGGTCGGCGGCCTGGTGCAGATCCCCTGCATCGAGCGCAACGCCATCGCTTCGGTCAAAGCCATCAACGCTGCGCGCATGGCGCTGTACGGCGATGGCTCGCATTACGTAAGCCTGGACAAGGTAATCAAGACCATGCGCGAAACCGGCGCCGACATGCTGACCAAATACAAGGAAACCGCCCGTGGCGGCCTGGCGGTGAATATCATCGAGTGCTGATACGCTATCGCCATATGCAAAACGCCGCGAACCTGCACAGGTTCGCGGCGTTTTTGTGTGTGGCAGGGGGCGATGATCGGGCGTTGAAAGCCCCCTCTCACCCTGATGCCAGTCAGTTGAGCGTCGGCACTGCGAATGCGTAGGAGCGGCGCCCCGCCGCGAACCAGGGCGATGCGCAATTGAAAAGCTTCGCCCCGGGGCGGGGCTCCTACGAAAGGCAACTTTGGCGGCCTTATCTGATCGGCAACCCTATCCCTCTCCCATAAATGGGAGAGAGACACAGCGACGCTCTCCTCGATGCCCTTCTCCCTTGGGAGAAGGTGGCGCCAAGCGCCGGATGCGGGGGTAGCCCGCCTAACGCGGCTCGCTCATCAGGCCTTTGACGATGGAAATACAGCCCACCAGCAGCACGATGGTGAACGGCAGGCCCGTCGACACGGCCATGGCCTGCAGCGCAACCAGACCGCCGCCGAGCAGCAGAGCGATGGCGATGACGCCTTCGATGCTGGCCCAGAACACGCGCTGCGGTACCGGTGCATTGACCTTGCCGCCCGCGGTGATGGTGTCGATCACCAGCGAGCCGGAGTCCGACGAGGTGATGAAGAACACCACCACCAGCACGATACCGATGAACGAGGTGATGCCGGTCAACGGCATTTCGCCGAGCATGCTGAACAGCTTCAGCTCCAGGCCGGCTTCCTGCGCACCGGTGAAACCATCGACCAGCAACTGGTTGATGGCGGTGCCACCGAAGGCGGTCATCCACAGCACCGAGACCAGCGACGGCACCAGCAGTACGGCAACGAGGAATTCACGCACGCTGCGGCCACGGCTGACGCGGGCGATGAACATGCCCACGAACGGCGACCAGCTGATCCACCATGCCCAGTAGAAGGCGGTCCAGCCCTGGCTGAAGTTGGCATCTTCACGGCCGACCGGGTTGGACAGCGCCGGCAGGTACTGCAGGTAAGCACCGAGGTTCTTGAAGAAGTCAGTGAATATCACCAGGGTCGGCCCGGCGATGATGATGAACAGCAGCAGGGCCATGGCCAGGCCCATGTTGATCTCCGACAGGCGCTTGACGCCCTTGTCGAGGCCGGCGACCACAGAGGCCAGGGCGATCAGAGTGATGGCGACGATCAGCAGCACCTTGGTGGTGTCCGTGGCCGGGATGCCGAACAGGTATTCCACACCCGCAGCCGCTTGCTCCGCGCCCAAACCCAGCGAAGTGACCAGACCGAACAGTGTGGCGAATACCGCGAGAATGTCGACGATATGCCCCGGCCAGCCCCAGACGCGCTCACCGAGGATCGGGTAGAAGATCGAGCGGATCGACAGTGGCAGGCCCTTGTTGAACGAGAACAGCGCCAGCGCCAGCGCGACGATGGCGTAGATCGCCCAGGGGTGCAGGCCCCAATGGAAGATGGTCGCGGCCATGCCCAGGCGCACGGCCTCCTCGGCATTACCGGCGGCGCCGCCAAGCGGAGCCCAGTCGGTACGCACACCGTCTTCACCGACGGTGATCCCGCCCATCGCCGCGCTGTAGTGCGACATGGGTTCGGACACACCGTAGAACATCAGACCGATGCCCATACCGGCGGCGAACAGCATGGAGAACCAACCCATGTAGGTGTAGTCGGGGGTCGCGTCCTTGCCACCGAGGCGCACCTTGCCCAGCGGCGAGACGATCAGCCCTAGGCAGAGCAGGACGAAGATGTTGGCGGCGCCGATGAAGAACCAGGCCATGTGGTGAGTGAGCCAGTCGCGCACACCACTGAACAGCGGTTCGATCTGATTCTGCAGGGCCAGGGCGAGGATCACGAAGATCACCGCGACCAGTGCGGAGATGGTGAAGACCTTGCCGTGAATGTCGAGGGCGAAGACGAACTGCCCTTTGATGTTGTCCTGACCGATGACGTAATCGGTGTCGATCAGGTTGGCTTCACCGGTCGGTGCCGGGATGCCTTCGTGGGTTTCCGCTGCGGATGGCGGGGAAGTGTCATGCGAAGGGACGTTTCCCATACGAGGCGTACTCCTTGATGTGTTTTGGGCTCGCTAAGCCGAACGTGAACAGGACGGATGCCCTCCTCGAATTAAAGACGACCTGCAAACGGGTCGAACCGGAAAGGGTAACACATGAATTCCGCTCACTCAGACTCACAGACACATGAAAGTCCTGAATAATTCCTCGAAAGGTGGCAATTTGCCCGACACTGCCATTCGCCAGATAGCCATGGCAGGATGCTCGCGAACGCTGCATAACCCCCGTGGTCAGCTGCACACAGCCTGTGCAAAGGAAGACCCTGCATGCCTGCGGATTTCGGCATTCCCCATCTGTTCGCGTATCTGATCGCCACCATCCACGCCCTTGGTGTACTGGCCGCGATCCACGCCGTGCTGACCGTGCGCACCGCCCAGGGCGCGCTGGCCTGGGGCCTGTCGCTGTTCTTCATGCCCTACCTGACGCTGCTGCCATACCTGGTGTTCGGCCGCAGCCGCTTCGATGCCTACGTCAAGGCGCGGCGCCAGGCCGACAAGGAAATGCACCACGCCATGGCCGAACAGGATTGGCGCCCCTGGGTCGAGGAAGCCAAGGCGGCGCACCTGTCGCCGGCCTACGACCGCCTGCGCGCGCTGCCGCGCCTGTCGCATCTGCCCGGCCTGATCGGCAACCGCGTCGAACTGCTGATCGACGGCGAAGCCACCTTCGCCGCCATCTTCGCAGCCCTGGCCAGCGCCCAGCAGGTGATCCTGCTGCAATTCTTCATCATCCGTGATGACCGCCTCGGCCGGCGCCTGCAAGACGTACTGCTGGAGCGCGCCTCCGCGGGCGTACAGGTGCATGTGCTGTATGACGGCGTCGGCAGCCATTCGCTATCCGCCGCCTTCATCGATCGCCTGCGCCGCGGCGGCGTGCAGATACACGCCTTCCCCACACGCGCCGGGCTGTTCAATCGCTTTCAGCTGAATTTCCGCAACCACCGCAAGATCGTCGTGGTCGACGGCGAGATCGGCTTTCTCGGCGGGCTCAACGTCGGCATCGAATACCTCGGGCAGAAGCCGCCACTGGCGCCCTGGCGCGACACCCACGTCGAGGTGCGCGGCCCCGTGGTGGCCAGCCTGCAGGAAGCCTTCGCCGAAGACTGGTACTGGGCCTGTCAGAAGCTGCCGCCGCTGCTGATGCCGAGCAAGCAGGATGACCCCGGCCTGCTCTGCCAGGTGATCGCCAGCGGCCCGGCCGACCCGCAGGAAACCTGCTCGCTGCTGTTCGTCGAAGCGATTCATGCCGCGCGCGAGCGGGTGTGGCTGAGTAGCCCCTATTTCGTGCCCGACGAGGCGCTGTTCGCCGCGCTGCGTCTGGCGGTGATGCGCGGCGTGGACGTGCGCCTGCTGCTGCCGTCACGCCCCGATCACCGCATTGTCTATGCTGCCTCCAGCCTCTACGCCTTCGAGGCGCTGCGCGCCGGCGTGCGCATCTTCCGTTACCAACCGGGGTTCCTGCACCAGAAGGCGCTGCTGATCGACCACGATGTCAGCATGCTGGGCAGCGCCAACCTGGACAACCGTTCCTTCCGCCTGAATTTCGAGGTCAACCTGCTGACCTTCGACGAGGGCTTCAACGCCCAGGTAGCGAACATGCTGGAGGAAGACTTCAGCCGCTCACGCGAGCTGGTCAACGCCGACCGGCGCAACCTGCACCGCCTGCAGCAACTGGGCATGCGCGTAGCGCGGCTGATCTCGCCGATTCTCTGAGCCGCGGCTATGGTTAGGATGCCAGCCGCTGTTAGCTGTCAGCGAGAACCCGCCTGCCATGACCAAGTGCTTTGCCCTGCTGCTCTGCCTGTTCGTCCTGCCCGCTCTGGCACAGGAGGAGATTCACGTCGGTGTCGAACTGCAGCCCTATCAGCCTTACTCGGATGTGGAGAACGGCGAATACCGTGGCTATGCACGCGATCTGCTGGACGCCTTCGCCGCCGAGCATGGCTATCGCTTCGTCTACATGCCGCTGCCGGTCAGGCGCCTGCTCGGTGATTTTCTGTCCGGCCGGGTCGACCTCAAGTTCCCCGATCACCCGCAATGGAACGCCGACCAGAAAGCCGGCCATGACATCAACTACAGTGCCCCGGCAGCGCCTTATGTCGACGGCATTCTGGTAAAGCCGCAGCATCTCGGTCAGGGCCAGCAGCGCATCGAACTGCTTGGCACGCAGAATGGCTTCACGCCCTGGCCCTACCTGCCGGACATCCGCGCCGGAAAAATCCGCCTGATCCAGGCCAACCAGATCGACTCGTTGCTGCGCATGGCAAGCAGTGACCGCGTCGACGCGGTCTACCTCAACCCCAGGGTAGTAGCCCACCAACTCAGGCAGATGCGTATGGCGGCCGACAGCCTGGTGTTCGACCCAGAGCTGCCGCACGTGGAAGATCACTACTACCTGTCGAGCATCCACCACCCGCAACTGATCGAGGCGTTCAACCGTTTTCTCGAAGAACGGGCCGAATTGGTGAGAGAAATTCGCCGTCGCCACGGGCTGTGAGTCGACCCGTGGCGTGGCGGCGGCTCAGTACTTCCAGCTGACGCTCATGCTGGCATTACGCGGAGCGCCGTAATAGGCCTGAGTCCAGTACAGGCTGCTCAGGTACTTCTCGTCAGTGAGGTTGTTGAGGTTGGCCGACACGCTCCAGTTCGGGTCGATGTCGTAGCTGGCCATCAGGTCGATCACGGCATAGGCATCCTGCTCGGCAATACCGTTGTGAGTGTCGTCCTGCCAACGCACAGCAGCGCCAACCTTGAGCTTGTCCATCGCTGGAACACGATAGGTGGCAGCGGTCTTGACCATGTACTTGGGCGAGTAGGTGACCCCGTGCGAGCCATCGGCATTGGTGATGTCGACGAAGGTGTAGCCCGCATTCAGCTCCAGCCCCTGAATGGGCTGGCCGGAAATCTCGATCTCGTAGCCTTCGCTGGTCAGCCCCTCGACCGCGCGGTAATAGGCGCGGCCACCGATGGTGCCCGCCTGTTGGGCGAAGTTGTCCTGCTCGGTGCGGAATACGGCCAGCGCCACGTTGACCTTGTCATCGAACAGCTCGCCCTTGATGCCCACCTCGTAGTTCACACCCTCTACCGGCTCCAAGCGCGAGCCTGCAGCATTGGTTTTGGTCTGCGGATCGAAGATCTCGGTGTAGCTGGCATAGACCGAGTACTGATCGGTGATGTCGTAGACCACGCCCGCATAGGGCACCACCTTGCCGCTGTCCTTCGAGGTCTTCGCAACGCCGTAATTGGTACCGTTACTTTTCACGTCGACGACACGCGTGCCGGTGATCAGGCTCAAGTTATCGGTCAAGCTCCAGCGCGCGGCACCGTACATGCTCTTCATACGGTCGGTGAAATCGCTGCCGTTGGTGGGCAGATCATTCAGCGGTCTGCCGATGTTGCCATGCCACTGCTCCAGCGGCGGCAGGGCAGTGCCGGTGGTGGAGTCGTAATAGGAGATATCGCTCAGCTCCGAGCGCGACCAACTGGCGCCCAGCGCGGCTTCATGCTGGCGGCCCGCCAGGCTGAACGGGCCGCTGGCCTGTACATCGACGATCAGCTGCTTGTTCTCGTCCTTGTACTCGGACGGATAGCTGAACAGGCCGAGGCCGGTATTCCGATCCGGCGTACCGTACATATAGAACAACGAGCCATCGCCCTTCTTTTCCACTCGCGTCAGTACGGTCTTGGCTTGCCAACCGTTGTCGAAGGTGTGCGCCAGCTCGGCGAACGTGCGGTTTTCCTTGACGTCCCAATAGGCCCAGTCTGAAGAAGTGCTGGTGGAGCGGGAGTAATCGGTCTTCGAGCCATCGGTATAGTTCAGCGGCAAAGCCCCCCACATCGGCGAGTTGGCGTCGCTGGTCTGCAGGGTGTGTCCGAGGGTGAAGACGGTGCGGTCGTCCAGGTCGAACTCCAGTACGCCATGGAACACGTTCTTCTCACGCGAGTAACGGTCGAGGTAGGAGTTCTTGTTTTCGTTGGCGTACACCACGCGCCCACGTACCGTGCCGGCATCGTTGAGCGCGCCGGATACGTCGGTATCGATACGTCGCTTGTCCCAGGAGCCGGCAGTCAGGTCGACGCGCGCCTGCGGTACGACGGTCGGTCGCTTGCGCACGAAATTGACCGTTGCCGACGGGTTGCCGGTGCCGGAAATCAGGCCGTTGGCACCGCGGATGACTTCCACGCGCTCGTACATGGCGGTGTCCAGATCGCCCTCGACGTTGCCGTAGACGAAGGGCACGGAGATGCCGTCGTACTGGAAGTTGGTGATGTCGAAGCCGCGGGCGGTGTAGTAGGTGCGATCCGTTTCGACTTCCTGCACCTGCACGCCCGGCACGGCCTTGAGCGCATCGTTGACGCTGGTGAGCTTGAAGTCGCGCAGTTGGGCTCCGCTCAGGGTGGAAATCGACTGAGGCGTCTGCCGCGGGGTCAGATCGAGCTTGGTCGCAGCGCTGCTGGGGGTGGATTTGTAGCTATCGACCTCGGCCACCGTACTGCTGCCAACCACGGTCTGGGCATCGAGCTCGATCTGCTCCTGCTCGGCCAGGGCTTGATTGAAACTGCAGGCGGCCGCAACCGCCACGGCCAGGTGGGTTTTTCTGCTGAACAAGGGACGATCTCCTGATGCGCTGTCGATAGCCGCTGGCAGTCCCTTCGCAGCCGAGTGCCTCCCTGGCAGGCATTTGCCAATCGCAAATGCAAATAATTAGCGACAAAATTCTCGCAGCAGGCCCCTCGCTAAGTCAATACGAATAATTTACATCTACAGCTGTATTTATTTGCTTTTGAGGGTGCGGCAATCCGCCCCGACCCAACGTGCTCGACTTTCCATGCTGCTCGGCTGGCCGTTGTAGGTGCCTTTGACCTGGGTGGTGAATTCCTTGTCGCTGACGAAACGCGTCTCCCCTTCACCCTGAGCATCCGGGCAGTTGAAGCGGAATTTCCACAGCGTCGCGCTGCGTTCGAGAATCTCGTTGCTGCAGCCGGAGTCAGGATCGTGCAGGGGGATTTCCTGAGCCTTGATCTGCTCGGCGGTGAGGCACATCTGCACGTCACCGGCACCGAGTTTGATGCCCTGCTCGGCCATCATGTTCTCCATCATCTGCCGCTGTTCGGCCGGCAGGTTCTGCATCTGCGCCAGCATTTCCTCCATGCCGGGCATGGCCTGGCCACCCACCTGCATGTTGTGCGAGCTGACTTCCCAGACACCGGGCTGAAGATCCAGGGCGCTGGCCATGACGGGCGACAGGCAGAGAGCAAGCGGGAGGGCGAAGCGAAACAGAGGGCGCATGGCAGGTCTCCTGGGCAGGTGGTTAGCCAAGCCTAGCAGGCCCTAGATGAACAAAACCCCCACAGGCTCGCGCCGCATGGGGGTTTCCTTCTTTTGATCCGGCACTTGTGGCGCCGGAAGCCTGAGTCCGCTCTGGCGAACCTAGCCCGCGTCAGCCGCAGGGGAGCTCAGCTCACAGCTCCAGAGTTCCAACGCCGGCTGGCTCGCTTGTGGCGGGCCGAGCCAATCGCTCATCGGGCGACAACGCTGGTTGAAACACAGTTGGTAATCCCCGGCTTCAGGCGTACGCCCGACTCGCAGGGGTTGCAAAGGCGGTAGCTGACGCTGGTAGTGCCAGCTGCCATTGCGCAGTTCGGCGCCGTCGGGAATTTCCATTCCGGCGCCGGAACCCTTGACCCGCGCCTCGCCGAGGACCAGGCCCTCGGCGGTGACACGGTAATCCTCTTCCCAGCGAATCTTCTCGATGGTGTGGGTCCAGGCCAGGGTGAAGGCTGGCGTGGGCAACTCTGCCCATACCGCGCCGGCCAACCCCAGGCAGAGGCCGATCACGCCGTCGCCGCCTCGGCACGGCGAGCGCGCCACAGGTGCTGAGCGATGAAGATGGCACTGAGGGCAAAGCCGATTTCGTCACTGATCGGGGTGGCGAGAATCAGGCTGGCACCAGCGGCCAGGCCCAGGATGCGCTCCCACCAGGTCAGCTTGGCCTGCAGGAAGCCGGTGAACACCACACCCCAGATACCGATGGCCAGTGCCGCCTTGAACAGCACGTAGAAGGTCGCCAGCAGGCTGTCGCCCTGCAACATCAGCGCTGGCGAGTAGACCGCCATGAACGGCACGACGAAGCCGGCGACGGCGATGCGCACCGCCCAGAAGCTGATCTTCAGGCCACGCTCCTTGGCGATCGGCGCTGCGGCGAAGCAGGCCAGCGCTACCGGCGGCGTGAGGTCGGCCATGATGCCGAAGTAGAAGACGAACATGTGCGAGACGATCAGCGGCACGCCCAGTTCCAGCAGTGCCGGCGCGGCGATCGAGCTGGTGATGATGTAGTTGGGAATGGTCGGGATGCCCATGCCCAGCACCAGGCAGGTGAGCATGGTCAGCACCAGCGACAGGAACAGGTTGTCCTGGCCGATGGCGAGGATGTAGCCAGCGAAGGTGGACGCCACCCCGGTCAGCGACACCACACCGATGATCACGCCGACCAGAGCACAGGCGATACCCACCGGTACGGCATGGCGCGCACCTTCGACCAGCGCGTGCAGGCACAGGGTCAGGGTTTCACGGCCGCCTTTGACGAACCAGCAGGCGGCCACCAGCAGCGCGATGACGCCGAACACCACGCCGATGCCGAGCTGGAAGAAGCCGGCGCAGAGTACGCCCAGGGCGATCCAGAAGGCGAAGCGCATGACCTTGGACGATACCCGCAGGATGATCGCCGAGCCGAGGATGACCATGGCGGTCAGGGCCAGGCCGACGGTACCGGAGAACAGCGGGGTGCGGCCGGAGAACAGCAGGTAGATGAGGATGAACAGCGGGATCAGCAGGAACCAGCGCTCGCGCACGGCCTTCCACGGGTTCGGGCATTCATCCTTGGGCAGGCCACGCAGGTTGGCGCGCTTGGCCTCCAGGTGAACCATCCAGAACACCGAGCCGAAGTACAGCAGCGCCGGGATCAGCGCGGCCTTGGCCACCTCGAAGAACGGCACGTTGATGGTCTCGGCCATGATGAAGGCCACGGCGCCCATGATCGGCGGCATGATCTGGCTGCCCATCGACGCGGTCGCCTCGACACCGCCAGCGAAGGCCGGGCGATAGCCGAAGCGCTTCATCAGCGGGATGGTGAACTGGCCGGTGGTGACCACGTTGGCCACGCCGGAACCGGTGATGGTGCCCATCAGTGCCGAGGACACCACCGACACCTTGGCCGGGCCGCCAACCTTGTGGCCGAACAGGCCCATGGCGAAATCGGTGAACAGCTTGATCATCCCGGCCTGCTCGAGGAAGGCGCCGAACAGGATGAACAGGAAGATATAGGTAGCCGACACGTAGGTCGGCGTGCCGTACAGGCCTTCGGTACCGAACGACAGCTGGTTGACGATCTGGTCGAGGCCGTAACCGCGGTGCATCAGGTCGCCCGGCAGGTACTGGCCGAGCATGCCGTAGGCGAGAAACAGGGCGCAGATGATCGGCAGGGCGATGCCCATGACCCGGCGCGCGGCTTCGAACACCAGCACGATCAGGGTCAGGCCGACGATCATGTCGCCGGTGGTGAGGTCACCGGAACGCTGGATCAGGTCCGCCTCGAAATACCATTGGTAGATGGCTGTGGCCATGCCGGCCAGGCCCAGCAGCCAGGCCAGCGGCTGCCACGGACGGCCCTTGCCGAGCGCCGGGAAGCTGATGAACACCAGCAGCAGCAGGAAGCCGACGTGCACGGCTCGCAGAATTTGGGTCGACACCGGGTGAAAGGCCGCGGTGACGATCTGGAAGATGGAAAACAGCAGCGCGACGGCAAAGAGCGCCTTCGGCCAGTCGGACGGGCTGGCGGCCAGGCCGTTGTTTTGTTCACTCATGGAGTGCAAACCTCATGACTACTTCGATTGCGGTGACAGAGTCGCCAACAAAACCTACCGCCTGTGAACGCCGGTTTTATTCGCGATTCTGTAAAGACCGGACCACGGCGGATACGCCGCGGCCCGAGCCGTCATTACAGTGCGCCGGCTTCCTTGTAGAAGCGCTCTGCACCCGGGTGCAGCGGGATCGGCAGGTTCTTGGTAGCGGTTTCCAGCTTGATGTCCTTGGCCGCGGAGTGAGCGGTACCCAGGCGGCCGAGGTTGTCGAACATCAGCTTGGTCATCTGGTAGGCCACTTCGTCGGAGACGCCTTCATGGCTGACCAGGATGTTGGTGATGGCGACGGTGGGTACGTCGGCGTCCTGGCCATCGTAGGTACCGGCCGGGATGGTGGCAGCCTCGTAGGCGGCGTTGTCGATCTTCGCGGTGACTTCGGCCGGGATGGCGACGAAGCTGATCTTCATGGTCGAGGCCAGGTCACGAATGGCGGCCATGCCCAGACCGGAGGACTGCAGGGTGGCGTCCAGCTGGCGGTTCTTGATCAGCTCGACCGACTCGGCGTACGGCAGGAACTCGACCTTGCCCATGTCCTTGTAGGTCAGGCCAGCGGCTTCGAAGATGGCGCGAGCGTTGAGCTCGGTGCCGGACTTCGGCGCGCCGACGGAGATGCGCTTGCCCTTGAGGTCTTCCAGGGTCTTGATGCCGGATTCGGCGTTGGCGACGATCTGGATGTAGTTCGGGTAGGTACCGGCGATGGCGCGGATTTTCTTCAGCGGCGCCTTGAAGCCAGCGTCTTCGACGCCGTTCCAGGCATCGGCCACCGAGTCACCGAGGGCGAAGGCCAGCTCACCGCGACCGGCTTCGAGCAGGTTGAGGTTTTCCACCGACGCCTTGGTCGCCTGGACCGAGGTCTTGGAGCCCTCGATGCCGTTGCTGTAGAGCTGCGAAAGAGCCACGCCAATCGGGTAGTAGACACCGCTGGTACCGCCGGTGAGCACATTGATGAAAGTCGGGGCAGCGAGCACTGCGGTGCTGGCAGTGATGGCCGCGGCAGCGGCGAACAGGCTGAGTTTCTTGGTCAGTCGCATGGAAGTATCTCCGTCGTTGTTATTGGCTGTATGCAGAGTTTCACTCTAGACGACGCCACGCAGGCGGCGTCGACGTTGCGCGATCAGCAGCGCAGGGTGCAGCGTCGGACAAGAGCCGCAGCGGGCGCGGTAGGAAGGCGGCCCATGCACGGCAGCGAATGCGGCATGGCGCGAGGGGCATGGCAGTTCATGGGCTGACCTCTTGTCGTTGTTATGGTCGCCACGTCGGCAAGATGCTGCGCGGCTGCAACTGTCATAGCAGATGCCGTGCCAGGGCCTGGAAAGCCCGAGATAGAGGGGTTACATCTAAAGACCAATGGGTCATTGAGCGGGAAATCGCCTACATCCGTGACAGGGTCGGCAAAAATCCGCTTATCACGTCACGCGCCCTGTAGGAGCCGCGCCCCGCGGCGAATGGCGGCCATCGCGCAATGCCAAGCTCCTACCCAAAAGCGTCGCCCGGGGCGGGGCTGCCACAGGTCAAGGGAAACCGTCATGCCCGCGCAGACGGGCACCCAGAATCTGCAAATCACCAGGGCTCCCGACTTCGCGGGAGTGACGATAAGTGGCCTTTTCAGAACATCCCAAGGTGAGCAGCCGCCCAAGATCGCCGGCAAGCCGGCTCCTATAGCGCGTGCTCATTCTTCGCCGCCAGGCAGGTAATCACCGCGCGCCAGGCCATGGCGCTGCATCTTCTCGTTGAGGGTGCGGCGCGGCAGCTGCAGCATTTCCATCACCGCGGTGATGTTGCCCTGGCACTGCAGCAAGGCGTTGTGCAGGCACTGCGCCTCGAAGGCTTCCATCTGCTGCGCCAGCGCCTGGCCGGCAAAGCGCTCGGCCGGCGGCGGGCTGGACAGCCCCAGGGCATGGCGCTCGGCAGCGTTGATCAGCTCACGGACGTTGCCCGGCCAGTCATGACCGAGCAACCGAGCAAGCTCGCTCGGCGCCAGTGGCGGCGCTTCGCGCCCATGACGCAGCGCCGCCTCGTGGGCGAAATGTTCGAACAACAGCGGAATGTCCTCGCGGCGCTCGCGCAGCGGCGGAATATGCAGGGTAGCGACGTTGAGGCGGTACACCAGGTCCTCGCGGAAACGCCCGGCCTTGACCTCGTCGAGCAGATCCGGCTTGGCCGCGCTGATCACTCGCAGATCGACCTGGATGCTCTTGTTCGAGCCGAGGCGTTCCAGGGTCTTTTCCTGCAGCACGCGCAGCAGTTTGACCTGTTGCGCCAGCGGCAGACTCTCCACCTCGTCGAGAAACAGGGTACCGCCATCGGCATGCTCGATACGGCCGATGCGCCGTGCCTGGGCGCCGGTGAAGGCGCCACTCTCGTGACCGAACAGCTCGCTTTCGAAGATGGTCTCGGGAATCGCCGCACAGTTCAGCGCGGCGAAGGCCTTGCTGGCACGCGGGCTGAAATCGTGCAGGCTGCGCGCCACGCGCTCCTTGCCGCTGCCGGTCTCGCCGCGGATCAGCACGTTGACCGAGGTGCCGGCCAGTTCGAGGATCTGCCGCCGCAGGTTTTCCATCGGCCGCGAAATGCCGATCAGTTGGCTCTCGATACGGCCCTTGTCGGCCACCTGCCGACGCAGTTGGCGGTTCTCGCAAACCAGCCGGCGCTTGTCCAACGCACGGCGCACGCTGTCGAGCAGACGCTCGGGGGTGAAGGGTTTCTCGATGAAGTCATAGGCCCCCTGACGCAGTGCCTGCACCGCCATGGGTACATCGCCATGACCGGTGACCAGGATCACCGGCAGGTCGGTGTCCACCTGCAGCAGCTTATCCAGCAATTGCAGGCCATCGCTGCCGGGCATACGCACATCGCTGACGACGATGCCGGGGAAGTCGCGGTCGACCAGAGCCAAGGCTTCGGCCGCACTGGCGCAGGTACGCACCTCGAAACCGGACAGTTCCAGCCACTGCTGCACCGCCTCGCGAATCGCCGCTTCGTCGTCGACCACTATGACCTGAGCGCTCATGGTACCTCCTCTTGAGAACGGCCGCAGTGTAGGGTGGGTTAGCGTCGCGAACCACTCCCTTCAACACACCTCCGCCAGTGCTGCGGCGCGTAACCCACCGGACGATCGTCCCGCGAGACAACAATGTTGGGTTACGGCGCGGCATAAAGTTGCGAAGTCATCGTGATATCGGTGACACGCCTAACCCACCCTAGACTGCGACGAGCGCCAGTTTTTGGCGAAACCCGGTGCGCGCGGCGCACCCTACGGCCGGCCGCGCAGTTCGTAGGGTGCGCCATGCGCACCAGCCGCGACACCACTGTGAAGGGAGCTACGGCGCAGCCGGCAGCCTCAGGGTAAACACCGCGCCCAGCTCACCGTTATGCGCCTCCAACGTGCCGCCGAGATCGCGCACGATACCGTAGGACACCGCCAGCCCGAGCCCCAAACCCTGCCCCACCGGCTTGGTGGTGAAGAAGGGTTCGAACACGCGACCCAGGGTTTCCTCGGCGATGCCGCCGCCACTGTCCTCGACGCTGAGCAGGCAGCCATCGTCTTCACGGGCGATGCGCACCAGCAGGATGCGTGATTCGCTCTCGGCCATGGCGTCGAGGGCGTTGTGCAGCAGGTTGAGGATCACCTGTTCGATGCGGATGGCATCGCCAAGCACTTCGGCCTCGTCGTCGATCTGCGTGCGCAGCTCCACCTGCTCGCTGCGCATGCGCGGCGCCAACAGCTGCAGGGCCTGCTCCAGCACATCACCGAGGCACAGGCGCTCGCTGAGGCCGGCCGGGGTCTTGCGGGCAAAGGTCTTGAGGTGGCCGGTCAGCGCCGCCATGCGCTGCAGCAGACCATCGATGCGCTGCAGACCGTCGCGCACCGCTTCCGGCCGACCACTGTCGAGCAGCAGGCGCAGACTGCCGAGCTGCATCTGCAGGGCGGTCAGCGGCTGGTTGATCTCGTGCGCCAGCGCAGCCGACATCTGCCCCAGCGCGGCCATCTTGGCGGCATGCACCAGGCCGTCCTGGGCTTCGCGCAGCTCGGCGGTGCGCAGCGCCACCTCGCGCTCCAGGCGCTCGCGGATGCCGGCCTGCAGACGCTGGTTCTTGCGGCGCTGGGCGAGGAACAACAGCAGGAAGGCGAAGGTCATCCACACCCCGGCAGCAGCCAGGCGATAGCTGCGTACGCTATCCGCCAGACCGACCGGCTCGCTGAGCAGATGCAGGGTCCAGCCCTCTTCGGGCATGTGCAGACGCTGCCAGAGATAGTCGCGATTACCGTCGGGGCCATCGACGCGCGCCCAGTCAGCATCGTCGTCGATATGCCGATGCACCTGATGCGCCAGCGGCTGCAGCGCCTGCTCGGCGTAGCGGCGCACCTCCACCAGTTCGGCGCGCGCCTGTTCGTCGAGTGGCTGCAAGGCGCGGAAGCGCCAGATCGGCTTGTTGCTGAGGATCACCACCTGATAGCTGTCGGCGACCAGCAGCACGCCGGGCTGACCGACCCATTCGCGCTGCAGGTCTTCCAGCTCCAGCTTGACCACCAGTACGCCGAGCAGCTCGCCCTGGGCATCGCGCACCACGTGGGAGAGGAAATAGCCGGGAATACCGGTGGTCACGCCCACCGCGAAATAGCGTGCACCGCCATCGCGCAGGGCGTTCTGGAAATAGGGACGGAAGGCGTAGTTGTTGCCGACAAAACTGCTCCAGTCGCGCCAGTTGCTGGCCGACAGCGTTTCGCCCTGGGCATCGAGTAGGTACAGCACCGTGGAGCCGGCGGCCGCGTTGAGCCGCTCCAGGCGCTGGTTCAGCGCCAGACGTAGCTGACGATCATGCGGCGCGCGCAGCAGGCTGCGGATGTCGCTGTCCAGCGCCAGCACTTCCGGTACCGAGCTGAAGCGCTCGACCAGGGTGCGAATCGACTGGGCATAGAGCTGCAACTGCCCGCGCGCCTCGACGCTACGCTCGTCCCAGGCGCGCTGCTCGGCATGCCGTCCACCGAGCCAGAGGCTCAGCAGCAGACCGGCGAGAATCGCCAGAACGGTGAACAGTACGCGGTAACGATGCTGTTGCGGCAAGAGCATGGGCGGCTCGCGGGATCAGTACGAGCCGCATGTTACTCCATCACGAATACAGGTCGGCACGGGTCCACGGCAGATCATGAGCGCCGTCATCGCGCGGCTTTACCGCCAGGATCTGATGCAGGTTCATCCAGCCATGCTGGAAGCCGTACGCGCAGCCGGCCAGGTATAGGCGCCAGATACGCAGGGACTTTTCCGGTACCCACTGCGCGGCCTTCTGCAACTGCCGCTCCAGGCCCTGACTCCACAGCTGCAAGGTGCGTGCGTAGTGCAGGCGCAAGCTCTCGACATCGACGATCTCCAGCCCGGCCTCGCTGATTGCCTTGCTGATGGTCACCAGGTGCGGCAGCTCACCCTGCGGGAACACGTAGCGGTCGATGAACTCACCGGCGCCACGACCGACCGGGCGGCCGTCGGTGAAGCGCGAGGTGATGCCATGGTTCATCACCAGGCCGCCGGCCTTGACCGCGCCGAACAGACGCTGGCAGTACAGCGGCAGGTTGGCGTGGCCAACGTGCTCGAACATGCCGACGCTGACCACCTTGTCGAAGCGGCCGTCCTGCGGCAGGTCACGGTAATCCAGCAGCTCCAGGGTCACGCGCCCTTCCAGGCCCTCCTCGGCCACGCGCTGCAGGCCCAGCTCCAGCTGCGCCTGGCTGAGGGTGATGCCGTAGACCTCGACGTCGAACTCGCGCGCGGCAAAACGCGCCAGGCCGCCCCAGCCGCAGCCGACGTCGAGCAGCTTGTCACCCGGCTGCAGGCGCAGCTTGCGACACAGGTGGCGCAGCTTGGCCTGCTGGGCCTGGTTCAGGTCTTCCTGACCGGTTTCGAAGTAGGCGCAGGAGTAGACCATGTCGCGGTCCAGCCACAGGCGGTAGAACTCGTTGGACAGGTCGTAGTGATAGCTGATGGCCTCGGCGTCGCTGCGTTTGTCGTGGGCGACGTAATGCTCAGTTGGTGTGGACTCATCCCCGAGCAGCGCCGTACTCAGGGCATCGCCAACCTCGATGGCCTCTTCGATGGGGCCTTCCAGATCCACCCGGCCTTCGACATAGGCAGCGCCCAGGGCATCCAGGCTGGGATAGGCCAGTTGCGTGACCAGGCTGGGGTCCTTCACCACCAGCGTCACCCTGGGTTTGGGCCCAAGGTCGATCTGCTTGCCGTCCCACAGTTTCAGGCGCAGCGGCAGTCGTAGATCACGAAGTGCGGTGGGCAGTTGCGCGAGCATGGGCATCCCTCCTGGCCAGGAGTCTGTGTTACAGAGACTAGCTTAGATGACCTTTGCGCCCTTGCAGCAGTTCGATCCTGGCGACTAGCGGCGCCTGAGCAGGGCCACGAAGAACACTCCGCCGATGGCGGCAGTGACGATGCCGATGGGCAGGTCCTGCGGCGCCAGCCAGGTGCGCGCGGCGACATCGACCCAGACCAGGAACAACGCACCGAGCAGCGCCGCCACCGGCAGCACGTGACGGTGCTCGGCACCGACCAGAAAGCGCGCCACGTGCGGCAGCATCAGCCCAACGAAACCGATGGCGCCGGACAGCGATACCAGCACCCCGGTGAGCAAGGACGCCACCACGAACACCAGTAGGCGCACCCGCCGTGGCTCCAGGCCCAGGCTCACCGCGCTCTGCTCGCCGGCCATCAGCGCATTCAGCGCGCGACCCAGGCCGAGCAGCACCGCCAGTGCCAGCAGCAGGCACAGCGCCGGCAGCCAGAGCAGTTCCCAGCGCGCCAGGCCCAGGCCGCCGAGCATCCAGAACAGCACCGAGCTGGCCGCGTGTGGGTTGCCCAGGTACAGCAACAGGTTGCTCGCCGCCATCATCACGAACGACACCGCCACGCCGGCCAGCAGCAGGCGCTCGCTGTGCAGCCGACCGCCGCGACTGGCAATCGCCAGCACCAGCAGCATGCTCGCCATGGCGCCGACGAAGGCCGCCAGCGGCAGGCTGAGCATCCCGGCGAACTCGCCCAGGTAAAGCACCACGAGCACCGCACCGAAGGCTGCGCCAGAGCTGACGCCGAGCAGGTGCGGGTCGGCCAGCGGGTTGCGCGTTACCGCCTGCAGCGCCGTACCCACCAGCGCCAACCCGGCGCCCACCAGCGCGCCGAGCAGCACCCGTGGCGCGCGCAGTTGCCAGACGATGCTGTCCTGGCCGACGCTCACCGCCACTGCGGGCTCGATGCCGAACAGCTGCCGAGCGAGTATGGCCAGCACGCGCTCCAGCGGCACCTGAGCCGCGCCGAAGACCAGCGACAGTGCACAGGACAGCGCCAGCAATACCGCCAGGCCGAGCAGCAGCAAGCGAAAACGCGTCACTGCGCGAAGGCCTCGGGATGCAGCGCGGCAGCCAGCACTTCGATGGCGGCGACGTTGTCCAGGCTCGGTGTGACGGCGAGATAGGAGAGCACCACGAAGCGCTGCTGGCGAATCGCCGTGACGCCCTGCAGCGCCGGATGCTGCAGGAGAAAATCGCGCTTCTGCGCCGCCGTGCGCTCACCATAGTCGACGATCAGGATCAGCTCCGGGTCCTGCTCGACCACGGCCTCCCAGCCCACCTGCATCCAGTTGGCCGCTACGCCGTCCATCACGTTGCGCCCACCGGCCGCGGCGATCAGCGACTGCGGTATGCCCAAACGGCCGGCACTGAAGGGCAGGTCCTCGCCGCTGTCGTAGACGAACACCCGCGGCCGCGTCGGTTGCTCACCGAGCTGCGCACTTACCGCCGCTACCCGTGCCTGCATGCCCTGTACCAGGGTCTCGGCACGATCCTCGACGGCGAAGATGCGGCCGAGATTGCGCAGGTCGGTATAGACATCGTCCAGGCTGGCGACGCGCTTGGGCATGACGTGCGCGCAGGACTCGCTGAGCTCGTACACCGGGATGCCGAAGCGCGCCAGGCTGGCCGGGGTGACCTCACCGCCGATGCGCATGCCGTAGTTCCAGCCGGCGAAGAAGAAGTCGGCGTCGGCATCGAGCAGATTCTCCAGCGACGGATAGCGCGCGGCCAGTTCGGGCAGCCCATCGAGTTGCGCCTGCATGGCCGGCTCGACGGTCTTCCAGCCGCTGATGCCGCTGTAGCCGACCATACGCTGCCTCAAGCCGAGGTCCAGGAGCATGGCGGTCAGGGTGATGTCGTGGCTGACCGCACGCTGCGGCGGTCGCTCGATGGTGAGTTGGCGATCGCAGCTGGTGACGGTGACGGCCCAAGCGGGACTGGCCAGCGCCAGCAGGATCGCACCAATGAGTGTAGGAGCGAGCTTTGCTCGCGAAGCTTCTGTCGCTCCCCAGGGTTCGCGAACAGAGCTCGCTCCTACAGACGCAACCGTGCGTAAACGCTTCATCAAACAATCCAGGTAATGCGCGGATGACCCGCCAGTGGATGGGTATCGACCAGCGCCTGCAGGCCGAACACCTGCTGCAGCAGTTCGGCGGTCAGCACCTCGGCAGGCGTGCCGATGGCCACCAGACGGCCGTGGTCGAGCACGCAGAGGCGGTCGCAGAACGCCGCCGCCAGGTTCAGATCATGGAAGCTGGCCAGCGTCGCCAGGCCCAGTGCCTTGATCTGGCCCAGCAGTTCGAGCTGGTAGCGCGGGTCGAGGTGGTTGGTCGGCTCGTCGAGGATCAGCACTTGCGGCTGCTGCACCAGGGCACGGGCGAGCAGAGCGCGCTGCTTCTCGCCACCCGAGAGGCAGGCGAAGGGCTGCTGCGCCAGGTCGCTCAAACCGACACGGGCCAGCGCCTCATCCACCAGGCGCCGATCTTCGACATCGTCACCATCGAACAGCCCCTTGTGCGGCGTACGACCCATGGCCGCCACCTCGTGCACGCGCAGGCCGAAGTCCTGCGGAAATTCCTGCAGCACCACGGCCACGCGCTGCGCACTCCAGCGCGGCGGGCGCTGCCACAGCGCCTCTCAGTCCAGCTTGACCTGGCCGGCGCTGGGCCGCTGGAAGCGATAGGCGCAGCGCAGCAGGCTGGTCTTGCCGCTGCCGTTGGGGCCGATCAGCCCCAGCAGCTCGCCATCGCCGACGTCCAGGTCGATGCCCTCGAGCAGCGGACGCTGGCCGTCGGGCGACCAGGCCAGCGCCTGAATACGCAAACGCGGAGTCATCAGAAGCTGTAATCCGCGGTGACGAAGAACGAACGTGGCGCCCCCAGGTACCACTGCTCGCCGTCGCTGCTGGCGGTGGTGGCGTACTGGCGGTCGAACAGGTTGTTCAGCTCCAGGCCCAGGCGCACGTCCGGCAACGCCTGCCAGGCGATGTTGGCGTCGACCACGGTGTAGCCAGGCACCTTGGCGGTGTTGGCCGTATCGGCATAACGCACATCGACATAACGCGCGCCGATACCGGCATCCACGCCGCCAGCAAGCGCCTTGTTCAGCCACAGGTTGGCGGTGCGCTTGGGCACGTTGGTCGGGCGATTGCCGCTGCGGTCGCCACCACCTTCGATGAAGTCGTCGTACTCGGCACGCACCAGGGCGGCGTTGGCCGACACCTGCCAGCCCCGACCCAGCGCCAGTTCCAGGGTCGCTTCCAGACCATCGGAAGACTGCTGGCCGATCTGCTCGGTGGGCGAGGTCGGCGTGGCGCGGCTGAGCAGCTTCTTCTTGACGATATGGTAGGCCGCCAGCGTCCACTCGCCCTGCCCGCCCCAGAACATCTGCTTGAGGCCGATCTCGCTCTGCCTGGCTTCGCTCATGTCGAACTGCTGCTGGGTCGGGTTCAGGGTCAGCAGGTTGTTCACCCCCTCGGTGCTGGTGGCGTACTGACCGTACAGCGACAGCTCGGGGGTCAGGGCGAATACCAGGCCGGCACGCCAATTGTCGCCACTCAGGCTGCGGTCGACGCTGCTGCCATCGATCAGGTTGTCGCGCTGCAGATGCACCTGATCACGGCGCACCCCGGTGACCAGCGACAGGCGCTCGGTCAGCTGGGTGCGGTTCTCGGCGAACAGCGAGAACTGCCGCGCCAGGTTGCGCTCACGCGGGCCGTAGCCGAGCGGGTCGGTGCTCTGGTACTGACCGCCGCCGGAGCCGGCCAGCGGCACGCTGTCGCTGAAGCTGCTGGCGAAATCGTGCTGGCGGGCGAAGTGGATACGGTTGTAATCCACACCGACCACCGTGCGGCTATCGAGGCCGAACAGGGTGTGTTCCAGGGTGAAGGTCTGGCGGTCGCCGACCTGTTCCTGGGTGTGCTTGATCTCGTAGAACTCGCTGCGCTCGACCGTATCGCCCGGCTGCCAGCGATAGGCCTCGGCGTTACGCCAATAGCGCTGGGTTTTGATGTAGTAGAGCTGGTTGCTGGCACTGAGCGCGTCGTTGATGCGCCAGTCGCTCACCAGGCGGGTGATCTGGTCGTTGTAGCGAATGTCGGCATTGGCGACGTTGTAGTTACGTTCGCGGATGCTTTCGCGGTACTTGCCAGCCACCAGCGGCGTGCCGAGATAGCGCTCGGGGCTCTGATCGCCATGATCGTGGGACAGGGTGAAACTCAGGTCGTCATGGGCGTCCCAGCGCAGGGCGGCGCTGAGCGCCAGGCTGTCCGAATCACCGCGGTCGACCCAACCATTGCTGGCCTGCTGATTGATGTTGAAGCGGTAGCTCAGTTCGTCACTCAGCGAACCGCCGCTGTCCAGCGCAGCCTGACGGCGGTCGTCGCTGCCGTAGCCGAGGCGCAGCTGGTTGCGGATCTCGCCGGCGAAGGGCTTCTTCGGCACCACGTTGATCACCGCGCCGGTGGCGCCCTCACCATAGAGCACCGAAGCCGGGCCGCGCAGCACGTCGATGCGCGCTACAGACCAGGTGTCCACCGGGAAGGTCACGGTGCCGGCGCCGACGTACTGGCGGGTGCCATCGTACAGCTGCATGGTCGCCGAATGGCCAGTGAAGCCGCGCGCCGACAGCGCGGTGCCGCCATTGCCGGGCGAGCCGATGCTGCTGATACCCGGCGTGCGGGTCACGGCGTCCTGCACCGTGAGGTTGTTGCGCCCACGTACCTCGGCGCCGCTCAGGCTGCTGGTGCTGGCCGGGGTTTGCAGGGCCGAAAGCTCCAGACGCGATCCGGACGTGGTGGGCGTATGCAGGTCGCTCTCGCCTTCCTCGGCAGCGTGCGCCTGGACGGTGACGGCAGGGAGATCGACATGAGATTCGCTGGCCATGGCCACACCGCCGACCAGCAGCGCGAATGGCAGGGAGCAGAGGCGTAGAAGGTGCTGCACGTGAGTGATTCCGGAGCTTCCAGGAGAGTCGTCAGGACGCTCCAGGCTCCGGGTGTGCGAGTTGAAGGCGGTCAGCCTTGAAGCTTCGCAGTCGGTGCCTGAGGCGATAATGTTATTGTTATAACATAACATTATCGTTTTTCGCAGGTAGCCGGAAACGGGCTCACGCCCTTCGTTCAGGCATGCAGAAGAGAGGTTCTTGTAGCGGAAATGGCGCGCCATATTGCTTCCATCGCAAAGAGAAAAGGCACGGCAATCCGATGGAAATGCGCAACAGCAGACAGGGGCACGGCGGCGCCCTACTGGAGTCAACGCC
The DNA here is from genome assembly GCA_048065775.1 of Pseudomonas sp. GW6. Taxonomy (GTDB): domain Bacteria; phylum Pseudomonadota; class Gammaproteobacteria; order Pseudomonadales; family Pseudomonadaceae; genus Aquipseudomonas. Next base: position 37,296 of record JBLUOL010000031.1, read on the forward strand.
CGCCCACCGCGGGTTGCCAGACACAAACGACTCCAGGCCGGTCTCCGGGCTTGCGAGGGTCATAAACGCATCGCCTTCCCATGCGCGTGGCGCACAGTGGCGTATCGATGCGGTCGCTCGCTTACCGTTGCGGGGGCAGCGTCGGACTTCAACCGACTTCCCGTTTCACCTCACGCGCGGCGGCGTGAGACACCTGAAGCGGGGCGGATATGACCACCCGCACCCGCTCAAGTCAAGGCGCGGGGGCAATTGTGGGAGGTGCTTTAGCGGCGATTGCTCGTAGCCTGGATTGGCCGCAGGCGTAATCCGAGTTGCTAATTGTTGCCCTGCTCATCGATACGCAACTCCGGCAACGCCTTGCCCGCCACCAGGCGCTCATCGACCAGACGAATCACCGCCGCCTCGTCCTTGATGCCGTACCACTCGCCCTGTGGATAAAGGCTCGCGGTCGGGCCCAGGTCGCAGGGGAACTGGCACTGGCTGCGGGTGATATGCACACCGCCCTCGCACTCCAGCTTGCCGGCGCTCTTGAGCCGCTGGCGCAGGGTTTTCCACAGGCCCAGCGCACCCTTGCGCGTGCAGCGCGGGCCATTGCACAGCAGCAGGCGCTGCGCATGTGGTGGGATCTGCGACCAGGCGTGATGCGCAGGAACGGGTGGCACGTCACTGCAGGGCAGATGCGCTTCGCGATACGCCAGCAGTGCGCTCAGGCCATCGAGCCAGGTGTCCTCCAGCGCCGTGCAGACCACGAACACCTCGGCTCCGTCGCCGCGTTCGGCGATGCGCTCGGCGATGCGCTCGCGCAGCCAATCACGGTGCGCAGCATCGGCGCGCGGCTCCAGATCGACCACCAGCAGCGGTCGCGGCGCCTCATCGATGGCCTGCCAGAAGCCATCCTGCTCGCTGTCATGCAGATACGCCTCACCCAGCAACGCGGTGATGCGCTGTTGCAGACGCTCGGACGATGCCCCACGACCCAGGCCGGGGCCGATAAACAGAACGCGGGCGTAGGGGGTTTGGCTCATGACGGTCTCCAGAACGGGCCGGCAGTCTAGCAGCGCGTCGTGGTCCGGAGGCAATCCGGCGGGTGATAGAAGGCCCGGTGCGCGCGGCGTACCCTACAGAATCAGCGCAAGCGTAGGGCGGGTGCAACCCGCCAGGCCGGCGTTGGCGGGTTTCACCCGCCCTAGAAGGACAGCGTCCCGTAGAGCGCGTCCAACTCCGCGAACTCACACGTTACCGCCGGCAACTGCGGGCGACGCAACAGCAAAACCGGCAATCCAAGCTCACGGGCGACCTGCAACTTCGGCTCGGTGGAGGCGCTGCCACTGTTCTTGCTCACCAGCACGTCGCAGCGGATACGGGCGAACAGTGCGCGTTCCTCCTCCAGGGAGAACGGCCCGCGTGCGCCGATGACCTCTGCGC
>JBLUOL010000032.1:0-38526 GCA_048065775.1 Pseudomonas sp. GW6
CTCATGTACACCAGTACACCCCGCTTCCTCACCTGTCTCTGCCTTGCATGCCTCTAGCTCGCGAGCCTTTCAACAGGCTCTCGGCCGGCAAGTAAAAACGGGGGCGTCACTTTAGCGACGCCCCCGTTGATTGGCAATCATGGCCGTAGCCCGGATGCAATCCGGGGGATACTGGCGATACTCGCCCCGGATTGCATCCGGGCTACTTCATTCCTGCGGCGCCAGCGCCTCACGCAGACGGGTGATGGCATCTTCCAGCGCCTGGCCATCGGCGAACTTTGGGCTGCTCGCCACGCTTTCACCGTCGACCCAGACCGAGAACACCTGGCCTTCGGCGCGCACATCCAGCGGCTCGCCGGATTGCAGGCGCTTGTTGATCATGCCGGCCGACTTGCCATCGGCGAAGGATTTCGACAACAGCAGTTGCTCGCCATCGGCATCCAGCAGACGGAAGCGGAAGCTACCGTCTTCATCGCGGAAGCTGACGAAGCGCGCGCTCTTGGCGGCTTTCTTCTTCTCGCCAGTAGCAACCTGCACCTGTTCACGGAACGAGCGCAGGCCCACGGCCTCGCGTAACTCGCCGAGGAACGGCGTGGCGATCTTGCGTGCCTTGGCTGCACCAGCGAGGAGAATGTCTTCCAGGTCGGCCGGCCGAGCGATCAGCGCGTTGTAGCGCTCACGCGCCTCGCCCAGGGTGTCTTCGAGCAACTGGTACAGTCGATTCTTCGCCTCGCCCCAGGCCAGGCCACCTTCCAGCTCGGCGCGGAACTCGGCCTGTTGCGCGTGGCTGGCGAAGGCCTGGTACAGGGTGAACAGGTGCGAACCCTCGGCATCCTTGGGCTCACCTGGTGCGCGTGAGTCGGTGACGATACGCGCCACGGCGTCCTTCAGCTGTTTGGCAGTGCCGAACAGCTGGATGGTGTTGTCGTAGCTCTTGCTCATCTTGCGCCCGTCGAGGCCGGGCAGCGTGGCCACTTCTTCCTCGATCACCACCTCGGGCAGGACGAACAGATCCTTGCCCTTGCCGAACAGATGGTTGAAGCGCTGACCGATATCACGCGCCATCTCCACGTGCTGGATCTGATCACGACCGACCGGCACCTTCTGCGCGTTGAACATCAGGATGTCCGCTGCCATCAGCACCGGGTAACTGAACAGGCCCATGGTCACGCCGGCATCCGGGTCTTCGCCCTGTTCGACGTTCTTGTCCACCGAAGCCTTGTAGGCGTGGGCACGGTTGAGCAGGCCCTTGCCGGCAACGCAGGTGAGCAGCCAGCACAGTTCGGGAATCTCGGGGATGTCGGACTGGCGGTAGAAGGTCGCCTTGTCGGTATCCAGGCCCAGCGCCAGCCAGGTGGCTGCGATTTCCAGGCGCGAGCGCTGAATGCGCGCCGGATCATCGCACTTGATCAGCGCGTGGTAGTCGGCGAGGAAGTAGAACGAGTCCATCTGCGGGTCGCGGCTGGCAACGATGGCCGGGCGGATGGCACCAGCGTAGTTGCCCAGGTGCGGTGTGCCGGTGGTGGTGATACCGGTAAGGATACGGGTGGTCATGACGTTCGCTTAGAAATGGCTGAAAGGCTTACAGGCGAGGCAACAGCAGATCCTTCAGATCCGTCAGCTTGCCGTGAAAAAAGTGACCGCATTCTGCCACTTTCAGCAGCTCATGGGCACGCCCGAGATTGGCCGACCAGTCATATACGGCCTGTGGCTCGACCACTTCGTCGGCATCAGGCTGGATCACCACCAGCGGGCACTGGCTGGCCGGCGGCGTCTCGGCGGTCAGGCGATGCACCGCCGGCGCCACCATGAACAGCTTGCTCGGCACCTGGCCTTGCGCTTCCAGGCGCGCACCCAGCGCCGCGGCGACGAAGCCGCCGAAAGAAAAGCCGAGCAAGGTGATGGGCAGATTCGGGTACTCCTCCTTGAGCCAAGCAGCCACCGCTTCGGCGTCGTCCACCTCGCCGGTACCCATATCGTGGCTGCCGGCACTGGCGCCGACACCGCGATAATTGAAACGCAATGTGTGATATCCACAGTCACGCGCGGTGCGCTGCAAGGTGCTCACCACCTTGTTGAGCATGGTGCCACCCTGTACCGGGTTGGGATGACAGACCAGCGCCACGCCTCGGGCGTCCGCTACTTCCAGCAGAAGGGCTTCGAGTTGACCCACCGGGCCTTGAATGAAAAGAGGGGTTTCGCGACTGAGCAACACTGAACTCCGTGACCCCGCAACGGGTCGACTCGTCTAGCAAACTGCCTGCGAGGTAAACGTATACAGCGCAGGTTCGAGCCGCTAACGTAAAGCAAAGCCGTTTTGAGAGGAAGGACTCGTGGAACAGACCGTTACAGCCTGGTTGATACCCGCCCTGACCCTGGTGGTCGGCATCGCCGTGGGCTTTCTGCTCGCCCGCCTGGCCCCCAATGCTGCACCGGGCCGTACGCAGCGGCAGATGGATGAAATGCAGGCACGCTTCGAGGCCTACCAGAACGAAGTGGTGACCCACTTCAACACCACCGCCAGCCTGGTGAAGAAACTCACCCAGAGCTACCAGGACGTGCAGGAGCACCTGTCCGACGGTGCCAACCGCCTAGCCCTGGATGAGCTGACCCGTCAGCGCCTGCTAGCCACCCTGAACAGCACAGAAGCCGGCGAAAAGCGCGAGCGCCTGACTCCGCCGAAGAACCACGAGATGCCCAAGGACTACGCGCCGAAAAGCGACGGCCCCGGCATGCTCGACGAGAGCTACGGGCTGAAGAAGTAACCCGCCAGCCAGAAATACCGAGCCCCGCGATTGCGGGGCTTTTTATTGGGCAAACATTGCAGGAGCGAGCGGTCGGCGCCTTGCCTGGCCGGGAATGAAAAAGCCCCGCTAATAAGCGGGGCTCATCATACTGCATCGCGAATCTTAGATCGCGCCGCGGCTACGCAGCAGATCCAGCACCGCCTTGACGCCCTCCTCGACCGACTGCGCCTGGGTGTCGATCACCAGATCGGCATCCAGCGGCACGTCGTAGGGGAAGCCTTCGCCCGGGATATTGTCACCGCCGGCGGCGTACAGCCCCTGCGGGTCACGCTCGCGGCAGATCTGCGGCGAGGCCTGAACATAGACGGTAACCAGGCGTTCGGCACCGATCAGCGCCTTGGCCTGCTCGCGACCTTCGGCATCCGGAGCGACAAAGGCAGCCAGGGCGATCATGCCGGCCTCGTTGAACTGACGCGCCACATGGGCGGCACGGCGCCAGTTCTCGGCGCGGCCGGCGCGATCCTGCGGCAGGCCCTTGTTCAGGTCATGGCGCAGGTTCTGGCCATCAAGCACGTACACGGCACGGCCCATGTCGAACAGCTTGCGCTCCACGGCGTAGGCCAGGGTGCTCTTGCCCGCGCCAGACAGTCCACTGAACAGCACGGTGGCCGGCTGCTGACCGAAGCGCGAAGCACGCTCCTCGGTCGACACATGGGCCAGGCGGCCATGCTGACCGCCGCCATGGGCGACCGGGTCGGCGATGATCATGCCGGCACCGACGGTGCCGTTGGTCAGGCGATCAATGATGATGAAGGCGCCGGTGGTGCGGTTGTACTCGTAACCATCCAGGGCGATCGGTGCATCCAGCGCCACCTTGACCCGGCCGATTTCGTTGAGCCTCAACTCGCTGGCCGCACCCTGCTCCAGGGTATTCACGTCGACACGATGCACGATGCTCGGGATCGAGCCCGGCACGTAGCTGGTGGCACGTTTGATGTCGTACTTCTTGCCCGGCAGCATCGGCTCTTCGCCCATCCATACCAGCATGGCCTCGAAGCTGTCGGTGACCTGCGGACGGTTGTCGGCATGCACCAGCATGTCGCCGCGCGACACGTCGATCTCGTCTTCCAGGGTCAGGGTGATCGCCTGGCCCGGGCCGGCGTGCTCCAGCTCGCCCTCGAAGGTGACGATGGACTTGACCTTGCTGGTCTTGCCCGAAGGCAGCGCCATGACCTCGTCACCCTTGCGCACGACGCCGCTGGCCAGGGTGCCGGCGAAACCGCGGAAGTTCAGGTTCGGACGGTTGACGTATTGCACCGGGAAGCGCAGGTCGTCGAAGTTGCGGTCGCCAGCGACTTCGACAGTCTCGAGAATCTCCATCAGCGACTGCCCGGTGTACCAGGGCGAGCGCTCGGACCTGTTGACCACGTTGTCGCCCTTGAGCGCCGACATCGGCACGAACTCGAGGGTGGTCGGACGCAGGTTGATCTTCTCGGCGAAGGCCAGGTAGTCGGCCTTGATCTGCTCGAACACACCTTGATCGAAGTCCTTCAGATCCATCTTGTTGACGGCGACGACGATGTGCTTGATGCCCAACAGGGAGGCGATGAAGCTGTGGCGCTTGGTCTGGGTCTGCACGCCGTAGCGGGCATCGATCAGGATGATCGCCAAGTCGCAGGTCGAAGCGCCGGTGGCCATGTTGCGCGTGTACTGCTCATGGCCGGGGGTGTCGGCGATGATGAACTTGCGCTTGGCGGTGGAGAAATAGCGGTAGGCCACATCGATGGTGATGCCCTGCTCGCGCTCGGCCTGCAGGCCGTCGACCAGCAGTGCCAGGTCGATGTCATCGCCAGTGGTGCCGACTTTCTTCGAGTCCTTGGTGATGGCTTCCAGGTGATCCTCGTAGATCATCTTGGAATCGTGCAGCAGACGGCCGATCAGCGTGCTCTTGCCGTCGTCGACGTTGCCGCAGGTAAGAAAGCGCAGCAGTTCCTTGCGCTCGTGCTGGGCCAGGTAAGCGAGAATGTCCTGGCCGATCAAATCGGATTGGTGACTCATGGTGCGCGATCCTCAGAAATAGCCCTGACGTTTCTTTTCTTCCATCGACCCGGCGGCATCGTGATCGATCACGCGGCCTTGGCGCTCGGAAGTACGGGTCAGGAGCATCTCCTGGATGATTTCAGGCAGGGTCAGCGCCGTGGACTCCACCGCGCCGGTCAGCGGGTAGCAGCCGAGGGTACGGAAACGCACCATCTTCTTGGTGATGCGCGCCTTCTCTTCATCGGACAGGTGCTCGAGGATGCGCTCGTCGTCGATCATGATCAGCGTGCCATTCTTCTCGATCACTTCGCGCTCGGCAGCGAAGTACAGCGGCACGATTGGGATCTGCTCCAGGTAGATGTATTGCCAGATGTCCAGCTCGGTCCAGTTCGACAGCGGGAAGACGCGGATCGACTCGCCCTTCTTGACCTTGCCGTTGTACACGTTCCACAGCTCCGGGCGCTGGTTCTTCGGGTCCCAGCGGTGCTTGCTGTCGCGGAAGGAATACACGCGCTCCTTGGCGCGCGACTTCTCTTCGTCGCGGCGCGCACCACCGAAGGCGGCGTCGAAGCCGTACTTGTCCAGTGCCTGCTTGAGGCCTTCGGTCTTCATCACGTCGGTGTGCTTGGCACTACCGTAGGTGAAGGGGTTCATGTCCTGCGCCACACCATCGGGGTTGATGTGGGTCAGCAGTTCCAGGCCATATTCACTGACCATCTTCTCGCGAAAGCGATACATCTCCTGGAACTTCCAGCGGGTATCGACGTGCAGCACCGGGAACGGCAACTTGCCAGGGAAGAACGCCTTGCGGGCCAGGTGCAGCATCACGGCTGAATCCTTGCCGATGGAATAGAGCATCACCGGGTTGTCGAATTCGGCGGCCACTTCACGAATGATGTGGATGCTTTCCGCCTCCAGCTGCTTCAGATGGGTCAATTTGTCGAGCATGGCTACTCACGGATTGCTGTTATGGGGCCGGCGGGCCGTGGACGAGCGCGCACTCTACCACAGCACCTGCTTATACTCAGGGCGCCGGTTAGATCGAAACGTTCTAGCTTTATGCCTGTCCGTACGGGCGATTCAGACCGGATTGGGGCAGTCGATGAACAGGTGCTCGAGAGCGAAACGCCGCGCCAGATAATCCCCCAGCGCCTGCACGCCGTAGCGCTCGGTGGCGTGATGGCCGGCAGCGATGAAGCTCACACCATTCTCACGTGCGCTGTGGAAAGTCTGCTCGGAGGCTTCGCCGGTCAGGTAAAGGTCGACACCGGCAGCAATCGCCTGGTCGATATAGCCCTGCCCGCCACCCGTGCACCAGCCGACGCGCCGGATCAGCCCATCGCCCTCGACCAGCAGCGGCTCACGCCCCAACGTCTGCTGCACGTGCCGGGCGAAGTCGGCCGCGCTCATCGGCTCTTGCAGCGAGCCAACGAGGCCAACGGTGCGCGGATTCTCCGGTTCGAGCGGGCCCTCGACGACGATGCCTAACTGCCGTGCGAGCTGCACGTTGTTGCCCACCTCAGGGTGCACATCCAGTGGCAGGTGGTAGGCCAGCAGGCTGATGTCGTTGGTCAGCAGCGCTTTCAGGCGACGCTGTTTCATGCCGGTGACACAGGGGTTCTCGCCCTTCCAAAAATAGCCGTGATGCACCAGCAGCACATCAGCCTCGGCCTCGATGGCCGCTTCGATCAGCGCCTGACTCGCGGTGACGCCGCTGACGATGCGGCTGACCTGCGGACGACCCTCGACCTGCAGGCCATTGGGGCAGTAATCATTGATACGCGACGCGTTAAGAAAAGCGTCAGCTTCTTCCACTAGCGTGGACAGGGCAATGGCCATGAAGATTCCTCACAAGCTGTTGCGGGCCGCTGCCTAATTGGCGAGCGCCTCACTATAATGCGCCACCTTAAGGGCCGGATTTGGCCCCCGCAACCCTCAGGATTGTCTCGATGCCCCAGGCACTGCGTTTTCTCGGTTGGCCCCTGCTGGTCGGTGTGTTGTTCGCACTGCTGCTGATCCAGCGCTACCCGGAGTGGGTCGGCTTGCCACGCCAGGACGTGCAGCTGGTACAGGCACCGCTCTACAGCCGCCTGCAGGAAGGCCCGGTGTCCTACTCCGAGGCAGTCGATACCGCATCGCCAGCAGTGGCCAACCTGTACACCACCAAACTGGTGAGCAAACCGGCTCATCCGCTGTTCGAAGATCCGACCTTCCGCCGTTTCTTCGGCGACAACCTGCCACGCCAGCAGCGCATGGAGTCGAGCCTCGGCTCGGCCGTACTGTTGAGCCGTGAAGGCTATCTGCTGACCAATAATCACGTGGTCAGCGGCGCCGACCAGATCGTCGTCGCCCTCAAGGACGGCCGCGAAACCCTGGCACGGGTGATCGGCAGCGACCCGGAAACCGACCTGGCCGTATTGAAGATCGACCTGCCCAATCTCCCGGCGATCACCCTGGGGCGCTCCGACAGCATTCGCATCGGCGATGTGACCCTGGCCATCGGCAACCCTTTCGGCGTCGGCCAGACCGTGACCATGGGCATCATCAGCGCCACCGGGCGCAACCAGCTGGGCCTCAACACCTACGAAGACTTCATCCAGACCGATGCAGCGATCAACCCGGGCAATTCCGGCGGCGCGCTGGTCGATGCGCACGGCAACCTGGTGGGCATCAACACAGCGATCTTTTCCAAGTCCGGCGGCTCGCAGGGCATCGGCTTCGCCATCCCGGTGAAACTGGCCATGGAAGTGATGCAGGCGATCATCGAGCACGGCCAGGTGATTCGCGGCTACCTCGGTGTCGAGGTGCAACCACTGACGCCAGAGCTGGCCGAGTCCTTCGGCCTCGATGGCCGCCCCGGCATCGTTGTCGCCGGTGTCTATCGCGACGGCCCGGCGCAGAAAGCCGGCCTGCAGCCTGGCGACCTGATTCTCAGTATCGATGGTGAGCCGGCCAGCGACGGTCGCCGTTCGATGAATCAGGTTGCGCGTACCAAGCCAGGCGACAAGATCCGCATCGACGTGTTGCGCAACGGCAAACCGCTGCAGCTGACCGCCAAGATAGGTATTCGCCCTCCCGTTAACGGCAACTGATCGGCGAGCAATTTCAAGTGGGAACTTTTCTCGATTGCGGTTATTGTAATGTTATTACATTAACCACAATCATCCGGAGACTCCCCCTTTGCGCGTCACTACCGCCTTGCTTGCCGGCAGCCTGTTAACTCCCTGCGCTCTTGCCGCCGAAGCTCCGGCCCAACTGGCTGACAGCATCATCAGCGCCCCCAGCGAACAAGCCGATGGCCCGGTGCAGGGCTACCGCGCCAAACGCTCATCCAGCGCCACCCGCACCGACACGCCGATCAGCGAAATTCCCCAGGCCATCAGTGTGGTACCCGCCCAGGTGCTGGACGATCTCGGCAGTAGCCGCATCGACCGCGCCCTGGATTTCGCTGGCGGCGTCTCGCGGCAGAACAACTTCGGCGGCCTGACCTTCCTCAACTACAGCGTGCGCGGGTTCACCACCGGCGAGCTGTACCGCAACGGCTTCGCCATCAACCGCGGCAGCTACAGCTCGCCGGACGTATCGGCCATTGAGCGCCTGGAAGTGCTCAAGGGGCCGGCGGCGGCCCTCTACGGCCGCGGCGATCCAGGCGGGCTGGTCAATATCGTCACCAAACGCCCGCAACTGGAGCCCTTCACCCAGTTCAAGGCCAGCGCCGGACGCTGGGATCGCTACCGCAGCAGCCTCGACGTCAATACGCCGCTGAACGAGGATGGCACCCTGCTCTCGCGGGTCAACCTGGCAGTCGAAGACAACGGCAGCTTTCGCGATCACGTCGGCAACCAGCGGCAGATCGTCAACCCGACCTTCAGCTGGCAGCTGTCGCCCGACACCCTGCTGATGATCGACAGCGAGTTCTCGCGCACCGACTCGGTGTTCGACCGTGGCATTCCCGCCGTCGACGGCAAGATGGGCGCAGTCAAGCGCTCGACCTTTCTCGGCGAGCCCAACGACGGCAAGATCCGCAACGACAACCAGTTGCTGCAGGTCAGCCTCGAGCATTATCTGAACGATGCCTGGAAGCTGCGCCTGGCCAGCCATTACAGCCAGGGCACGCTGGACGGCAACAGCTCCGAACCGTCGCGCCTGATTGGCGACCAGGTCACGCGCTTCTATCGCGAGCGCAGCTTCGAATGGAATGACAGCATCACTCAGGCCGAGCTGCATGGGCAGTTCGAGCTGGCCGGCTGGCAGCACCAGACGCTGCTGGGCCTGGAGTACGAGAACTACCGCAACAGCCAGAAGTATCCGCAAAGCGTCACCGGCCTGGGCTATGGCCAGGACATCTATAACCCGATCTATGGTCAGCCCAAGCCCCCCATCGTCAATCCCAACGACTTCCACGAGCACACCGAAAGCTACGCCCTCAACCTGCAGGATCAGATCAGCTTCAACGAGCGCTGGAGCGGCCTGCTCGGTGTGCGCCTGGAGCGTTTCGAGCAGACTGCACTGAACCGCAGTACCCGCGTCAGCAACGAGCAGAGCAAGGATGTCGCCACCCCGCGAGCGGGCGTGCTCTATCAGCTGACGCCAGAGGTCGGCGTGTTCGCCAATGCCTCGATGTCGTTCAAGCCCAATACCATCGGCGCCCAGGGGCAGGTGTTCAAACCGGAGAAAGGCCTCGGCTACGAAACAGGCCTCAAGCTCGACCTGCTCGACAGCCGCCTCGGCGCCACCGTGGCGCTGTTCCATATCGATAAGGAAAATGTGCTGACCGCCGACCCTAACAATCCGGGCGACAGCATCGCCGCCGGCAAGGCCCGCAGCCAGGGCCTGGACCTGCAGGTGAGCGGCCAGCTCACCGATGCCCTACGGGTGATTGGCGCCTACGCCTACATCGACGCTGAGGTAACCAAGGACAACAGCATCCCCGAGGGCAGCGATCTACTCGGCATCGCCCGCAACAGCGCCAGTTTGATGAGCGTCTACCAGTTCCAGGGTGGCTCTCTGCAGGGCTCGGAACTCGGCGCCGCAGTCAACTACGTCGGCGATCGCTCCGGGCAGACCGGCAGCGATTTCGAGCTGCCGGCCTATACCACGGTCGATCTGCTGGCGCGCTGGCAAGCCACCAAGGACCTGAACCTGGGCCTGAACCTCAACAACCTGTTCAACCGCAAGTACTACGAGCGCTCGTTCAACAACGTCTGGGTAATGCCCGGCGACCCTCGCAATCTCAGCGTCAGCCTGACCCTCAACCTTTGAATCGGAGATTCACATGCGTATTCCTGCCTACCTGCTTCTCGCCGGCCTGTTCGCCAGCAGCAGCGCTCTCGCCCACGGCCTCTGGACCGAAGAGCGCCGCGGCAATATCGAAGTCGTCTACGGCCACGGCGCCGAGGACGATGCCTTCAAGGCGGAGAAGATCAGTGGCGCCTGGGCCTATGACGCGGCAGGTCGAATGATTCCGGTGACGGTCGAACGCCTGTCTGACCATGCCCGTCTGCACCCCTTGAAGAAACCCGCGGTACTCGGCGTGGCCCTGAACAATGGCGCCTGGTCGAAGACCCCGGAAGGCCAATGGATCAACCAGGGCCGCAGCCAGGTGACGAACTCGACCCAGTCGCTGCACACCTACAAGTACAGCCTGGCGATCTACAGCGAGGGCGCCAAGCTGCCCGACCTCGAGCCGCTGAAACTGGTCATCGTTCCGCAAGTCGATCCGCTCAAGGTCGGCCCCGGCAAGCCGCTGCCGGTGCGCGTGCTGGTGGACGGCAAGCCGATGGCAGGCGTCGAGCTGGTCGGCGACTATCGCGGCGCACCGCATCAGGTCAGCGCGGTAACCGATGCCGAGGGCCGCGCCCAGGTAACGGTGCGCAACGAGGCACTGAACATCATCAGCGCCTCGGTCTATGTACCGGTGGAGAACGACCCGAATATCGAGAGCCGCGGCCTGTTCACCTCGCTGACCTTCCTTGGCCAGCCGCACCACGAGTAAGCCCCCTCTGTGCCATGAAAAAAGCCGGTGACGCTGACGCGCCACCGGCTCTCTTCACAGTCGCCTGGATCAAAGGCCTTGCAGGGCGTCCAGCAGGGCCTGGTTCTGCTCCGGGGTGCCGATGGTGATACGCAGGAACTGGGCGATGCGCTGTTGCTTGAAGTGACGCACGATCACCCCCTGTTCGCGCAGCCCGGCTGCCAGAGTCGCAGCATCCTTGTCCGGATGACGGGCGAAGACGAAGTTCGCCGCCGAAGGCAGCACCTCGAAGCCCAGCTCCTGTAGACCGGCAACAACTGCCTCACGGCTCTCGATCACCTGCTGGCAGGTTTTCTCGAAATAAGCGCGGTCCTCGAACGCCGCCGCAGCACCCGCGATGGCCATGCGATCGAGCGGATAGGAGTTGAAGCTGTTCTTGATTCGCTCCAGCGCCTCGATCAGATCCGGATGACCGACCGCAATGCCCACGCGCAAGCCCGCCAGAGAGCGCGACTTGGACAGGGTCTGGGTGACTAGCAGATTCGGGTACTTGTCGACCAGAGCGATGGCCGTCTGGCCGCCGAAGTCGATATACGCCTCGTCTACCAGCACCACGCTGTCCGGGCTGTTCTGCAGCAGGCGCTCGATGGCCTCGAGCGGCAGCAGACAGCCGGTCGGCGCATTGGGGTTGGGGAAGATGATGCCGCCATTGGGCCGAGCATAATCCTCCACGCGGATCTGAAACTGCTCGTCCAGCGGCACCTGCTGCTGCTCTATACCGTACAGGCCGCAATAAACCGGATAGAAGCTGTAACTGATATCCGGGAACAGCAAAGGCGCGTCATGCTTGAACAGGCCATGGAACGCATGCGCCAGCACCTCGTCAGAGCCGTTGCCGACGAACACCTGGTTGGTCTGCACGCCATAGTAGTCAGCCACTGCCTGCTTCAGGCGATCGCTGTTGGGGTCCGGGTACAACCGCAGGTTGTCGTTGACCTCGGCCTGCATCGCCGCAATGGCCTTGGGCGAAGGACCATAAGGGTTCTCGTTGGTATTGAGCTTGACCAGCTTGCTCAGCTTGGGCTGCTCACCTGGCACATAGGGCACCAGGTCTTTGACAAAGGGGCTCCAGAATTTGCTCATCCGCCCTTCTCTCCTCGAAATGGTTCGATCTGCTTGATGTAGGAGCCGGCTTGCCGGCGATACTTTCAGGCACGGCTCGCCAGCGAGCTGGCTCCTACAGGTTCGGACTGGCCTATGGCTTGATACGGTACTCGGCGCTACGCGCATGCGCGGTCAGCGATTCGCCACGGGCCAGCACCGAGGCGCTCTTGCCCAGCTCCGACGCGCCATCCGGCGAGCAGAAGATGATCGACGAGCGCTTCTGGAAGTCGTACACCCCCAGCGGCGAGGAGAACCGCGCGGTGCCGGAAGTGGGCAGCACGTGATTCGGGCCTGCCACGTAGTCGCCCAGGGCTTCTGCTGTGTAGCGGCCCATGAAGATCGCACCGGCGTGGCGAATCTCGGGCAGCCAGGCTTCCGGATCGGCGACCGACAGCTCCAGGTGCTCCGGCGCGATGTGGTTGGCCACCTCGATGGCCTGCGCCATGTCGGCCACCTGGATCAGCGCGCCACGGCCTTCCAGCGAGGTGCGGATGATCTCGGCACGCTCCATGGTCGGCAGCAACTTGGCGATGCTCTCGGCGACGCGGTCGAGGAAGGCGGCATCCGGGCTGACCAGGATCGACTGAGCATCTTCGTCGTGCTCGGCCTGGGAGAACAGGTCCATGGCGATCCAGTCCGGATCGGTCTGGCCGTCACAGACCACGAGGATCTCCGACGGGCCGGCGATCATATCGATGCCCACCTTGCCGAACACATGGCGCTTGGCGGTGGCCACATAGATGTTGCCGGGGCCAACGATCTTGTCCACCGGCGGCACGCTCTCGGTGCCGTAGGCCAACGCGGCCACAGCCTGGGCGCCACCGATGGTGAACACGCGGTCGACGCCGGCGATGGCGGCAGCAGCGAGAACGATCTCGTTGATCTCACCGCGCGGGGTCGGCACCACCATTACCACTTCCGGCACGCCGGCGACCTTGGCCGGAATGGCGTTCATCAGCACCGAGGACGGGTAGGACGCCTTGCCGCCCGGCACGTACAGGCCGGCGCGATCCAGCGGGGTGACCTTCTGCCCCAACACCGTGCCGTCGGCTTCGGTGTAGCGCCAGGAGTCCTGCTTCTGCTTCTCGTGGTAGCTGCGCACCCGCTCGGCGGCCACTTCCAGCGCCTGGCGCTGCTCGGCACTGATTCGGGTCAGGGCCAGTTCCAGGCGCTCGCGCGGCAGGATAAGGTCGGCCATGGAGGCGACCTGCAGACCATCGAAACGCTGGGTGTATTCGACAAGAGCAGCGTCGCCACGCTCGCGCACGGCCTGGATGATTTCCAGGACGCGCTGGTTGACGCCATCGTCGGAGACACTTTCCCAGGACAGCAGATGATCCAGATGACGCGCGAAGTCCGTATCGGCGGCGTTGAGTCGGCGGATGGCAACGGGTGCGGTCATAGCGAAAGCCTCATTAAATGGCGTTTTCTCGGGCGCCCGTAATGTAGCAAGCCCACCGTGCGGGCACCCAAGAAAAATGGCTATGACACGGATAGGCTGGAGAAAACTCTGAACAGTCACTCCCGCGAAGGCGGGAGCCCAGGTGCTGCATGTTCTGGGTTCCCGCCTTCGCGGGAATGACGACTGCTTCAGCGCTTACTCGAAAGAGATCAGTGCGGATGTCGCGCCTCGATGGCGCTACGCAGGGTGTCGATCAGGGACTGGATGCGCGCGTGCTGCATCTTCATCGAAGCCTTGTTGACGATCAGGCGCGAGCTGATGGTGGCGATCAGCTCCTGCGGTTCCAGACCGTTGGCGCGCAGGGTGTTGCCGGTGTCGACCACATCGATGATCCTGTCCGCCAGGCCCACCAGCGGCGCCAGTTCCATCGAGCCGTAGAGCTTGATGATATCGACCTGACGGCCCTGCTCGGCGTAGTAGCGCTTGGCGACGTTGACGAACTTGGTGGCCACGCGCAGGCGGCCTTTCGGCTCCGGCGCACCGACCTTGCCAGCCGTCATCAGCTTGCATTTGGCGATCTGCAAATCCAGCGGCTCATAGATGCCCTGGCCACCGTACTCCATCAGCACGTCCTTGCCCGCCACGCCGAGGTCGGCTGCGCCATGCTCGACGTAAGTGGGCACGTCGGTGGCACGTACGATCAGCAGGCGCACGTCATCCTGAGTGGTCGGGATGATCAGCTTGCGGCTCTTGTCCGGGTTCTCGGTCGGCTCGATGCCCGCCGCCGCCAGCAATGGCAGGGTGTCATCGAGAATGCGGCCTTTGGACAGGGCGATGGTCAGCATGGAACGGTTTCCTTGAGCGGTAGCGGCCTCCCGAGAAGGTTGGCCACACTATCTGCGATCTCGCGAGCTAGAGTCATGCAAGGCAAAAACAGGCGAGGAAGCGGAGTTTACAAGTTGCAAATGAGCATTCGACCGGGCTGGCGTTCCAGACTGTTTTTAACGCAGCAGAACCGACGCGCAGCAGATCGCCATCAACCCGGAACGCGGCGGATCTTGGCGCCGAGCAGTTGCAGCTTCTCTTCGATGCACTCGTAACCACGGTCGATGTGGTAGATGCGGTCGATCAGCGTATCGCCGTCAGCCACCAGCGCAGCCAGCACCAGGCTCGCCGAGGCGCGCAGGTCAGTCGCCATCACCGGTGCGCCCTTGAGCTTGTCGACCCCGGTAACCACGGCCGTATTGCCTTCGACCAGGATGTTGGCGCCCATGCGCAGCATCTCGTAGACATGCATGAAACGGTTTTCGAACACGGTTTCAATGATGGTGCCGGTGCCTTCAGCTACCGCGTTCAGGGCGATGAACTGCGCCTGCATATCGGTGGGGAACGCCGGATAGGGAGCGGTACGCAGGTTGACAGCCTTGGGGCGCTTGCCCTTCATGTCCAACTCGATCCAGTCCGGACCGGTGGTGATTTCGGCGCCTGCTTCCTGCAGCTTGGCCAGCACGGCCTCCAAAGTCGAAGGATCGGCGTCCTTGACCTTGACTCGACCACCGGTAACGGCAGCGGCCACCAGGTAGGTGCCGGTCTCGATACGGTCGGGCATGACGTTGAAACGCGCGCCATGCAGGCGCTCGACGCCGTCGATGATGATGGTGTCGGTACCGGCACCCTGGATCTTCGCGCCCATGGCGATCAGGCAGTTGGCCAGGTCGACCACCTCAGGCTCACGCGCGGCGTTTTCCAGCACGCTGCGGCCCTTGGCCAGGGTCGCGGCCATCATGATGTTCTCGGTGCCGGTCACGCTGACCACATCGAAGAAGAAATGCGCGCCACGCAGGCCACCTTCCGGCGCCTTGGCCTTGATGTAACCACCCTCGACATCGATGATCGCCCCCATGGCCTCGAGGCCACGGATGTGCAGATCGACCGGACGCGAACCAATGGCGCAGCCGCCCGGCAGCGCCACCTCGGCCTCACCGAAACGCGCAACCATGGGGCCAAGCACCAGAATCGAGGCGCGCATGGTTTTTACCAGCTCGTAAGGCGCGACCAGGGTCTTGATGGCGCGCGCGTCGACCTCGACTGCCAGCTTCTCGTCGATCACCGGCTCGATGCCCATGCGACCGAACAGTTCGATCATGGTGGTGATGTCGTGCAGGTGCGGCAGGTTGCAGATGGTGACGGGCTCGTCGCCCAGCAAAGTGGCCGCCAGAATCGGCAGTGCAGAGTTCTTCGCACCGGAAATGCGGATTTCGCCATCGAGGCGAACGCCGCCGGTAATGATCAGTTTATCCATAGGAATCTCGTCGCCCGCAGGCTCAGGAACGCGCGGCCCAATCGGCCTGGCTGAAGAATTTCATGGTCACCGCATGGATGCTGCCATCGGCGATCCAGGCATTGAGGTGAGCATAGATCTGCTGCTGACGCTTGACCGGACTGAGGGCGGCCAGTTCGTCGCTGATCAGGTTGAGCTGGAAGTTACAGCCTTCGCCTTCGACTTCCACCTGGGTATTCGGGAGTTTTTCCTCTAGGAGGCTTTTTACTTCTGCAGCCTGCATGCTCGACCTCGACTGACGCATTCGGGCTACCAGCGCCCGCGGGTCGGCCATCATACAAAAAAGCCTCCCGCCTGCGAACCCCGCCAGCACCGGTGCTGACGCAACGACGGAAAGCGCTTCACGCTTGCAGCGGTAGCAACTCCAGCAAGCCGCTGACCTGAGCGATCTCGCGCATGTCGTCGGGCAGCGCGCTGATGGTCAGCTCACGCCCGGCCTTGCGCGCATCGCGCATGAACGCCAGCAGCAGTGCCAGGCCGACGCTGCTGGACTTTTCCACCGCGCTGCAGTCGAGCGTCAGACGCGTCGCGCTGCTGGCGGCGATCAGGCGCGCGCCCTGCTCACGCAGCAGCGGCCCGGTGCTGTAATCGAGCACACCGCTGAGCTGCAATTGCCCAGCAGCGCGCTCGCCGATGCTCGCCTGACTCACGATTCGCTTCGAGCCTGACGCGCCCTGGCGACTGTGTCAGCCCAGGTGTCGATGACCTTGTCGAGATCGTTGCGGTTGTTCTGCATCGACTGGGCGAACTGATCACGGAACAGCTTGCCGACGTTGATGCCGTTGATCACCACGTTACGCAACTTCCAGCCACCATCGATCGACACCATGGTGTAGGACAGCGGGTAGACCACGCCCTTGCCATCACGAATTTCCATGCCGACCGAGGTGCGCTCGCCCTCGGCCCCGCCGCTGGCTGGCAGCACGCGAATGTCCTGGTTGTTGTACTCGAGCAGGGCGTTGCCATAGAACTGCATCAGGCTGCGCTTGAAGTTCTCCTGAAAGCGGCTCATCTGCTCAGGCGAAGCCTGACGCGAATAGCGCACGGTCATCACGCCACGGGCGATGCCCTCGACATCCACCACCGGGCCGAGAATCTCGTTGAGCGAGTCGTAGAAGGCATTGGGATTGTTGCGGTACTGCTCCTTGTTGGCCTTGAGGTCCGCCAGCAGGGTTTCGGTGGTTTGCTGCACCACTTCATGGGCGCTTGGTGCAGCGATGGCCAGCAGCGGCATGGCAGCCAGCAACACCAGCAGGGAATTACGCACGGTTTTGAACATGTCAGGAGCCCTCATCAATTGGCCTCATCTTTATTGACCGAATTGAGCAGGAATTTGCCAATCAGGTCTTCCAGCACCAGCGAGGACTGCGTGTCGTGGATGGTGCTGCCGTCCTTGAGCACCTCCTCGTCACCACCAACGCTGATGCCGATGTATTTCTCACCGAGCAGCCCCGCAGTCAGGATCGACGCAGTGGAATCCTCAGGCAGGTTATTGACGCCGCCATCGAGCTCCAGGGTCACCCGGCCCATGTAACTGTCACGATCCAGATCGATCGCAGTGACCTTGCCGATGCTCACGCCGGCCATGGTGACCTTGGCGCGCACGGTCAGCCCGGCGATGTTGTCGAAGTAGGCGTAGACCTTGTAGGTATCGCCAGCGCTACCGACGCTCAGGCCGCTGACGCGCAGGGCCAGCAGCAGCAGGGCCAGCACACCAGCCATGAGGAACAGGCCGACACCAATCTCCAGCGTGCGGTTTTGCATCAGAAATCTCCAAACATCAAAGCGGTCAGAATGAAATCCAGGCCAAGTACGGCCAGCGAGGCATACACCACGGTACGCGTGGTCGCACGGCTGATGCCTTCGGAAGTGGGCTCACAGTCGTAGCCCTGGAACACGGCGATCCAGGTCACCACGAAGGCGAAGACGATGCTCTTGATCACGCCATTGAGCACGTCGTCATAAAAGGAAACACTGCTCTGCATGTTGGCCCAGAACGAGCCCTCGTAGACGCCCAGCCAATCCACGGCGACCATCGCCGCCCCCCAGATACCGACCACGCAGAAGATCATCGCCAGCAGCGGCATGGAGATGAAGCCGGCCCACAGCCGCGGCGCGACGATGTACTTGAGCGGGTCGACGCCGATCATCTCCAGACTGGAGAGCTGCTCGGTGGACTTCATGTTGCCGATTTCGGCGGTCAACGCGGAACCGGCGCGACCGGCGAACAGCAACGCGGTGACCACCGGGCCCAGTTCACGCAGCAGGGTCAGGGCGACCATCTGCCCCACAGCCTGCTCGGAGCCATAGCTGACCAGAATGTTGTAGCCCTGCAGGGCCAACACCATACCGATGAAAATGCCGGAAACGACGATGATCGCCAGCGACATCACGCCAATCGCGAACAGTTGCTTGATCAACAGTTGAAAAGGCTTGCCGGCGCGGCTGCGCCCGAACAGAGCGTTGACCAGAAACAGGACAGAGCGCCCCAGGGTCGCGACCACATCGATACCCGCACGACCGAACAGGCGCAGCCGTTCGAGCGGTGAAATTCTGCGCATCAACCTCTCCCCAACAAATCTTCGCGGTAGTCCGGCGCTGGAAAATGAAACGGCACCGGACCATCCGGAATGCCCTTCATGAACTGGCGAATGCGCGGGTTATCCGACTCCATCAACTCGGCCGGTGTGCCCTGCCCCAGCACCTGTGCATCACCGACGACATAGATGTAGTCGGCGATACTGGCGGTTTCCGCAAGATCGTGAGAAACCACCACACTGGTGATCCCCAGCGCATCGTTGAGCAGGCGGATCAGGCGCACCAGGACGCCCATGGCGATGGGGTCCTGACCGACGAAAGGCTCGTCATACAGCAGAATCTGCGGATCGAGCGCAATGGCTCGGGCCAGCGCGACACGGCGCTTCATGCCCCCAGACAACTCGTCCGGCATCAGCTCCAGCGCTCCGCGCAGGCCAACGGCCTGCAACTTCATCAGGACGATGTCGCGGATCATTTCTTCCGGCAGTTGGGTATGCACACGCAGGGGAAAGGCCACGTTCTCGAACACATCGAGGTCGGTGAACAGTGCACCGCTCTGAAACAGCACGCCCATCTGCTTGCGCATGTCGAACAGCTCGTCGCGCGACAGCTTCGGCAGGCTGACGCCCGCTACACGAACATCACCGGCCGAAGGACGCAGCTCGGCAGCGATCAGACGCAGCAGCGTGGTCTTGCCGCAGCCGGACGGCCCCATGATGCCGGTCACCTTGCCGCGCGGTATGCGGATGTCGACCTTGTCGAAAATCGACCGCGCGCCGCGCTGAAAGCTCACGCCCTGCAACTCGATCGCGTACTCGTGCTCGGCGCTCATCTGAACTCCTTGAAAATCAGGCCTCCCTGGCAGACGCCGCCTCCAGAAGCGAGGACACGCTCCAGTTAGGGCCTGCTCCCGCTTCATCGCGAGCCGCGAGCGAAACGGGAACAGACCCTATCGGGCCAAAATGGCCGCGAACTATAGCATTTGCCGAACATCTCGCCCAATAGCACCACGGCGCAGCGTTCAGACTTGCGACAGCTTCGGCACTGCCCTGCATACGGCAAAGGTGAGCACGACAAGCTTTTCCCGTTATAATCGTCGTCTTCTTTCGCCCGACAGCCTTGCCCAGCATGAACCAGACCCGCGACCTGATTGATTCCGCGCAGCGTACTATTCGCCTCGAACTTGAAGCGGTACAGGAGCTATTGCCCCGCATCAATGCCGATTTCATCAAGGCCTGCGAGCTGATTCTCAGCTGCAAGGGACGCGTGGTAGTAGTCGGCATGGGCAAGTCCGGGCATATCGGCAACAAGATCGCTGCGACCCTGGCCAGCACCGGCACCCCCTCTTTCTTCGTCCACCCGGCAGAAGCCAGCCATGGCGACATGGGCATGATCACCAAGGACGACATCGTCCTGGCGCTGTCGAACTCGGGCTCGACCGCCGAGATCGTCACCCTGCTGCCGCTGATCAAACGCCTCGGCATCCGCCTGATCAGCATGACCGGCAACCCGGATTCTCCATTGGCCAAGGCCGCCGAGGTCAATCTCGATGCACGCGTCTCGCAGGAAGCCTGCCCACTCAACCTGGCGCCGACCTCCTCGACCACCGCCAGCCTGGTACTGGGCGACGCACTGGCCATCGCCCTGCTGGAAGCGCGCGGCTTCACCGCCGAAGACTTCGCGTTTTCCCATCCGGGCGGCGCCCTTGGCCGGCGCCTGCTGCTCAAGGTAGAGAACGTGATGCACAGCGGCGAGAGCCTGCCTCAAGTCACCCGCGGCACCAGCCTGCGTGACGCCCTGCTGGAAATGACCCAGAAGGGCCTGGGCATGACCACCGTCCTGGAGGCTGATGGCCATCTGGCCGGGATCTTCACCGATGGCGACCTGCGCCGCGCACTGGACAAGGGCATCGATGTACGCGATGCCCGGATCGACGACGTGATGACGCCGCACGGCAAGACCATTCGCGCCGAGATGCTCGCCGCCGAAGCCCTGAAGATCATGGAAGACAACAAGATCAGCGCCCTGGTGGTAGTCGACGGCAATGATCGCCCGATCGGCGCGTTCAACCTCGGCGATCTGCTGCGTGCGGGAGTGATGTGATGAACGAACTGCTGCAACGCGCACGCGCCGTGAAACTGGCGATCTTCGACGTCGATGGTGTGTTGACCGACGGCCGCCTGTACTTTCTCGAAGACGGCAGCGAGTTCAAGACCTTCAACACACTCGACGGTCACGGCATCAAAATGCTGATCAACTCGGGTGTGCGCACCGCCATCATCAGCGGGCGCAAAACCCCGGTGGTCGAGCGCCGCGCCAATAACCTGGGTATCCAGCACCTGTTCCAGGGTCGTGAAGACAAACTCGTGGTACTCGACGGCCTGCTCGCCGAACTCGGCCTAAGCTATGAACAGGTTGCTTATCTTGGCGACGACTTGCCGGACCTTCCAGTCATTCGCCGTGTCGGATTGGGCATGGCCGTAGCCAGCGCCGACAGCTTCGTGCGCCAGCACGCCCATGGCGTAACCCAGGCACGCGGCGGCGACGGTGCGGCACGGGAATTCTGCGAACTGATCATGCGTGCCCAGGGCACACTGGATGCGGCCCAGGCCGCCTACCTGTAGAGAACAGCATGCCGCGTAAAATCCTCAACACTCTGATCTTTGCTCTGATTGCAGTCGTCGTGGCCGCACTCGGCTACTGGAACCTTGCCCCGGACAGCGCACGCCAAGCCCAGCGGGCCAGCGACAACAACGTCGTTGACTTCTATGCAGTGGGCGCGCGCACCGTGCAGTTCCAGGATGACGGCAAACTGCACTACCGCATGACCGCGGACAAGCTCGAGCACATCAAAAGCACCGACATCACCCTGATCGACGCCCCCAAGCTGGAGCTCTATCGCGGCACCGAGCTGCCCTGGGAAGTCACCAGCCAGCGCGCCGAAGTCTCGCCTGGCGGCGTCGAGGTAGAACTGATCGACGACGTGCGCATCGCCCGCACCGACGCCAAGAACCGTCCAACCATCATCACCAGCAGCCGCATGACCGTTATTCCTGACAAGGAATATGCGCAGACCGAGCAAGCCGTTAGAATCGTCGCGGCCAACGGGGTAACCACGGCACAAGGAATGAAAGCGTACTTGAATGACGGCAGGATGCTCCTGCAGTCCAACGTAAGAGGCCAGCATGAGGTTCGTTAATACCCTCCCCCTGATTCTCAGCCTCGGCGCCGCATTGGGAAGCGCGGCTGCCTGGGCACTGCCATCGGATCGTGATCAACCGATTCGCATCCAGGCCGACAGCGCAGAACTGGATGACCGACAAGGTGTAGCCGTCTACCGCGGCGATGTGATCATCACTCAGGGCACCCTGAAGATCACGGGTGACACCGTCACCATCACCCAGACCGCCAGCGGCGATATCGACGTCTTCACCTCGGTGGGCAACCTGGCGTACTACGAGCAGAAGCCAGCCGTGGACAAGGACATCGTCAAGGCCTACGGCAGGACCATCCAGTACTTCGCCAGCAATGAGCGCATCGTACTGATCGACCAGGCCAAGGTGATTCAGGAAGGCAATACCTTCGAAGGCGAGAAGATCGTCTATGACACCCGCCGCCAGATCGTCAACGCCGGCCGCGCAACAGGCGGCAACATCAGCACGCCGCGCCCGCGTATCGACATGGTCATCCAACCGAAGAACAAACCCGCGGATCAGCAGCAGTAATGGCCATTCTCAAAGCCCAACACCTGGCGAAAAGCTACAAGAGCCGCCAGGTCGTGCGTGACGTCAGCCTGAGCATCGAAAGCGGTCAGATCGTTGGCCTGCTCGGCCCCAACGGCGCCGGCAAGACCACCTGCTTCTACATGATCGTTGGCCTGGTACGCGCCGACCAGGGCCGCGTGCTTATCGACGACCTCGACGTCAGTCATCAGCCCATGCACGGTCGCGCGCGCGCCGGCATCGGCTACCTGCCGCAGGAAGCCTCGATCTTCCGCAAGCTGTCGGTGACCGACAACATCATGGCCATCCTCGAAACGCGCAAGGACCTGGACCGCGCCGGGCGCCAGGCGGAACTGGAAAGCCTGCTGCAGGAATTCCATATCCACCATATCGCCGACAGCCTCGGCATGAGCCTGTCCGGCGGTGAGCGACGCCGCGTAGAGATTGCCAGAGCCCTGGCCACCAACCCCAAGTTCATTCTGCTCGACGAACCCTTTGCCGGGGTCGACCCGATCTCCGTCGGCGATATCAAGCAGATCATCCATCACCTCAAGACCAAGGGCATCGGCATCCTGATCACCGATCACAACGTGCGCGAAACCCTGGACATCTGCGAGACCGCCTACATCGTCAACGATGGGCAACTGATCGCCGAAGGTGACGCCGAGACCATCCTCGCCAACCAGACGGTGAAAGAGGTTTACCTGGGCCACGAATTCCGCCTGTAGCAGGCTGCGTGAAAACTACTGCACTCGGTGATGCTGCGTTAAAAACAGGCTCAAAATGCTCATTTACAGTCGTAAACTGCGCTTTCTCGCTTGT
Organism: Pseudomonas sp. GW6; assembly: GCA_048065775.1. Classification (GTDB taxonomy): domain Bacteria; phylum Pseudomonadota; class Gammaproteobacteria; order Pseudomonadales; family Pseudomonadaceae; genus Aquipseudomonas. The sequence goes on from JBLUOL010000032.1 coordinate 22,751, forward strand.
TTTTGCCTTGCCTCACCTTCGCTCGCTACGCTTTCACACAACCTGTAGGTCGCTCACTATTTCGCTACAGAAATATTGCAACCCCTAGGCAAAAACGAGAAATTCAGGCATATAATTTGCTTCCTGGCGGCGCTTCGGCGCCCTGATGTGGAAGGCGTAACTCGCCAGTAAATTAAGGTCTGCAATGAAACCATCGCTAGTCCTCAAGATGGGCCAGCAGCTGACGATGACCCCGCAGCTGCAACAGGCTATCCGCCTCCTCCAATTGTCTACCCTGGACCTGCAACAGGAAATCCAGGAGGCGCTGGAGTCCAATCCCATGCTCGAGCGCCAGGAAGACGGCGACGACTTCGACAACAGCGATCCAATGGCCGATGGCGCCGAAAGCGCCACTCCGAACCCGAACAAGGAAGACAGCTACCAGGAAACCACCCCCACGGTGGACAACCTGGAAGAAGGCGAGTGGGGCGAGCGCATCCCCAACGAGCTGCCAGTCGATACGGCCTGGGAAGACATCTACCAGACCAGCGCCAGCAGCCTGCCCAGCAACGATGATGACGAATGGGACTTCACCACTCGCACCTCCAACGGCGAAAGTCTGCACAGCCACCTGCTCTGGCAACTGAACCTGGCGCCCATGTCGGACAAGGATCGCCTGATCGCAGCGACCCTGATCGACTGCATCAACAACGACGGCTACCTCGAAGAAACCCTCGAGGAAGTGACCGAATCCTTCGACCCCGAGCTGGATGTCGAACTGGACGAAGTGGAGGTGGTGCTGCACCGCATCCAGCAGTTCGAACCGGCCGGTATCGGCGCCCGCGACCTGCGCGAGTGCCTGCTGCTGCAACTGCGTCAGTTGCCCGCCAACACCCCCTGGCTGAACGAAACCCAGCGCGTGGTCGGCGACTATCTGGAACTGCTCGGCAGCCGCGATTACGCCCAGCTGATGCGCCGCACCAAGCTCAAGGAAGACGAACTGCGCCAGGTCATCGACCTGATCCAGCGCCTGAATCCGCGTCCGGGTTCGCAGATCGAGTCCAGCGAACCGGAATACGTCGTGCCCGACGTTATCGTGCGCAAGCATAACGAACGCTGGCTGGTGGAGCTGAACCAGGAAGCCATGCCGCGCCTGAGGGTCAACCCGCAGTATGCCGGCTTCGTCAAACGCGCAGACTCCAGCGCCGATAACACCTTCATGCGCAACCAGTTGCAGGAGGCCCGCTGGTTCATCAAAAGCCTGCAGAGCCGCAACGAAACGCTGATGAAGGTGGCCACGCAGATCGTTGAGCACCAGCGTGGCTTCCTCGACTACGGCGACGAGGCGATGAAGCCTCTGGTGCTGCATGACATTGCCGAGGCGGTAGGCATGCACGAGTCGACCATTTCGCGCGTCACCACGCAGAAATTCATGCACACGCCACGTGGTATTTACGAGCTGAAATATTTCTTCTCCAGCCACGTCAGTACCTCCGAAGGCGGCGAATGCTCGTCTACCGCAATCCGCGCCATCATCAAAAAACTGGTTGCAGCAGAAAACGCGAAAAAGCCATTGAGTGACAGCAAGATCGCTGGTTTACTGGAGGCACAAGGCATCCAGGTCGCCCGTCGGACGGTCGCCAAGTATCGCGAGTCCCTCGGCATAGCGCCCTCGAGTGAGCGCAAGCGACTGATGTAGGCCAGATTGACTGAAGGCCTCAGGCCTTCAGGCCAACGTGTTCCGGCGGTGGGTCGAACCAGACCCGCCTCTTACACAAGCCAGTGAGGAGAAAGCGGTATGCAAGTCAACATCAGTGGACATCAGCTGGATGTGACCGACGCCCTGCGTGACTATATCGGCGAGAAACTGGGCCGACTGGAACGCCACTTCGACAAGATCACCAACGTACAGGTGACCATGGAGGTCGAGAAACTCAAACAGAAGATCGAAGCCACCCTGCACATCGCCGGCGGCGAAGTCGTCGCCAACGCCGAACACCAGGATATGTACGCTGCCATCGACCTGTTGGCCGATAAACTCGACCGTCAACTCATCAAGCACAAGGAAAAGCAGCTCGAACGCCTGCAAGGCGCCACGGCCCGCTAACATTCCCTATCCATGATCCGACTTGAAAATATCCTGACCCCCGGCCGTTCCCTGGTGAACGTGCCGGGCGGCAGCAAGAAACGCGTGCTAGAACAGATCGCCAACCTGGTTGCGCGTGATCTACCCGACCTGGATGCCCAGGACATATTCGAAAGCCTCATCGCCCGCGAGAAGCTCGGCTCTACCGGCTTCGGCAACGGCATTGCCATTCCCCACTGCCGCCTGGCTGGCTGCAGTGCCCCGATCAGTGCAGTCCTGCATCTGGAGACGGCAGTCGACTTCGACGCCATCGACGGCGTGCCGGTCGATCTGCTGTTCGTGCTGCTGGTGCCGGAGGCGGCCACCGATGCCCACCTCGACCTGCTGCGCCAGATCGCCAGCATGCTTGATCGCCAGGATGTACGTGAACGTCTGCGCCAGGCCAAGAGCGGCGAAGATCTCTATCAGGTCGTCGTGGACATTCAGAACGGTCAATAAACATGCGCCTGATCATCGTCAGCGGTCGCTCGGGCTCGGGCAAGAGCACCGCCCTCGATGTACTTGAGGACAACGGTTTCTACTGCATCGACAACCTGCCGGCCGGTCTGCTGCCGGACCTCGCCGAGCGCTTCCTGCCGCACAGCGACATGCTGCTGCCGCAAGTGGCCGTTTCCATTGATGCACGCAACCTGCTGAGCCAGCTCAAGCGCTTCCCGGAGCTGCTCGAAGAAGTACGCAAACGTAATATCCGCTGCGATGTGCTGTATCTCGATGCCGAAGACGAAACCCTGCTCAAGCGCTTTTCCGAAACCCGCAGACGCCACCCGCTGACCAACGATAAGCGCTCGCTGGCCGAAGCCATTGCGTACGAAAGTCTGCTGTTGGCGCCGATCACCGATCGTGCCGATCTGAAGATCGACACCACCCGCCTGAATCTCTACCAGCTGCGCGATACGCTCAAACTGCGCCTGCTCGGCCAGACACAGACCGGAACCGCCTTTCTCGTCGAGTCCTTCGGCTTCAAGCGCGGCATGCCGGTGGACGCCGATCTGGTGTTCGATGCGCGCTGCCTGCCCAATCCCTACTGGAAGCCGGAACTGCGCGACTACTCCGGCCTGGATCAACCGGTGATCGACTACCTGGCTGCGCAGCCGGAGGTCGAGGAGATGTATCAGGACATCCTCGCCTATCTGGAAAAATGGCTGCCACGCTTCGCCGCCAGCAACCGCGCCTATGTCACCATCGCCATTGGCTGCACCGGTGGTCACCACCGCTCGGTGTACCTGGCCAACCGCCTGAGCCAGGCACTCAAAGACTCGCTGAAGAACGTCCAGGTGCGTCACCGCGACCTCAGCTAAGGAATCCTGCCGCGATGCCAGCACGTGAAATCACCATCATCAACAAACTTGGTCTGCATGCCCGCGCCGCGGCGAAGTTCGTCGGTGTAGCGAGCACCTACCCCTGCCAAGTGCGCATCGGCCGCAGCGCCGACAGCCTGGTAGACGGCAAGAGCATCATGGCGGTGATGATGCTGGCTGCCGGCAAGGGCACCAATGTGCACCTGCTGACCGAAGGCGAGCAGGACGAAGAAGCGATGGCCGCCCTGGTAGGCCTGATAGAGAACTACTTCGACGAAGGCGAGTAATACCTCCAGCCAAAACGAAGGCCACCCACGGGTGGCCTTGTCGTTACTGCCGACTTCAACTGCCGGCGACGGTCATCTTCTCGATCAGCACCGAGCCGGTGCAGATATTGCCACGCCGCTCCAGGTCACAACCGACTGCAACGACCTGGCGGAACATGTCGCGCAGATTGCCGGCGATGGTTACCTCCTGCACCGGGAACTGGATCTCGCCGTTCTCCACCCAGAAGCCCGCCGCGCCGCGCGAGTAATCACCCGTCACCAGATTCAGCCCCTGGCCCATCAGCTCGGTAACCAGCAAACCGCGCCCCATGCGCCGAATCAGCGCCTGCTGATCCTCATCGCCATGGGTGATGAACAGGTTGTGCACACCTCCTGAGTTGGCAGTGCTCGGCAAACCCAGCTTGCGCCCGGAATAGGTGCTAAGTACGTAGGACACCAGCTCTCCCTTCTCCACGAACGGCTTGGCATAAGTGGCTAGGCCATCACCATCGAAAGCCGCGCTGCCCAGTGCGCGCGGCAGGTGCGGACGCTCGTCTAGAGTCAGCCACTCGGGAAAAAGACGCTGGCCGAGCGCACCCTCGAGGAAGGAGGAGTGGCGATACAGATTGCCGCCCGAGATCGCCGCCAGCAGATGGCTGAACAACCCGCCGGCCAGCTCGGCGGCGAACAGTACCGGCACTTCGCAGGTTGGTACCGGCCGTGCGCCCAGGCGGCTGACCGCACGCTCGGCGGCGCGCTGCCCAATGCCCACGGGATCGGCCAGCAGCTCACCCTGACGATTGACGTCATACCAGTAGTCGCGCTGCATCTGCCCTTCACCTTCGGCAATCATCACGCAACTCAGACTGTGGCGGGTACTGGCGTAACCACCGATAAACCCGTGGCTGTTGCCATACACACGGCAGCCCTGGTGGGTGTTGAGGCTGGTGCCATCGGCGTTCTTGATCCGCTTATCAGCGGCGAACGCGGCGGCTTCACAGGCCAGCGCCTGCTCGACGGCCTGCTCCGGAGTGATCGACCAGGGGTGATAGAGATCCAGCTCCGGCAGCTCGCGGGCCATCAGCGCGGCGTCGGCGAGGCCGGCGCACTCATCCTCGCTGGTGTGTTTGGCAATCGCCAGGGCCGCAGCCACCGTCTCGCGAATGGCCTCAATGCCAGTAGCCGAGGTGCTGGCCGAGCCCTTGCGCTGGCCCACGTACAGGGTGATGCCGAAACCCTGGTCGCGATTGAATTCGACGGTTTCCACCTCGCCCTGGCGCACCGTGGTGGACAGCCCCTGCCCGGCCGAAACGGCCACCTCACAGGCACTGGCACCCTGGCGCCTGGCCTCGGCAAGAATCGCCTCGACCTGCTCTTGCAGTGCAGGCAAGGCCTGCGGCCCGATACGTTCTACTTCACTCATAACCACTCCCGATTCTCTTGGCGCAGGCACTAGTGGTAACCCCTCAAGGCCTGCTCTCGACTGCCCGTCCGCGGGCCGGCAGTCACGGTTACTGCTATCATGGCGGCGTTTCCCTCTGGACCCACCCCATGTCTGATTCCTACGACGACTTCTCCCTGGAGAAGAGCAAATCCCAGGTCAAACGCGAACTGCATGCCCTGCAGGACCTTGGCGAGCGACTGACCACGCTCAAGGCGGATCTGCTGGCCAAGATGCCACTGACCGATGCCCTACGCCGCGCGCTCGCCGAAGCGCCGAAACATACCGCCAATGCCGCGCGCAAACGCCACATCCAGTTCATCGGCAAGCTGATGCGCGAACAGGATGTCGACGCGATCGTCGCCATGCTCGACCAGGTGGACAGCTCCACCCGCGAGTACAACGAACGCTTCCATGCCCTCGAACGCTGGCGTGACCGCCTGATCGCCGAAGGCGACAGCGCGCTGGAAAGCTTCGTCGAGCTCTACCCCGACGCTGACGTCCAGCACCTGCGCGGCCTGGTTCGTCATGCTCAGCACGAAGCCGCGCGCAACAAGCCGCCGGCTGCGGCGCGCAAGGTGTTCAAGTACATCCGCGAGCTCGACGAAATCCACCGCGGATTGCGCTGACCCTAGGGTGCGCCATGCGCACCGACTCTTCGCCAGCCGCTGGTGCGCACGGCGCACCCTACTGTTGTCGGCCCTACGCACCAGTGCCGCCGACAGTGATCGCGTCGATCTTCAGCGTCGGCTGACCGACACCGACCGGCACCGACTGACCGTCTTTGCCGCAGGTGCCGACGCCACTATCCAGGGCCAGGTCATTGCCGACCATGGACACCCGGCTCATGGCCTCCGGGCCGTTGCCAATCAAGGTGGCGCCTTTGACCGGCGCCGTGATCTTGCCGTCCTCGATCAGGTAGGCCTCACTGGTAGAGAACACGAACTTGCCACTGGTGATGTCCACCTGGCCGCCGCCAAGGTTGGCGCAGTAGATGCCCTTCTTCACCGAACGTATGATTTCCTCCGGATCGCTCTCGCCAGCCAGCATGTAGGTATTGGTCATGCGCGGCATCGGCAGGTGCGCGTAGGACTCGCGACGCCCGTTGCCGGTGGCGGCCACGCCCATCAGGCGGGCATTGAGCTTGTCCTGCATGTAACCCTTGAGCACGCCGTTCTCGATCAGCGTGGTGCATTGGGTCGGCGTGCCTTCGTCGTCGACACTCAGCGAGCCGCGTCGTCCGGCCAGAGTGCCGTCGTCGACGATGGTGCAGAGGCTGGAAGCGACCTTCTGGCCGACCTGGCCGCTGTAGGCCGAACTGCCCTTGCGGTTGAAGTCGCCTTCCAGGCCGTGGCCGACCGCTTCGTGCAGCAGCACGCCGGACCAGCCGGCACCCATCACCACTGGCATGCTGCCAGCGGGGGCAGCGATGGCCTCCAGATTGACCAGCGCCTGGCGCAGCGCCTCGCGGGCGTAGCCCATGGCGCGGTCTTCATCGAGAAAATAGCGGTAGTCGGTACGTCCGCCACCGCCATGGCCACCGCGCTCGCGGCGCCCGTTCTGCTCGACGATGACGCTGACATTGAAGCGCACCAGCGGGCGGATATCGGCGCTGAGGCTGCCGTCGTGGGCGGCGACCAGGATACGATCCCAGACGCCGGCCAGGCTCACGGTGACCTGTTTGATACGTGGATCGAGCGCGCGCGTTGCGCGGTCGATACGCTGCAGCAATTCAACCTTCTCGGCGCGCCCCATGACGTCCAGTGGGTTGCCTTCGGCATACAGCTGGGTCACCTGCGGGCTGACGAAAGCCTGCACACGGCCCTGCTGGCCAGCACGCGAGATCGAACGCGCGGCCTGTGCGGCCTGCGTAAGCGCATCGAGGCTGATCGCGTTGCTGTAGGCAAAACCGGTCTTCTCGCCCGACTGGGCGCGCACACCAACGCCCTGATCGAGATTGAAGCTGCCCTCCTTGACGATGCCGTCCTCCAGCACCCAGGTTTCCGAAACCTGGCTTTGAAAGTACAGATCGGCGGCATCGATCCCCGGCCCAGCGACTTCGCCCAGCACGCTGCCGAGGCTATCGAGCGTCAGGTTACCGGGGGCAAGCAGATGCTCGCTGACGGATTGCAACATCGTGTTCATGGTCACTCCACAACGATCGGACGGGGTACGTCCGATGAAAAGATTCGGCGGTGCTGCTGCACCGGCATGCGTTGGCGAATGTTCGCCTGCTCGGCGGCATCGCGGGGAGCCAGCAAGGCCCCTTCACCCTGATCCTGCTCGGCCAGCACCTGACCCCATGGGTCGATGATCGCCGAGTGGCCGAACGTCAGACGCTGACCGGGGTGCTCGCCACCCTGCCCGGCCGCCAGTACATAGCATTGAGTTTCGATGGCGCGGGCGCGGGTCAAGACCTGCCAATGCGCGGCACCGGTCACCGCAGTGAACGCTGCCGGCACGCTGATCAGCTCGGCGCCAGCTTCACGCAGCGCACCGAACAGCTCAGGGAAGCGCAGGTCGTAACACACCGTCAGCCCCAGACGCCCCACGGGGGTGTCGGCCACCACGACGCGCTGGCCATGGGCGAAATCGTCGGACTCGCGATAACGACCACGGTTGTCGGCGACATCGACATCGAACAGGTGCAGCTTGTCGTAACGGGCCACACGCTCACCCTGATCATCGATCAGCAGTGAGCAGGCATGCGGTTTGCCGTCGGCATCATCGTCCGGAGGCAGCGGCAAAGTGCCAGCCACTATCCATAAACTGAGGTCACGAGCAGCGCGTTTCAACCAGGGCAGGATCGGCCCCTCGCCCAATGCTTCGGCGCGGCCGATGGCAGCCAGGTCGCGGCGACCCATGGCAGCGAAGTTTTCGGGCAGCACGGCGAGGCGCGCACCGCCCTGCGCGGCACGCTCCAGCATACGGCGAGCCAGACGCAGGTTGGTTTGCACGTCGTCCTGGCTAACCATCTGGATTACAGCGAGATTCATGGCGACACTCTTTGCGGCTTGGTGTAACAGCGTACGCCAAGAGACCACGTCATTGCGGTTTTTCGAAGGGCTTGTCGAAGCTGATCTGCGGGTCCTGCATCGGGCCCTTGACGTCGTACTGCACACTGGCGAAGCGGGCGACCTTGTCGCCGAGCAATTTGTCCACGACAAACAGCGCCCCGCCAATCGCCGGGGCGCCGACGATCAGCGCCGCCAGCGGCAGGTTATTGGTCACCGGCAGGGTCACTAACAACTTGGCGTCGATACGCTCGTTGTTCATGTCGAGATTGCCATTGAGTTCCAGATTGCTCGAAGGTCCGCTCAGGGTGATCGGTTCATGCGTCACGAACAGGCCATTGGTCGCCTGCAGGTTGCCCTTGACCCGGTCGTAACTCAGCCCCTTGCCCAGCAGGTCGGAGAAGTCCAGACGCAGGCGGCGACCAATGGAGTTGAAGTTGAGCAGGCCGAACACGCGCAGCGCCTGGGCCGAGCCCTGCACTTCGACGAACTGACCTTTGCGCAGCGAGGCGTCGAGATTGCCGGAGAAGCGCTTGAGCGAGAACCAGGCCGGTGAACCGGGCCAGCTGCCGTCGGCGTCCACACGAAAACTCTCACTGGTGACGCTCGGGGCGAAGTTCCAGGCCAGCAACACCTTGCTCAGCTCTTCGCCCTGCAGGCGCCCCTTGTACCAACTGCTGGTGTTGCCCGGCGTACCACGCCAACCGGCGCTGCCCCCAATCTTCAGCCCCTGCAGGTCGAGGTCGAGCTCCTCGAAGCGCACACCCTGAGCTTCAGGCCTGACCTTGAGCGACCAGGCGCCCAGCACCTTGTCACCGCGCTGCACACGCGCGATGGCGATATCCAGCGCGGGCATCTGCCGAGGGTCGATATCGGCCAGGGGATCAGGAGCATCGCTGGTCTTGGCCGCCTCAGGATCCGGCGCCGGCAGCCGCACGTGCTGCAGATCGATGCGAATAGGCACGCCCTCGGCATCAGCCAGCAGTACACGCCCCGCCGCCAGCTCGCTGTCGAGCTGCAAGGCCCAGCCCTGAGCTTCTCGCTCCAGGCCAAGCGTCAGTTGCTCGACCTCCTGACCAAAGCCGCGGAAACGCCCGATATCCAGCCGCGCACTACGCAGCAGACGCTGGCTGTCAGCGTCCACCTTCACCGGATGTTGGCTGCCGAGCTGCTTCCAGGCATCCAGGTCAAGCTCATCCAGACGCCCACGCACACGTAAACCCTGACCGGGAGGCAGGCCGGCCGCACCGCCACCGAGCACCACCTCACCGCGTCCGTCAGCCAGCGCCCCCGGGGGCGCGGCCAGACTCAGGCTGGCCAGCTCGCCATAGTTCGCCCAGTAACGACGCTCGCGCCCGGAAAGAGTCATGCGCCAGTCGGCATCACGCTCCTGCTGCGCCGTCTTGCCGAAGGGCGCAGGCAGATTGATCGCCACACCGCGCAGATTGGAATCGACGCGCAGCTTGCTGTCATCGCCATCCAGGGTCAGGCGCAGTCGATAAGGCAGCAGTCCGCTGGCCGGCAACTTCTGCGGCCCGCCCAGCCACTGGCTGAGGGTATCGACCTGGACCTGTCCACGCAGATCGAACAACGTACGCGCCTGCCCACGCGCGCCCTCGGCGCGGATAGTGCCGCGCACCTGGCGCCCGAGGACCTCGGCGCGAACGTCCGGCGCGCTCAACCCGGCTGCGCTATCGAAGCGAAACGCACCCTGCACCTTGCTCAGTTGCAAGGCGGGATTGGCCAGCTTGAGGCTCGCGCCCTCGGTGGCGAAGTCCACCACCACACCGGGCGGCTGCCCCTTCTGCAACGGAATATCCAGCTTCAGACGCCCGGCCAGAGGCCCTTCACCTTGCCAACCGGCAAAGATCCCCGCTGTGCCCAGAGGCGCTTCCTGCAGCAGTTTGATGGCGTCACTCAGGCTGCTCTGCACCTCGCCATCGAGCTCCAGGCGCGGTGGCTTGCCATCATGCCGCAAGGGGATATTGGCTGTGACGTCATTGACCTGACTCTCCAGCAAACGCCCGCTCTGCAGGCGCACGCGCACTGCATCATCCTCGATCAGCACCTCGCCCACACCCTCACGCAGCGACGGCCAGCCGGGCTGGAATGCTAGCTCGGCATCCTTGACCTTGAAGAACAGGCTGAGGCTGCGCGCGCCCAATGGTGCGCCCTTGTTCAGCGAACCCTGATACTGGAAGTAACCCTCTTCGACGTGCCCCGCGCGGATCGCCGTCTTCAACCAATGATCGAGCTCAGCGCTCATGCCCGGCGCGCGGCTCGGCAGGTACTTCTCGGTGTAGGCCGCATCGCCGTCGCGCATGCCGACACGCAGGTCCATGTAGTCTTCAGCCTCGGGATCGCGCAACAGGCGGATGAGCATGTCACCGGCGACCTGCCCTTCCTCGCCATCCACGCGCATATAGGGGCTATACAGGGTCAGGCCGGTTTCACTCCAGTCCCAGCTCAACCGCGCCTGGGCATGGCGATATCGCCAGGGTTCGGGGAACAGTTGATCCAGATGCAGGGCGAAATTCTCGCTATTCAGGCGCAGTTCGCCCCGGAACATATTGCCCGAGGCACTGCCACTGACGTTCTCGGCCGCCGGCGCACCGCGATAGGCCTGAATGCCTACCTTGTCCAGGTTCGCGGCGAACTGCAGGCGCTCGGCACCTTCACGCTGCGGGTAATAGTCGAGCAACAGGTTGTTGACCGCACCCACCGGAGCCAGCGCGACCAGCACATCGCGCGCTGCATCGGGCATCGGCACCAGCGCGTGAACCAACGGAGACCAGGCAGCGAGATCAAGCCGATCAGCCGTCAGCGCCCAGCGCTCGTCGGCTTCGCCCGTATCCTGCTGCTTCAGGTTAAGGTGCAGCTCGCCGATGCGCTGCTCACCATGGGTCAAGGCCAGGGAGTCGATCTGCGCCCGCACGCCCTGCTTGTCTTGCGTGAAGAAGGCGTTGAAGGCCAGGTCCTTGAGAGTCACGGCCTTGTGTTTGGCCTGGCCGCCGGCCAGCTCGGGTGCATGCAGACGCAAGGCGCCCTTGTCCAGGGCCAGACCATGGCCCTCCAACCAAAGCTCACCGCCGGCCTGCAAGCGCTGCACCTGCCAGTCGCCAAGCAGCGATTTGGGCAGCCAGGTGGCCCAGTCGCTCTGCGGCAGGCTCAGATAGAGCTCGGACTGTGCCTCGCGCCAGGTCTTGGGCTGCATGCGCGTACGCAGCCGCAGCGCCACAGGCTGGCCATCGGGCAGCAGCAGGCGGCCGTCAAGGCGCTGACTGTTGCTGCCGTAACGCAGGCTCAGGTTGACGTAGCTGAGCAGCAGCGGCTCCTGATCGAGCGGCTGCAGCACCACACGACTGTCGAGCAGACTGATGCGGTGCACGATCTGCAACTGCTCCAGTAACTGCTCGACATTCAGCTCGGGGCCGCTGCGCTGTGGCAATCCTTGCAACTGCCAGCCACCTTCAGCGTTCTGCTGCACGTTCAATTGCAGGCCGTCGAATTGCAGGTGGGCGATGCGCGGCTGGCGTGCCAGCAGGCTAGCGCCCACATCCGGCACCAATTGCACACGCTCCAGGCTCAGGCCTTGCTCTTCGTCACCCAGGTGCACGTCATGCGCCACCAGCACCGGGGCAAAACCCTGCCAATGACCTTCGAGGCGACCGATTCGTACCGGTACTCCCAGCTGCGCCGTGGCACGATCTTCCAGTTCGAGCCGGTATTCGGCCACCAGCGGCACCAGCTCACGGCCCAGGCTGACGTACAGCGCAGCCAGCACCAGCATGGCGGCGCAAAGACCCAGCCCCCAGCGCAGCAGCGCCGAAAACAGGCGCGCCAGGGCGCTCACCTCCACAGCTGGCGTGCTCAGAGCAGCACCACGTCGTACTGTTCCTGGGAATACATGGTTTCCACCTGGAACTTGATGGTACGTCCGATGAAGGCTTCCAGATCGGCGACGTTGCCCGACTCTTCATCGAGCAGGCGATCGACCACCTTCTGATTGGCCAGCACCCGATAGCTTTCCGCCTGGTAGGCGCGGGCTTCGCGCAGAATCTCGCGGAAGATCTCGTAGCAGATGGTCTCCGGCGTCTTCAGCTTGCCGCGCCCCTGACAGGCAGTGCAGGGCTCGCAGAGAATCTGCTCGAGGCTTTCGCGGGTACGCTTGCGGGTCATCTGCACCAGGCCGAGTTCGGTGATGCCGATGATGTTGGTCTTGGCGTGATCACGCTCGAGCTGCTTCTCCAGGGTACGCAGCACCTGGCGCTGATGCTCCTCGTCCTCCATGTCGATGAAGTCGATGATGATGATGCCGCCCAGGTTGCGCAGACGCAGCTGACGGGCAATGGCCGTGGCCGCCTCGAGATTGGTCTTGAAGATGGTTTCTTCGAGGGTGCGATGGCCAACGAAGGCGCCAGTATTGACGTCGATAGTGCTCATCGCTTCGGCGGGGTCGACCACCAGGTAACCACCGGACTTCAGCGGCACCTTGCGTTCCAGTGCGCGCTGGATTTCGTCCTCGACACCGTACAGGTCGAAGATCGGTCGCTCGCCAGGATAATGCTCGAGACGATCAGCGATCTCCGGCATCAATTCGGCGACGAACTGCGTGATTTTCTGGAAGGTTTCCCGCGAGTCCACGCGAATCTTCTCGGTCCGCGGGCTGACCAGGTCTCGCAGGGTACGCAGCGCCAGGGACAGATCCTCGTAGATCACCGTGGGCGCCTTGCAGTTCTGGATCTGCGCACCGATCTGGTCCCAGAGGCGGCGCAGATAACGGATGTCGATCAGAATTTCATCAGCACCTGCACCCTCGGCGGCGGTGCGCAGGATGAAGCCACCGGCTTCCTCGATGCCCTCGGCGGCGACGCAATCGGCGACCACCTGTTTGAGGCGCTCGCGCTCTGCTTCGTCTTCGATCTTCAGGGAAATACCGACATGACTGGTGCGTGGCATGTACACCAGATAACGCGAAGGGATCGACAACTGAGTGGTCAGACGCGCCCCCTTGCTGCCGATGGGGTCCTTGGTGACTTGCACCACCAGGCTCTGCCCTTCGTGCACCAGGGCGCTGATCGGCTCTACCGCAGTTCCCTCGCGGGTGGAAATCTCGGAAGCATGAATGAAGGCCGCACGCTCCAGGCCGATATCGACGAAAGCCGCCTGCATGCCAGGCAGCACGCGCACCACCTTGCCCTTGTAGATGTTGCCGACGATGCCGCGCTTCTGCGTGCGCTCGACGTGCACTTCCTGCAGCACGCCGTTTTCCACCACCGCCACGCGCGACTCCATCGGCGTGATATTGATCAGAATCTCTTCGCTCATGCATCCATCCTGGTGATCATGCCGGCCGGGCTACTGCACCGCCCCGCGGACTCAAGCTTTCGGGCACGCCCAAAAACTACCTATGCTGCCACCGCCAGGGCTCTTAGCGCGGCCCTTTCGCCGGCAACTGCCAGCAGGCGATACCGAACTCGCCAAGCAACTCGGCAGTTTCGCAAAGCGGCAGACCGACCACTGCCGAATAGCTGCCCCGCAATTGGCTGACGAACACGGCTGCCAACCCCTGGATACCATAACTGCCCGCCTTGTCGCAGGGTTCGCCGCTGGCCCAGTACGCTTCGATTTCCGCATCGCCGATAGTACGAAAGCTCACTTCGCTGCTGACCACTCGCGCCGCCTCGCGGCCATCACCGACCAACGCCACAGCCGTCAGCACCTGATGACTGCGCCCCGACAGGGCCTGAAGCATCACGCGTGACTCGGCGAAGTCCGCCGGTTTGCCAAGAATACGTCCATCGAGCACCACAGCGGTATCGGCGCCCAACACCACGGCATCGTCACGCCCGCCCAAGGCGAGCAGACCGGCGCGCGCTTTTTCACGCGCCAGGCGTTCTACATAGGCTGCCGCCGGTTCGGCTGGCAATGGATTTTCATCTATCGAGGCGATTTGCGTGACGCAAGGCACAGCGATCTGAGCCAGCAATTCACGGCGACGGGGCGAGGCGGAGGCCAGAAACAGCTCGGCCATACGGGTATCTCCCTTGCGAACCGCGGCCAGCCGTGCGGCAGGCCGCGTTCAGTTGACGTTGAGGCGCAGGTGCAGACCGCGCAGGATGGCGCAGATCCAGGGCCACAGCAGAGCGCTGACCAGTGCCGGCAGGACGAAGGCCAGGGTTGGCGGACGACTACCGGTCAGGGCGTTGAGCCACAGCTGAACCAGCTGGGCGAGACCGAACACCACCATCAGCACCATGCTCTGCTGCCACATGGGGAACATGCGCAGGCGCTGGTGCAGGCTCAGCACCAGAAAGGTGATCAGGGTGAGAATCAAGGCGTTCTGCCCGAGCAGGGTGCCGAACAGCACGTCCTGCGCCAGGCCAAGAATCCAGGCGGTGGTCATGCCGACACGATGCGGCAGAGCCAGTACCCAATAGGTGAGAATCAAGGCGACCCACAGCGGGCGACCGATCTGCATGAACTCGGGCAACGGCGAAACACTGAGCAACAAACCGAGCGCCAGGCTCAGCCAGATCACCCAGCCGTTACGGGGCTGTACGCCAGCCATCAGTTACTCTCCTGTGCGGGGGCGTCAGCGGCCGGTGCGTCAGCGGCCGGCTCGCCATTGCGCGCCTGCTCGGCTTCGCGGTCGGCGGCTTCCTGGGCCTCGGCGGAATCGTTGGCGCGCTCCTCGGGCGTGCGCCGGTCGGAGAACACCAACAGCAGATAACGGCTGCGATTGAGCGCAGCGGTCGGTACGGCACGGACGATGGCGAAAGGCTGGCCGGAGTCATGAATCACTTCCTTGACCGTGGCCACCGGGTAGCCGGCCGGGAAGCGCTGGCCCATGCCGGAACTGACCAGCAGATCGCCCTCCTTGATATCGGCGGTATCGGCGACGTGACGCAGCTCCAGGCGCTCCGGGTTGCCGGTACCGACGGCGATGGCACGCAGACCGTTACGGTTGACCTGTACCGGGATGCTGTGGGTGTTATCGGTGAGCAACAGCACCCGCGAGGTGTAGGGCATGATCTCGACCACCTGGCCCATCAGCCCGCGCGCATCGAGCACCGGCTGCCCGAGGAACACGCCATCCTTCTCGCCCTTGTCGATCAGGATGCGGTGGGTATAGGGATTGGGATCGACGCCGATCAGCTCAGCAACCAGCACTTCTTCATCCACCAGCGCCGCGGAGTTGAGCAGTTCGCGCAGACGCACGTTCTGCTCGGTCAGCGCTGCCAGCTTCTGCAGGCGACGCTGCAGCAGCAGAGCCTCGGCCTTGAGCTTCTCGTTCTCGGCCATCAGTTCGCTGCGCGAGGAAATCTGCTGAGTTGCCCCATCCCAGACGCGTACGGGCACATCGGCCAGCCAATAGAAAGGCGTGAGCACCAGCCCCATCTGGCTGCGCAGCGGCTTGAGCGTCTCGAAGCGGGCATCGACCACCATCAGCACCGCCGACAGTACGGCAAATACCAGCAGACGAATGCCCAGCGAGGGACCTTTGGCGAAGAGCGGCTTAATGACCTGCTCCTCGTGCGCCACAGGGGCGAAAAGCGCGCGAATTCATGCGAAAGGCAAACCGGTCAGGCGAAGGTTGGGCCGAGTGTACTGCAATGCTCGAATATGCGC
>JBLUOL010000033.1:0-37759 GCA_048065775.1 Pseudomonas sp. GW6
CGGGGCTCCTACAAAGGGCTGCTTTGGCAACCTGATCTGATCGGCATTACCCTGCCTCCGGGTTTTGCTGCGCGAAACTCCCCACGCCCCGATGCTGCTCCGGGGGCCGGGGCGCGAGCTTGCATAATCTTTGCGGAATTGAAATTGGCGGTGTCTGGCCTTTGCCTTTGCTCTTCAACTGCGATCTCACAGACGACGCTCAAATCCCCTTCAGGAGGCCGAGTGGAATCGCCACGTAAGGGGTTGAGCGACATGGATGTCGCAAGAGCCACGATGGGCCAGGGAATGGCCCTTCGTGGCGGGCCCCGGGAGTGGTGATGGAGCGAGGGAACCCCGGCGCAGCAGGGCGGGGCGCCTAGCCCGGATGGTGGGGTGCCCTTCTCTTTGGTTACTTTCTCTTGGGCAAGCAAGAGAAAGTGACTCGCCCGTGAGGGGCGAAACCAAGACGAGAGATCGACGCGCTAGTGATCTTGGCCCGGAGATAAATAGCGCAGCAGAACACACAAACTTTCCAGTTCGGTGTCAAGCGTATCCTCCCCGCGAAAATGCGATGTACCAAAAAGAAACCCGCCATCAGGCGGGTTTCTTCATTCCGGCATGGCTGTCAGGCTCCGGTAGCCGAACGCGGAGCGACCGGCTGATTGTCGTTGGAGATGGTCACCTCCACACGACGGTTCTGCGCGCGACCGGAGTCACTGGAGTTGTCCGCTACCGGATACTCCTTGCCATAACCCTGGGCGACGATGCGCGTCGGCTCCACGCCAGCGCGAATCAGTGCGCGACGTACGGACTCGGCGCGACGCTCGGACAGGCCCTGGTTGTAGCTGGCCGAGCCGACGCTGTCGGTATAACCCTCGACGATCACCTGGCGCTCCGGGTTTTCCTGGAGAAAACGTGCCAGCTGGGTGACGTTGGGCAGTGCGCTGCTCTTGAGTTCGGCCTTGTTGAAGTCGAACAGGACGTCACCGAAGGTCACCAGGGTGCCGCGTTCGGTCTGCTTGGCGTTGAGGCTGTCCTGCAACTTGCGGATCTGCGCGTCGCGAGCATCGAGCAGGGCCTGGGCGCGCTGCGCCGAGGAGTTCTTCAGCTCGGCTTCGGCGTTACGCAGGACGATGGTCTGCTTGGCTACCTCGACGCGCTTGTTGGTCAGGTAGGCCAGTTGGTCGACCTTCTTCTCGTCTTCCTTTTCCATGTAGGCCTTGTCGGCCTTGTTCAGCCATTCCTGGGCTTCCTTGGTTTCCAGCGCAGCAACCTTGCTCGCCTGCGGATCGCTCTGCAGCGAGGAGAAGTTGCTACGCGCCGACTCCAGGTTGGCATTGGGCTGGTGCGAGCAGGCGGCCAGGCCGACGCTCAGAGCCAGAAGGGCGGGGATCATCACGTGTTTACGCATGGCGTTCATCCTTTGATCTGTCAGCGAATGGGTGGGGTGCATGCCGCTTACTGAGCGTTACGCATGCCTTCCTCACGCAGTTCCTGAACACCCTGACGGGCGTCCTGCAAAGCCTGCTCGGCTTTGGCGGCCTGGGCCTTGCGCTCGGCGAGTCGAGCATCCCACTCGGCCTGTTCAGCCAGGCGACGGGCTTTCTCATACTCTTTTTCGTGCATGGCCAGCTCGGCCTCTTTTAGCTTGTCCTGCGCGGACTTCATTTCCACGGCGGCAAACTCGGTACCCCCGGCGCTGATCGCCGAGTTCACGGCAGACTGCGTCACGGCGTATTGCTCGCTGGGCGGGTTACCCGCACAGCCAGCCAGCACCAGGCTGCTACCCAGTGCCAGGGCAGCCAGTTTGATCCCGTGCAGGCGGCTGCGCGGGGCTTTCTCGGTATGGGTCTTCATGGCGGCTAACTCCATTTGAAACACTCCTATGAACGACGATATCCGTGGCAATTGGCCCATCGTGTAGCTCGTCTACCAAGGGGGTTGGCGATATTGGCGTGCCACGATGGCCTGCAGTTGGGACCGACAGGTTTTTCGAATAGTTCAGAAAAAAACACAGCGTGCTTATGATTTTCTGGATGACTGGTCAGTCAACTATTTGCCTGTGACAAGGCCGCGGCACGGCCTTCCATGCAGTTGGAAACGCTCTTTTGGCCCTTCTATATAAAGGTTTTGGTGGGTTTCTATGGGGCGAGGGAAGGCCCTGGCGCCCGCGCGTTGCCGAAGGTGGGGGAGGCGCCGTGTCAGTGCGAAAAGGGCCGATCAGGAGACTTACGTTCTCCCTGAACGCCTGGAATTGAACAATATGTCGAACGCAAAGAGCTGTTCAGGGCGTCAATGGCTTGTCTCTTTGCCCGGTTCACTCAGTTCACGCAGGTATTTGCGCGACAGCGCCAGAAAGCGCGGTGTGGGCCCTATGTCCTCGTACAGCGGGTCGCCTTGCTCGTCCAGCGCCACGACCTTGCTGCCGCGCACGTAGGGTAGGCTGGCTTCGAGTTCCTCAAGCGCTGCGCCGATCAGTTCGCCGAGCAGTTCCTCGCTGTGGTGCTTGGGGTACATCTCGGTGAGCGCCGCCAGGCGAGCGGCCGACTCGACATTCAGATGAATGTGATAACGGGTCGGGGTCAGGTGCCCCTTGGCATTCTGTTCCCAGTGTTTTGCCAGTTCGCGAATTCTCATGTCGTTACTCCTCACGGGTGGCGCGGCTGATGCCGGCTTGCGCATCCACTACGCCTATCAGTAAGCCTAGTCCCAGCACGCAGGACTGCCCGGGTACGCGTCGCACCCTTGTAAGAAGTTGGCGCGCTGGGCACTCTGTTGACACTGGACAGGAGAAGGAGTGCGACATGGCGGAAATCGATGCGCGCCTGCGTGAAGAGGTGCACCTGCTCGGCGAGCTGCTCGGGCATACCATCAGCACCCAGTTGGGCGACGAGTTTCTCGACAAGATCGAACGCATACGCAAGTCGGCCAAGGCCGGTCGTCGTGGCTCTGCCGCGGGTGCCGAGCAGTTGACCAGCACCCTGGGAGATCTGGGTGACGACGAACTGCTGCCGGTGGCACGGGCCTTCAATCAGTTTCTCAACCTGGCCAACATCGCCGAGCAGCAGCACCGTGTGCGTCGTCGCCGTGCCGGTGAGCCCGAGCCGTTCGAGTTACGCGTGCTCGACGAGCTGCTTGAGCGCCTGCTCGCCGCCGGGCAGGGCAGCGATGAGCTGGCGCGGCAACTGGGGCGTCTGGACATCGAACTGGTGCTGACAGCGCACCCCACCGAAGTGGCGCGGCGTACGCTGATCCAGAAATACGATGCCATCGCCGCGCAGCTGACGGCACTGGATCACAGCGATCTGTTGCCAGCCGAGCGTGAACGCATCGCCCAGCGCCTGCAGCGGCTGATCGCCGAGGCCTGGCACACCGAGGAAATCCGTCGCAGCCGGCCCAGCCCGGTGGATGAAGCCAAATGGGGCTTCGCTGTCATCGAACATTCGCTATGGCAGGCCGTGCCGCAGTTCCTGCGCCGTGCCGATCAGAGCCTGCAAGCCGCCACCGGTCTGCGTCTGCCGCTGGAGGCTGCGCCGATTCGCTTCGCCTCGTGGATGGGCGGTGACCGTGACGGCAACCCCAATGTCACCGCGCGCGTGACCCGTGAGGTGTTGCTGCTGGCGCGCTGGATGGCCGCCGATCTCTATCTGCGCGACGTCGATAATCTGGCAGCGGAACTGTCCATGCAGCAGGCCAGTGACGAACTGCGCGCGCAGGTGGGCGACAGTGCCGAACCGTACCGTGCCTTGCTCAAGCAGCTGCGCGAGCGTCTGCGCGAAACGCGCAGCTGGGCGCAGCAGGCCCTCACTGCCGATGTGACGCCCGGCCCTGCAGTGCTGCGCGACAACCATGATCTGCTGGCGCCGCTACAGCTCTGCTACCAGTCGCTGCATGCCTGCGGCATGGGTGTGATTGCCGATGGTCCGTTGCTCGATTGCCTGCGCCGGGCAGCCACCTTTGGTCTGTTTCTGGTACGCCTCGATGTTCGTCAGGATTCCTCCCGGCACGCTGCGGCGATGTCGGAAATCACCGATTATCTCGGCCTCGGTCGCTACGCCGAATGGGATGAGGAGGCGCGCCTCAGTTTTCTCCAGCGCGAGCTGGATAACCGCCGGCCACTGCTGCCGAACGACTATCGTCCCTCGGCCGATACTGCCGAGGTGCTCGCCACCTGTCGTGAGGTGGCTGCCGCTCCCGCCGCATCGCTGGGCTCCTACGTGATCTCCATGGCCGGTGCTGCCTCCGACGTGCTGGCCGTGCAACTGCTGCTGAAAGAGGCCGGGTTGCGCCGGCCGATGCGGGTGGTGCCACTTTTTGAAACCCTGGCCGATCTGGACCACGCCGGGCCGGTTATCGACCGGCTGCTGGGGTTGCCCGGCTATCGCGCGCGCCTGCATGGCCCGCAGGAAGTGATGATCGGTTATTCCGATTCGGCCAAGGACGCCGGTACAACCGCCGCAGCCTGGGCGCAGTACCGCGCCCAGGAGGAACTGGTGCGTCTGTGTCGCGAGCATCAGGTCGAACTGCTGCTGTTCCATGGTCGCGGTGGCACCGTTGGCCGTGGCGGTGGCCCTGCTCACGCGGCCATTCTGTCGCAACCCCCGGGATCGGTGGCGGGGCGTTTCCGCACCACCGAGCAGGGGGAAATGATCCGCTTCAAGTTCGGCCTGCCGGATATCGCCGAACAGAATCTCAACCTCTATCTGGCCGCGGTGCTGGAAGCCACGCTGCTGCCGCCACCCGCGCCGGAGCCGAGCTGGCGGGCGATGATGGACCGCCTTGCCGATGTCGGCGTGAAGGCCTATCGCGGCGTGGTGCGCGAGCATCCACAGTTCGTCGAGTATTTCCGCCAGGCCACGCCGGAGCAGGAGCTCGGCCGCTTGCCGCTGGGCAGTCGCCCGGCCAAGCGGCGCGAAGGCGGTGTGGAGAGCCTGCGGGCGATCCCGTGGATCTTCGCCTGGACCCAGACGCGACTGATGCTGCCGGCCTGGCTCGGCTGGGAGCAGGCCCTGGGACAAGCCCTGCAAGGCGGTGATGCTGAGCTGCTGAAAAGCATGCGCGAGCAATGGCCGTTCTTTCGCACCCGCATCGACATGCTGGAAATGGTCCTGACCAAAGCGGACGCCAATATCGCCGCCCTATATGACGAGCGCCTGGTCGAACCGTCGCTGCAGCCACTGGGTGCGCAGTTACGCGACCTATTGTCGCAGGCGTGCGCTGCCGTGCTGGAATTGACTGGCCAGTCGCGCCTGCTCGCACATAATCAGGAAACCCTGGAATCGATCAGCGTGCGCAACACCTACCTCGACCCGCTGCATCTGTTGCAGGCCGAGCTGCTGGCGCGCTGCCGGCAACGTGAACAGGCGCCGGAGAGCCCTTTGGAGCAGGCGCTGCTGGTCAGCGTGGCGGGTATTGCAGCGGGCTTGCGCAACACCGGCTGAGGGCGGCAGTGCGCTGGCAGACAGCTGCCTGAGCTGCGCCGCGAAGCAGGTCCAGGCCGTCGCGAGGAGGGTTTTTATCCGACTTTTGGCGGCTTGTGCGCCT
Organism: Pseudomonas sp. GW6; assembly: GCA_048065775.1. Taxonomy (GTDB): domain Bacteria; phylum Pseudomonadota; class Gammaproteobacteria; order Pseudomonadales; family Pseudomonadaceae; genus Aquipseudomonas. The sequence goes on from JBLUOL010000033.1 coordinate 5,524, forward strand.
GGGGTGCGCTGTGTATCTTGAGCAGCCTTTTGGCCGCTACGGCTGCCGCACTACATTCAAGAGATTGGCCCCACGAGGCGAGTCCGACCGATTACTACATAACTCTTGAGGAGCACATCGATGCGCGTGATTCTGCTGGGGGCGCCCGGTGCCGGCAAAGGTACCCAGGCTCGCTACATCACCGAGAAATTCGGCATTCCGCAAATCTCCACTGGCGACATGCTGCGTGCTGCGGTCAAGGCTGGCACCGAGCTCGGCCTGAAGGCCAAGAGCGTTATGGATGCCGGTGGCCTGGTCTCCGACGACCTGATCATCAATCTGGTCAAGGAGCGCATCGCTCAGGCCGATTGCGCCAATGGCTTTTTGTTCGACGGTTTCCCGCGCACCATTCCGCAAGCCGAAGCGCTGCGCGATGCCGGCGTAGCGCTGGATCACGTGGTTGAAATCGCCGTTGAGGACGAGGAGATCGTCAAGCGTCTGTCCGGCCGCCGTGTTCACCCGGCTTCCGGCCGCGTCTACCACACCGAGTACAACCCGCCGAAGGTTGCCGGCAAGGACGACATCAGCGGTGAAGAGCTGGTTCAGCGCGAAGACGACAAGGAAGAAACCGTGCGTCATCGCCTGTCCGTCTACCACTCGCAGACCAAGCCGCTGGTGGACTTCTATCAGAAGCTCTCCGCTGCATCCGGTACCCCGAAATACAGCCATATTCCGGGTGTCGGCAGCGTCGAAGAGATCACCGCAAAGACCCTGGCGGCTCTGGACTGAGTCCAGATCGCCCGTTGTCATCGCAGCAAGGCCCCGCAAGGGGCCTTGTTCGTTTATGGAACCTGATACGTTCAGGTCGCTCTCAAGCATGGCCGTGCAATGCGTGCCGGCTAGTATCGACGATGCAGCCTCCGGTCTGCGCCGGGGCGTGTCGATAACCTATAAGGAAGAGGGCATTCAATGACCGAGAAACGCATCTGGCTGGGCCTTGCGGTATCGCTGCTGGCTACTCCGCTGGCATTTGCCGACACCGCGACGGATTGTTCCGTCGCCGAGTTCACCATGGGCCTGCGCTTTCAGCAGCAGTCGGCGGAAATCCAGGCGCTGCAGTTGCAGGCCTACAACATCGCCACGGAAAAGCTCGACAAGGCCGTGGCGGCGGCGAAGGATCCATCGAAGCTGGCCATCGTCACCGACCTCGATGAAACCGTGATCGACAACAGCGCGCTGCTGGCCCGCGATCTGGCCAACTGTCACCAGTACGACGCCTGGGACACCTGGCTGCCCTGGGAGCGTGACGGCACTCCCGAGCTGATCCCCGGCGCGAAGAAATTCCTCGAGCATGCCGACAAGCTCGGCGTGACCATTCGCTACATCTCCGACCGCGCCGACGAGCAGAAGAAGTACACCCTGGCCACCCTGAGCAAGCTGGGCCTGCCGCAGGTATCGGAGGAGAGCGTTCTGCTGCTCGGGCCGCCCAAGGTCGAGCGCCGCGCCATCGTCAGCGCCGATCATCAGATCATCATGCTGCTGGGCGACACGCTGCATGATTTCGACGCACGTTTTCGCAAGACACCGCTCGACGCGCAGCGCAAGACTGTCGCCGAAGAGTCGGACAAGTGGGGCGTCGAGTGGATCGTGTTCCCCAATGCTGGCTACGGCACCTGGTCCAAGGCGCCGCTCAAAGGCTGGGAGGCCGAGACGGTGGTCGAGCCCTGGTAAGAGCCTGTTCAAAGTCTGCTGCGCGTCGGACCTGCCGCGTTAAATACAGGCTCGGACCGTGACTTGTCACTGAACGTCCACAGGACGGCCCGCAGGGCGAGCGCAGCGAGTAATGCTCATGTACAAAAGTACAGTCGAACGCGACCCCGGTCGTTCCTCGCCTGTTTGATTCGCTGGCGCTCACCCTTCGGGCCAGCCTTCGGCTGTTACTCCCGTTGGTCGTTGCGCCTTGCATTGCTCTAGCTCGCGAGACTTTGAGCAGGCTCTAAGGGCGCCCGTCGGTCGCTCTGCGCAAGCCAGGCGCCGTCATGGCGCTGGAAAAAATGTTGTCGAGCCGGTCTAATGCCGGCTCTTTTTTCTTCAGCTGTCCGAATGCAATGACCACTCTCCTGGCCCTCGATACCGCCACCGAAGCCTGCTCCGTCGCGCTGCTGCATGATGGTCGCGTGCTCAGCCACTACGAAGTCGCCCCGCGTATGCACGCGCAGCGTCTGTTGCCGATGATTCAGCAACTGCTGGGTGAGGCGGGTATCGCCGCTTCGGCACTCGATGCCATTGCCTTCGGCCGTGGTCCGGGTGCGTTCACCGGGGTGCGTATCGCTATCGGCGTGGTACAGGGCCTGGCCTTTGCACTGGATCGACCGGTGCTGCCGGTTTCCAATCTGGCCGTGCTGGCCCAGCGCGCGCTGCGTGAGCAGGGCGCGACTCAGGTTGCCGCCGCCATCGACGCGCGCATGGACGAGGTTTACTGGGGTTGCTACCGCGCAGAAGCCGGCGAGATGCGCCTGCTTGGCCAGGAAGCGGTGTTGCCGCCGGAGCAAGCTGAAGCGCCGCGTGGCTGCGATGGTGAGTGGTTCGGCGCCGGCACGGGCTGGGGCACCTTCGCCGCGCGTCTCGCCCTCAGGCCTGTGGGCATGGATGGCAGCATGCTGCCGCACGCCGAAGACCTGCTGACTCTGGCCCGTTTTGCCTGGGCCCGTGGCGAGGCGTTGCCGGCCGATCAGGCGCAGCCGGTGTACCTGCGTGACCAGGTCGCCACGCCGAAGGCACCGCCGGCATGACAACTGGTCGGATGCTTGGCGTCAGGATTCCTTCGGCATTTGCCAAGGACGCAGCCCGCCGCTACATTGCCAGCACTGTCCCTTGTTCAGCCGAGCCCACCGAGCAGTCCTAGATGCGGATCGACGGTTACTTACCCTCCTACTCGCCAGACCGTGGCCCCCGTTCGGGCACCGCGGTCACGCCCTATCGCGAGACGCAGCGGGAGGTCGAGGCTCAGCGTGAACAACCGGCTGCACCCGCCAGTAGCCAGGGGCTGGAGCAGGCGCCGCAGATTCGCCGCGTACAGGCCAGCAGCAGTAACACCGATAGCCTGCCGACCCGCTCGCAGGACCTCGGTTATCAACAACCTACGTTGAGCAACCGTGCCGCTCAGGCGTTGGCCAGCTACAGCACCACCGCCGCTTACGCCAGCGAGTACGATGCGCAGGAAGTGCTCGGCCTCGATCTCTACGCGTAACCCCGTTTCACGGCGTGGCTCACGCCCCTCAGCTTGGACCGTCGCATAGATCGATGAGCGCTGCGCTTCCCTATTACCTTGGTTGTCCATCCTGGAGCGAAGCGGCCTGGCGCGCCACGCTGTATCCGCAGGATACCCGGCCAACCGAGTTTCTCAGCTGCTACACCGAGGTGTTCAACGCGGTGGAAGGCAACACCACGTTCTATGCCAGGCCCAGCGAGCAAACGGTGGCGCGCTGGGCGCAGGTCATGCCGGCGCACTTTCGTTTCTGCGCCAAGTTGCCGCGAGACATCAGTCATAGCGAAGATCTTTGCCAGCAACTGGATGAGGTCACGCAGTTTCGCCAGTTGCTGGCGCCGCTCGGTGAACGGGTAGCGCCTTACTGGCTGCAGCTGCCGGCCAGCTTCGCACCATCACGGTTGGCGGAACTGGCGGCGTTCATCGAACAGTGGGGAGACTGGCCACTGGCGATAGAGGTGCGCCACCCGGAGTTCTTCGCCAAGGGCGATGCCGAGCGTATGCTCAATCGCCAGCTGCACGAGCGTGGTATCGAGCGCATCTGCCTGGATTCGCGCGCGCTGTTCAGCTGCGACTCGCAGGAGCCCGCCGTGCTGCATGCGCAAGCCAAGAAGCCGCGCCTGCCGACTCGGCCTACCGCGTTCAGTCAGGGCCCGCAGTTGCGCTTCATCGGTCATCCCGAGTTGCTGGCCAACGACCCCTTCATGCTGCCCTGGCTGGACAAGGTCGCCGGCTGGATCGAGCAGGGGCTGCGTCCTTACGTTTTTGCCCATACCTCGGACAACCGCCTGGCACCGGAGCTGGCACGTCGTTTTCATGAGCAACTGATGCAGCGCCTGCCTGGTTTGCCCGAACTGCCAGTGTTGCAGATCGAACCGGAACTGGAGCAGCTTGGCTTACTCTGATGGAGCATGGATATGCTGATACGGATAATCGGCCGTTTGCTGTTTCTCTTCCTGCTGCTGGGCGCAGCGCTACTGGTGGCGCTGTGGCGTGGCTGGCTGGAGGTGGCGCCGCGTTACAACCCCTGGGCGCCGCTGGATGTGCGAGAGACGCCGAACCTGCTGACCCCCTTCAAGCTCTGGCGTCTGGGTGACGATCGCGAGTTGTGCGACTTGGCCCTGGCGACGTCCGGGCTGCGTTTTACCCGTCTGGCCGACAGCGCGCCGCACCCGGGTTGCCCGGTGGAAAACGCCGTGCGCATCCAGGGCGCCAACGTTGGCCTGAGCAGCAGCTTCATGGCCACCTGCCCGCTGGCGGTGAGTTTCGCCCTGTTCGAGCGACATGGCTTGCAGCCGGCTGCGCAAGCGGTGTTCGGCCAGCCGGTGAGCCGCGTCGAGCATGTCGGCAGCTTCACCTGTCGCAGCATTGCCGGTAGCCAGCGGCCCAGCCAGCATTCCTATGCCAACGCGCTGGATATGGTCGGCTTCCGTCTGCGCGACGGCCAGCACATAAGCGTGCTGCGCGACTGGCCGGGGCAGGGCGACAAGGCGCGCTTTCTGCGTCTGGTGCAGGAAGCGGCCTGTGACAGCTTCAACGTCACCCTGGGCCCGGAATACAACGCCGCCCACCGCGATCACTTTCACGTGGACATGGGCATGTGGCGGATGTGTCGCTGAGGCGCTTGCGATCCGTAGGGCGGGTGCAACCCGCCATAGCGCCAATGACGGGTTGCACCCGCCTTACGGCAACGAAAACGCTTCGCCATCCCTAGCAGGCTGTTGAAAAACTACCTGCGTTGCCATTGCTGCGTTAAAAACAGGCTCAAAATGCTCATTTACAACTCGTAAACTCCGCTTTTTCGCCTGTATTTGCCTTGCACTGGCTGCCTCGGCTACGTTTTTCAACGGCCTGCTAGCGCTTGGCCAACAGCAGATCGGCCGCCTGTCCGCTGCGTCCATCGGTGAACTCGAATCGGCCCAACTGGGCGATCCGGTCGTAAGCGCCCAGGGCGATGCTCACGTCGCGGGCGCGCAGGTCGATGGCGCTGACGCCGGCTTCGCCGAGCTTCTGCAACTGCTGGCGGCCCTGGGCATCGAAACGCAACAGGCGCAGTTGGTCGAATACCGCATCGGCCGCATCAATACGGCCGTCGCCGTTGTCGTCGAAGCGGGCCAGTTCGGCGAAGCCATTGGCAGCGCCATGCTGATCGCCGAACAGCTCGCGGCCATCGTCGATATGCCCGTTGCCGTTACGATCCAGCGCCAGTAGCGCGTCGTCACCGGTGGGTACGCTGATCGAGTCCATGCGTCCGTCGGCATCCAGATCGAAGCGCACGGGGCGGCTCAGGCCGCTGGTGGAAAAGCCATTGCCGGCCATATCCAGTACCAGCGGATCGACCTGCTGGGGCGCCTGGCCCACGCTGACATTCAGCTCCAGACCGCGTTGATCGATTACCGCCTGGCTGACCACGGCGGCGCTGCTGGACACGGCAGGTGGTTCGGCAGTTTCCCGCAGTTCACGAGCGATCTCACCGGGTTTCTGCTCTTCGTCTATCCCAAGGGTGCGGCGCAGAATCTGATAGTTGATGGATTCGCGCGCCGCACGGTCGAGCTCGTCGTCCAGCGGACGGGGGCTGGCAGGGCTGCTACCAGGACGCGGGGCGGAGAGGGCGTCGAACATGTTCACTCTCGATGCGGCTGTCGGCGGCCGGGTCTGGCAGAATGCCGCTTCTTCGATATCGGCCGTGTGGCCGGTGCTTTGAGTGATTTTTGAGCAGAACGAGCCAATGACCGACGAGCGGCACAACGCCAGCATCCGTATCCAAGCCCTTCACCCCCAGTACGCCGCAGCGGCCGCTCAATGGGCATCGCGCCTGGGCTTGAGGCAGGACGGCGAGACCGAGTTCGCCCTGCAACTGGGTGATGACGGGCTGCAACTGGTCGAGCTGGGCGACAAGGCCCCTGGCCCGGTACGGGTGGATTTCGTCGAGGGGGCGGCGGCGCATCGGCGCCAGTTCGGCGGCGGCAGTGGGCAGATGATCGCCAAGGCGGTGGGCGTGCAGTCGGGCATTCGGCCACGGATTCTCGACGCGACTGCGGGGCTGGGGCGTGACTCGTTCGTGCTGGCCAGCCTGGGCTGCGAGATGACCCTGATCGAGCGCCAGCCGCTGGTGGCGGCGTTGCTGGAGGACGGCCTGCAGCGTGCGGCACTGAACCTCGATGTGGCGCCCATCGTGGCGCGCATGCGCCTGCTTACCGGTAACGCCATCGAGCTGATGCGCAGTTGGCAAGGGGAGGCGCCACAGGTGATCTACCTCGATCCGATGTTCCCGCATCGCGACAAGAGTGCGCTGGTGAAGAAGGAAATGCGCCTGTTCCGCCCGTTTGTCGGTGATGATCTGGATGCGCCGGCGTTGCTCGAAGCGGCGCTGGCGCTGGCCACTCACCGCGTGGTGGTCAAGCGCCCGCGCAAGGCCCCGGCCATCGAAGGTGGCAAGCCGGGCTATGTGCTCGAGGGCAAATCCAGCCGTTACGACATCTACCCGAAGAAGAAGCTGGAGCCCGGCGCTCAGGTGTAAGCAGTCAGGGTCTGTAGGCGCGCAGGAACAGTTGCACGGCGTCCTGCACGTGATGCTCGGCGGCTTCACCTTCCAGCGGCTCGCCACAACCGATCAGCAGGCGAAAGTGCGCGCCGCCCTTGAGCAGGCTGAAGAAGTGATCGGCGGCCAGATGCGGATTATCCAGGCTCAGCAGACCGCGCTTGGCGGCCTTGCGCAGTAGCACTTCCATCTCATCCTGCACCCGTTTCGGGCCGGCTTCGTAGAACATCTGCGACAGCTTCGAGCCCTGGCTGGCCAGGTTCACCATCATCCGGTGCATTTCTACCGATTCGCGACTGTTGACCAGCGCCAGGAAGCCACGCGCGATTTCCAGGAGCTGGCTTTCCAGCGGCACGTTATCCGGCAGTTCGAACAGCAGTTCGGGAAGCTGCTCTTCGCACTTGGCCTTGATCGCCGCGGAGAACAGGGTCTCCTTGTCGGTGAAATGGCTGTACACCGTGAGCTTGGAAACCCCAGCCTCGGCGGCGATGGCGTCCATGCTGCTGCCGTCGTAACCATTACGCAGGAACAGGCTCTTGGCCGCCTCGAGGATGGCACGACGTTTGGCGGGATCCTTTGGTCGGCCGGGGCCGGAAGGTTGTAACAACTTGTCAGGCATTGGCGGATTTTAATACTGGACTGGTGAGTTTGCTATTTTTACTATACCCGCCAGTACAAATATTCCAAACCTTCTCTGAAAGGTCTTACACATGTCTCGCCATGTTCTCCCGCTTGTTGCTTCTCTGGGTCTCGTCTTCCTGCTGTCTGCCTGCGGTAACGGTGAACAGGCGGAGCAACCGATCCGTCCTGCCATGGTGGTGCAGCCGCAGCCGGCTACAGCGCTGGTCGACAGCTATCCGGGCGAGGTGCGTGCACGTTACGAGCCGGGGCTGGCCTTCCGTATCGCCGGCAAGGTGAGCAAGCGCATGGTGGATGTCGGCGACCGGGTGAAGAAGGATCAGCCACTGGCCGAGCTGGACCCGCAGGACGTGCGCCTGCAGCTGGAAGCCATCCGCGCGCAGATGGCGGCCGCCGAGGCCAACCTGCAGACCGTGCGCGCCGAGCGTGAGCGCTACAAGGCGCTGCTTGGGCGCAATCTGGTCAGCCGCTCGCAGTTCGACAACGTCGAGAACCAGTACCGTGCTGGCGAAGCGCGTCTGAAACAGGTCAAGGCCGAGTACGACGTGGCCCGCAATCAGACCGACTATGCCGTGCTGCGGGCCTCGCAGGACGGCGTGATCGCCCGTCGTGCGGTCGAGGTGGGGCAGGTGGTGGCGGCTGGTCAGACGGTGTTCACTCTGGCTGCCGACGGTGAGCGTGAGGTGTCGATCAGCCTGCCGGAGCAGAGCTTTGGTCGTTTCGAGATTGGTCAGGTGGTCGAGGTGGAACTCTGGTCGCAGCCCGATCAGCGTTTCCCCGGACGCATCCGCGAGATGGCGCCGGCGGCCGATCCACAGTCGCGCACTTTCGCCGCCCGTGTCGCGTTCACCGAAGGCAAGGTGCCGGCGGAGTTGGGGCAGAGCGCGCGGGTATTCATCGCCAGCAATGGCGAGGTACCGCTGGCGGTGCCGCTGTCGGCACTCAGCGCCGAGCAGGACCAGGCGTTCGTCTGGGTCGTGGACCCCAAGGAGCACACTGTGCAACGCCGCCCGGTGCGCGTCGGCGCTTATGGTGATGACCGGGTTCCGGTGCTGGAGGGGCTCGCCGCTTCCGATTGGGTAGTCGCCGCCGGGGTGCAGATTCTTCGCGAAGGCCAGCAGGTACGCCCGGTCGATCGGGACAATCGCAACGTCGAACTGGCCGCCAAGGAGTAAGCCCGCATGAGCTTCAACCTGTCTGCCTGGGCGCTACGTAACCGCCAGATCGTTCTCTACATCATGCTGCTGTTCGCCGTGGTGGGGGCGCTGTCCTACACCAAGCTGGGGCAGAGCGAAGACCCGCCGTTCACCTTCAAGGCTATGGTGATCCGCACCAACTGGCCGGGCGCCAGCGCCGAAGAGGTATCGCGCCAGGTCACCGAGCGCATCGAGAAGAAGCTGATGGAGACCGGTGAGTACGAGCGCATCACCAGTTTCTCCCGTCCGGGCGAGTCGCAAGTGACCTTCATGGCACGCGACTCCATGCGCAGCTCGGAGATTCCCGAGCTGTGGTATCAGGTGCGCAAGAAGATCAGCGACATTCGCCACACGCTGCCGCCCGGCATCCAGGGGCCGTTCTTCAACGACGAGTTCGGCACCACCTTCGGCAATATTTATGCGCTGACTGGCAACGGTTTCGACTATGCCGTGCTCAAGGACTACGCCGACCGCCTGCAGTTGCAGCTGCAGCGGGTCAAGGATGTGGGCAAGGTCGAGCTGGTGGGGCTGCAGGACGAGAAGATCTGGATCGAACTGTCCAATACCAAGCTGGCGACCCTCGGTCTGCCATTGTCCGCCGTGCAGCAGGCGCTGGAGGCGCAGAATGCGGTGGCGGCTGCCGGTTTCTTCGAAACCGCCAGCGAGCGTATTCAACTGCGGGTGACCGGGCGCTTCGAATCGGTGGAGGAAATTCGCGATTTTCCCATTCGCGTCGCCGATCGTACCTTCCGCATCGCCGACGTGGCCGAGGTCAAGCGCGGTTTCAACGATCCACCCGCGCCGCGCATGCGCTTCATGGGCGAGGATGCCATCGGCATCGCCGTGGCGATGAAGGACGGCGGCGACATTCTGGTGCTGGGCAAGGCGTTGGAAGGTGAGTTCGCCCGCCTGCAACAGACGCTGCCGTTGGGCATGGAGCTGCGCAAGGTGTCGGATCAGCCGGCGGCGGTGAAAACCGGCGTGGGCGAGTTCGTCAAGGTGCTGGTGGAGGCGCTGGTGATCGTGCTCGCGGTCAGCTTCTTCTCCCTGGGGGTGCGCACCGGCCTGGTGGTGGCGCTGGTGATTCCGCTGGTGCTGGCGATGACGTTTGCTGCCATGTACTACTTGGGGATAGGCCTGCACAAGATTTCTCTCGGCGCACTGGTGCTCGGCCTCGGTCTGCTGGTGGACGACGCGATCATCGCGGTGGAGATGATGGCGATCAAGATGGAGCAGGGCTACGACCGCTTCAAGGCGGCCAGCTTCGCCTGGACCAGCACGGCCTTTCCGATGCTCACCGGCACGCTGATCACCGCGGCCGGGTTCCTGCCCATCGCCACCGCGCAGTCCGGTACGGGTGAGTACACACGGTCGATCTTCCAGGTGGTGGCCATTTCGCTGATCGCCTCATGGATCGCGGCGGTGATGTTCGTGCCCTATCTGGGCGACAAGCTGCTGCCCGATCTGGCCAAACTGCACGCGGCGAAACACGGTGGCAGCGCAGGCGGGCATGACCCTTATTCGACACCGTTCTACCGCCGTGTTCGCGCCACGGTTGAATGGTGCGTGCGTCGTCGCGGCATCGTGATCCTGCTGACCATTGCGTTGTTCGTCGCCTCTGTGCTGCTGTTTCGCTTCGTGCCGCAACAGTTCTTCCCAGCCTCCGGGCGCCTGGAGCTGATGGTCGACATCAAGCTGGAGGAGGGCGCCTCGCTGAGCGCCACCGAGGCCGAAGTGCATCGCCTGGAGAAGCTGCTCAAGGAGCAGTCTGGCATCGACAACTACGTGGCCTATGTTGGTACCGGCTCACCGCGTTTCTATCTGCCACTGGATCAACAATTGCCGGCGGCAAGCTTTGCCCAGTTCGTGGTACTGGCCAAAAGCATCGAAGAGCGCGAGCGCCTGCGTGGTTGGCTGATCAAGGTGATGAACGACGAGTTCCCGACCCTGCGTAGCCGCGTCAGCCGCCTGGAGAACGGGCCTCCCGTGGGCTACCCGATCCAGTTCCGCGTCAGCGGCGAGCATATCGACGAGGTGCGTGCCCTGGCCCGTCAGGTGGCGGACAAGGTGCGTGAGAACCCGCATGTGGTGAACGTGCACCTGGACTGGGAGGAGCCGAGCAAGGTGGTGATCCTCAATATCGATCAGGATCGTGCCCGTGCCCTGGGGGTCAACACCGCCGAGTTGTCGCGCTTCCTGCAAGGCTCGCTGTCCGGCACCAGCGTCAGCCAGTACCGTGAGGGCAATGAGCTGATCGAGATTCTTCAGCGCGGCACGCCGCAGGAACGCAAGGCACTGAGCCTGCTGCCGAGCCTGGCGGTGCCGACCGACAGCGGTCGCAGCGTGGCGCTGTCGCAGGTGGCAACCCTGGAATACGGCTTCGAGGAAGGCATCATCTGGCACCGCAATCGTCTGCCCAACGTCACCGTGCGTGCCGACGTCTATGGCAAGCAGCAGCCGGCCAGTCTGACCCAGCAGATCCTGCCGACGCTGGACCCGATCCGCGCGGAACTGCCTGCGGGTTATCTGCTGGAGGTCGGCGGCACGGTGGAGGACTCGCAACGCGGACAGAAATCGGTGAACGCCGGTATCCCGCTGTTCATCGTGGTGGTGCTGACGCTGCTGATGCTGCAGCTGAAAAGCTTCTCGCGCTCGGCGATGGTGTTTCTCACTGCACCGCTGGGCCTGATTGGCGTCACCCTGTTCCTGTTGATCTTCCGCCAGCCGTTCGGCTTCGTTGCCATGCTCGGCACCATCGCCCTGGCCGGGATGATCATGCGTAACTCGGTGATTCTGGTCGATCAGATCGAGCAGGACATCAGCCACGGTCTGGACCGTTGGCACGCCGTTATCGAGGCCACGGTGCGCCGCTTCCGTCCCATCGTGCTCACTGCACTGGCAGCGGTGTTGGCGATGATTCCGCTGTCGCGCAGCGTGTTCTTCGGGCCGATGGCGGTAGCGATCATGGGGGGGCTGGTGGTGGCCACGGCATTGACCCTGCTGTTCCTGCCGGCGCTGTATGCAGCGTGGTTCCGGGTCAAGGAAAACGAGGCGCAGTAAGTTGTGGGAGGCGCTTTAGCGGCGAGCTTTTAATGCTGTCGCGGCTTTCAGGCTCTTCCCCGCAAAGTTACTGATAGCAATAAAAAAACGGGAGCCAGTGGCTCCCGTTTTTCGTCGAGCGGATCGGACTTATTCGTCCATCTGCGATTGCAGGTAGTTCTGCAGGCCGACGGCTTCGATCAGGCTGAGCTGGGTTTCCAGCCAGTCGATATGATCTTCCTCGGAGCAGAGGATTTCTTCGAGCAGTTCGCGGCTGGCATAGTCACCGATGCTCTCGCAGTAGGCTATGGCGGCCTTCAGGTCACCGTGGGCCTTGTGTTCGATCTTCAGGTCGCACTCGAGCATTTCCTTGGTGTTTTCACCGATCAGGATCTTGCCCAGGTCCTGCAGGTTGGGAATGCCTTCGAGGAAGAGAATGCGCTTGATCAGCTTGTCGGCATGCTTCATCTCGTCGATGGACTCGTGGTACTCGTGCTCGCCGAGTTTCTTCAGGCCCCAATCTTCGTACATGCGCGCATGCAGGAAATACTGGTTGATGGCGACCAGTTCGTTACCAAGAATCTTGTTCAGATGTTGAATGACCTTCTTGTCGCCTTTCATGACCGCTCCTGCTGCTTCAATGACCGTGATGATCTCGAATTTTCGGCCTGGTTTTCCCTTATGTCAAACTTAAGTGTTTGAAACATAAGTAAAAATAAAACTGAATAAGAATGTTTTTATTCCGCATCATGACGCCAAGTTATTGAATCAACGCAATAAAAAAGTTGCTGAAAGTTCTACGCTGACTGAAACGGGGAAGTAACCCCGATATTTTATTTTTCCGTGCCCATAAAAAAGCCCCGCAGAGCGGGGCATGGGGCACGCAGAATTCAGGCAGCGTAAGCCGAATGCGGGTCGCGGCTGTTCAGGTAGTCCTGCAGGCGGGCCTGCTGCACCGGGGTCATGAACAGGCCCAGTTTGCTGCGCCGCCAGAGAATGTCGGCACTGCTGCGCGCCCATTCTTCACGGCGTAGGTATTCCACTTCGCGGGTGTAAAGCCCGGCACCGAGATGTTCGCCGAGATCGGTAAGGTTGTGTACGCCATCGAGCAGGCGCCAGGTACGGCTGCCATAGCTGGTAGCCCAGCGTCTGGCCAGGCTGGTGGGTAGCCAGCCATAGCGTTCGCAGAGCGCTTCGACCAGGGCGCTCTGGCCTTGCAGATCCTCACCACCGGGGAGCGGGGCGGTGGCTGTCCAGCTCGGCCCCAGATTGGTGAAATGCGCGGCCAGTTCATGCATGGCGGATTCGGCCAGCTTGCGATAGGTGGTCAGCTTGCCGCCGAAGACCGAAAGCAGTGGTGCCTCGCCCGGCGCGCCGGAGAGCGACAGGGTGTAGTCGCGGGTAATGGCCGACGGCTCATCGGATTCGTCATCGCACAGTGGGCGTACGCCCGCGAAGCTGTGCAGCACATCGTCGCGGCTGAGCTGTTGCTTGAAGTGATCATTGACCACCTTGAGCAGATAGTCGGTTTCCTCGGCAGTGATCGTCACCTGGGCGGGGTCGCCCTGATATTCGCGGTCAGTGGTGCCGATCAGGGTGAAGCGCTCCAGATAGGGGATGGCGAAGACGATGCGACGATCCTCGTTCTGCAGGATGTAGGCCTGCTCACCGTCATACAGGCGTGGCACGACTATGTGGCTGCCCTGGATCAGGCGGATGCCGTAGGGCGATTGCTGCTTGAGGTCTTCACGGATGAAGCGCGCAACCCAGGGGCCGGCGGCGTTGACCAGAGCGCGGGCGCGAATGGACAGCAGGCTGCCGTCGCTGCGCTCCAGGTGGATATGCCACAGACCCTTGCTGCGCCGTGCACTGACGCAGCGAGTGCGCGGGTGGATGTGCGCGCCTTTTTCCCGCGCGGCCATGGCGTTGAGCACCACCAGGCGAGCATCGTCCACCCAGCAGTCGGAATATTCGAAACCGCGGCTGATCTCCGCTTTCAACGGGCTACCGGCGCCGAAGCGCACGCCGCGCGAAGCCGGCAGGCGCTCGCGCTTGCCCAGGTGGTCGTAGAGGAACAGGCCGGCGCGGATCATCCAGGCCGGGCGCAAGTGGGGGCGGTGCGGCAGAACGAAGCGCATCGGTTTGACGATATGCGGCGCCTTGGCCAGCAACACTTCGCGCTCGGCCAGGGCCTCACGTACCAGGCGGAACTCGTGGTGCTCCAGGTAGCGCAAGCCGCCATGGATCAGCTTGCTGCTGGCCGAGGAAGTATGGCTGGCCAAGTCGTCCTTTTCGCAAAGGAACACGGACAAGCCACGACCAGCTGCATCGGCTGCGATGCCCACACCATTGATACCGCCGCCAACGACGGCGAGGTCATAGACTTCCGCAACGGGGCTGGCGAACTGGTCGTGGGGCATGTGGCACGCTCGGCTATTGGATTCGAATGTGGTTATGTTCACTTTCGAAAATATGCTAGACGAAGATGCGCAGCTTCGCTACCCCAGCGCGCGATTGCGCGCCGAGCGGTATTGAACGGATGGGAGCAGGGGTAAACCGTGATGGGTGCTTTGGCGGGTTACACCCGCCCTACGAGAAAGTGCGCACTCAGACCAGGTCGAGCTGGACCTTGTGGCTGTGTAGCAGGCGGGTGATGGCGGCTGAAGGCGCGCTATCGGTAAATACGCGGTCGACCAGGGCGATTGAGCCCAGGCGCACCACGGCGTTGCGGCCGAACTTGCTGGAGTCGGCGGCGAGGAAAACCTGCCGCGCGTTGTCGATGATGGCCTGGGAAACGCGTACTTCCTGATAGTCGAAGTCGAGCAGACTGCCGTCGTCGTCGATACCGCTGATGCCGACGATGGCGTAGTCGACCTTGAACTGCTGGATGAAATCCACCGCCGCCTGGCCGACGATACCGCCGTCGCTGCGCACCGTACCGCCGGCCACCAGTACCTCGAAGTCGGCCTTGGCGCTGAGTTGCGCAGCGACGTGCAGGTTGTTGGTGATGATCTTCAGACCCTTGTGATTCTGCAGCTCACGGGCGATGGCCTCGGTGGTGGTGCCGATATTGATGAACAGTGAGGCGTGATCAGGTATCTGCGCCGCCACGGCTTCGGCGATACGCTGTTTTTCTTCGCGCATCTGCCCGGCGCGCATGCCATAGGCGGTGTTCTGAATGCTTGATGATTCGCACGCCGCGCCGCCATGGGTACGACGCAACAGACCGTGCTCGGCCAATTGGTTGATGTCGCGGCGAATGGTCTGTGGGGTGACGGCGAAGGCTTGAGCCAGTTCATCGATGCTGACGTAGCCACGGTCGCGGGCGAGGTTGAGGATGTCGTGCTGGCGGGGAGCGAGATTCATGAGCGCTTCCTGTGATGGTCACCCATTATAGGCTGTAGATGCGGAGGATTTCGGCCTGTTAATGTAGGGCATCTTTCACAGCGTTTTCACATTCGAACATGACCCCAGCCATCGATCTGTTGAAAAAGGCCAAGGCCGAACACCGTGTGCATAGCTACCAGCATGACCCCAAGGCGCCGTCCTATGGGCTGGAAGCGGCGGAAAAGCTCGGCCTGGCGCCCGAATGCGTATTCAAGACTCTGCTCGCGGCGACCGAGAAAGGCGAGCTTCTGGTGGCGGTGGTGCCGGTCGTCGGCAGTCTCGATCTCAAGGCGCTGGCCGCAGCGGCCGGCGTGAAGAAGGCCGACATGGCCGACCCGACTGCCGCGCAGCGCGCCACTGGTTATCTGGTCGGCGGCATCAGCCCGCTGGGGCAGAAGAAACGCTTGCGCACCTTTATCGACGAGACCGCACGCCAGCATCCCACCATTCACGTCAGTGGCGGCCGGCGCGGGCTGGAACTGGAACTCTCGGCCGAGACCCTGGCGCAACATACCCAGGGGCAGTTCGCCGCTATCGGCAAAGCCTGAACCGAGCAGTATGCTGCCAGCGAAATAAGCCAGTCTGCAGTCAACTGCAGTGAACGCTAGCAGATCATTGAAAAACGTAGGCGAGGCAGCCAGTGCAAGGAAAAAATAGGCGAAAAAGCGGAGTTTACGCGTTGTAAATGAGCATTTTGATCGGACTCGCGCACGAGCCTGTTTTTGACGCAGCAATGGCAACGCAGGTAGTTTTTCAACAGCCTGCTACCGATAACAACAAGGAATCTTGCATGACCCAATACCTGCTAGCCATCGACCAGGGCACCACCAGCTCCCGCGCCATCATCTTCAGTGCCCAGGGCTTGCCGGTTGCACGTGCCCAGCAGGAGTTCAAGCAGTACTTCCCGCAGGATGGCTGGGTCGAGCACGACGGCCAGGAAATCTGGCTGTCCACGCTCAAGGTCTGCCGCGATGCGATTGCCAGCAGTGGACTGCAGCCGGAAGCGATCGCCGCCATCGGCATCACCAACCAGCGCGAAACCACCCTGGTGTGGGATGCCGTCAGTGGCACGCCTATCCATCCGGCCATCGTCTGGCAGGATCGTCGTACCGCTGATTATTGCGGCGGGCTCAAGGATCAAGGCCATGAGGCGATGGTCTCGGCCAAGACCGGCCTGCTGATCGACCCGTATTTCTCGGCCACCAAGCTGCGCTGGATCCTGGAGAACGTACCCGGTGCCCGTGAGCGAGCCGAACGCGGCGAACTTCGTTTTGGCACCGTGGACAGCTTCCTGCTGTGGCGTCTGACCGATGGCAAAGTGCATCGCACCGATGCCAGTAATGCCTCGCGCACACTGATGTTCAATATCCATACCCAGCAGTGGGATGAAGAGCTGCTCAAGCTGTTCGAGATCCCCGCCAGCCTGTTGCCCGAGGTGCTCGATTGCGCCGCCGAGTTCGGTCACACCGACAGCGAGCTGCTCGGCGCCAGCATCCCGGTGCTGGGCATGGCCGGTGACCAGCAGGCGGCGCTGATCGGCCAGGCCTGCTTCGAACCGGGCATGGTCAAGAGCACTTACGGCACTGGATGCTTCATGATCCAGAACACTGGCGAGCAGCCGGTGAGCTCGAAGAATCGTCTACTCACCACGGTCGGCTATCGCCTCGATGGCAAGGTGACCTATGCGGTCGAGGGCAGCATCTTCGTGGCCGGTGCGGCGGTGCAGTGGTTGCGTGACGGCATCAAACTGATCAGCCACGCGCGCGACAGTGAGGCGCTGGCCGAGGCCACCGGTGAGGCCTGCGGCGTCTATCTGGTGCCGGCATTCACCGGCCTGGGCGCGCCGTATTGGGACCCCAAGGCGCGTGGCGCCATCTTCGGCCTGACCCGCGACACCGGGATCAAGGAGATCGTCACCGCCGGCCTGCAGTCGGTGTGCTACCAGACCCGCGACTTGCTCGAGGCCATGCGCCAGGACGGTGCCGCGGCACCCAGTGCGCTGCGTGTCGACGGTGGCATGGTGGAGAACAACTGGGTCATGCAGTTTCTTGCCGACATTCTTGGGGTCAGCGTCGAGCGCCCGGAGGTCACCGAAACTACCGCACTTGGTGTCGCCTACCTGGCGGGCCTGAAGCTAGGCCTGTACCAGGACCTGAATGCCATCGCCAGCCACTGGCATCGTCAGCAGCGCTTCGAGCCGCGGATGAACGAGGCGCACCGTGAGCGCCTCTACGCCGGTTGGCTGGATGCGGTGAAACGCGTGCGCAGCGAGCCCTGAAGCACCCCTGGATCGTAGGAGCGGCTTTAGCCGCGATGCTCTCAGAGCATCTGGAAAACAGGAACTGTATCTGTTGCGGCTTACCCTGCGCAGGCATGCTGGCGGCTCTCATCTGGCCAGGAATGCAGCATGCCTCTCGAATTCCATCAAGTTGACGCCTTTACCGACCAGCCGTTCGCGGGCAATCCCGCCATGGTCTATCGCCTGGATGCCTGGCTCGACGATACGTTGATGCAGCGCATCGCCGCCGAGCACAACCTGGCGGAGACGGCATTCGTGGTGAAGGAGGGCAGTGCCTGGCATATCCGCTGGTTCACCCCGGTCAGCGAAGTGCCGCTGTGCGGGCATGCCACCCTGGCTGCAGCCAAGGTGTTGTTCGACATCTACCAGGAACCGGCCGAGGTACTGGATTTCACCTGCTTGTCCGGAGCGCTGCAGGTCACCCGCCAGGGTGAGCGTCTGCAGCTGGATTTCCCGGTGCGCCCGGTATTGCCGGTGGCGGCGTCGCTACAGGCCGACGTCGAGCGCGCGCTGGGGCAGCCCGCGCAGCAGGTTCTGGCTCTGCTGAATGTCGATGGCAGCGTGCAGGAACTGATGGTGGTGCTGGCGTCCGAGGCGCAGGTGCGCAGCTTCACCGCCGATTTGCCGGCGCTGGCCGCACTGCCGGGCCTGGGTGTGCTGATCACCGGCACAGGCGAGCGGCACGACTTCGTCTCGCGCTACTTCGCGCCGAGCATTGGTATCGATGAAGACCCGGTGACCGGCTCGACGCACTGCATGCTGGTGCCCTACTGGGCTGAACGCCTGGAGCGCAGCGAGCTAAGCGCTTTCCAGTGTTCGGCGCGCGGTGGTGAGCTGTTCTGTCGTCTGGAGGGCGAGCGGGTCAAGATTGCCGGCCACGCGCGGCATATCGCCAGTGGCCAGCTGATGCTCTGATCAGTTGCTGCTGACCCGGCGCACGCCACCGGAGTCGCTGAGTTGTAATTGCGCGGCGACGCTGCCGAGAGCCGGGAAGGCCACCAGGTGATCGGCGGCGACGCGGATGCCCACCTCGTCGCCTGGCTGGTGATCGGCATGGCTGGGGAAGATCGATTCCAACTGACTGCCGGTCGGCAGTTGCAGGCGGTAGAGCGTCGCAGCGCCGAGGAAGGTCTTGCCGACGATGCGCGCCTTCAGTTCGCTGCTTTCATCCGGGACGATGTCGTCCGGGCGCAGCAAGACGTCCACCGCGCTGCCCTGAGCCCAGGTATAGGCACGGTTGCCGCGGATCATGCCGAGCTCGGTCTGCACCGTTTCCGGGCCGAGCAGTTGGCCGCGAATGAAGTAACCCTGACCGATGAAGCTGGCGACGAAAGGCGTCAGCGGCTCGTGATAGAGGTTGAACGGTGTGTCCCACTGCTCCAGGCGACCATCCTTGAACACGCCGACGTGATCGCTGACGGCGAAGGCTTCTTCCTGATCGTGAGTGACCAGAATGGCGCTGGTACCACGTGCCTTGAGAATTTCCCGAACCTCATGGCTCAGGCGCCTGCGCAGTTCGCCATCGAGGTTGGAGAAGGGTTCGTCGAGTAGCAGCAATTTCGGTTCCGGCGCCAGAGCGCGCGCCAGGGCGATCCGTTGCTGCTGACCACCGGACAGCTCGTGCGGGTAACGTTTGGCCAGGTTGCCGAGCTTGACCAGCTCCAGCAGCTCTTGAGTGGCGCGCTCGGCGTTGGGCTGCTTGCGGATACCGAAGGCAACGTTCTCGGCCACGCTCAGGTGGGGGAACAGGGCGTAGTCCTGGAACACCATGCCGATATGGCGTTTCTCCGGCGCCAGGGTAAAACCGGCGCGGGAAATTACTTCACCTGCCAGTTCGATCTCGCCTTCCAGGACCGGCTCGAAACCGGCGATGGCGCGCAATGTGGTGGTCTTGCCGCAGCCTGATGGGCCGAGCAGGCAGCCGATGTCGCCAGGGTTGAGGTGCAGGTCGAGATCCTGCACCACCTTGTGGGCGTGGTAGCCGCAGTTCAGCCCGCGTAGCTGCAGCAGGGGCTGGCTCATGCGTGGTGGTACGCCGGTTCGACCAGCATCTCCAGCAGCGCCTTCTGGGCGTGCAGGCGGTTCTCGGCCTGATCCCAGGCAACCGAGCGCGGGTCGTCGAGCAGGTCGAAGCTGATTTCTTCGCCACGGTGCGCCGGCAGGCAGTGCATGAACAGCACGTCTTCGGCGGCGGCGTCGAGCAGCTCGCGGGTGACCTGGTAGGGGCGGAACAACGCCATGCGCTGCTCGGCTTCGTCTTCCTGGCCCATGGAGGCCCACACGTCGGTGCTGACCAGATGGGCGCCGGCCACTGCCTCGCGCGGGTCACGAATGACCTGCACGCGCTCGCCGGCCTGGGCCAGAAAGCGTGCGTCTGGCTCGTAGCCAGCAGGGCAGGCGACCCTCAGCTGGAAATCGAACTGCATTGCCGCTTCGATATAGGAGTTGCACATGTTATTGCCGTCGCCGATCCAGGCCACCGTCTTGCCGGCGATGCTGCCGCGGTGTTCGAGGAAGGTCTGCATGTCGGCCAGCAACTGGCAGGGGTGCAGGTCGTCGGACAGGCCATTGATCACCGGTACCTTGGACTTGGCGGCGAACTCGGTGAGGTTGCTGTGGGCGAAGGTGCGGATCATCACCGCGTCGAGCATGCTCGACATGACGATGGCAGCATCGCCGATCGGCTCGCCACGGCCCAGTTGGGTGTCGCGCGGCGAGAGGAAGATGGCCTGGCCACCGAGCTGGATCATGCCTGCTTCGAAGGACAGGCGGGTGCGAGTCGAGGCCTTCTCGAAGATCATGCCCAGCACGCGATTCTTCAGCGGCTCGAAAAGTACGCCACGGTTGCGCAGATTCTTCAGCTCGATGCCTCGGCGGATCAGTCCCACCAGTTCGTCCGGTGTGTAATCCATCATCGAGAGAAAGTGTCTGACGCTCATCGTTAACTACCTTTATCACTACAGTTCGCAAGCCCGCAGTCGGGGATAAAACCGACAAAAACAGCAGAGCTTGCGGCAGGAGGCCGCAGGGTGCGACGAAACAGGGGAAGGCGCGATCTTATAAGGAAATGACGAGACGGCGCAAATTGCCGCCCGCAGGCATACAAAATCCTGTTTTGTAAGCCTTTTCCCAAAGCTGCGTGCGAGATGTCACAAAACTGACATCATCGCTTGCACCGCTCTAGACCGGGCCTCTAGGATGCCGCCGCCTTTCCAAGGCAATGCATTGCCCCCGCAACGGGGACATCCATGGAATATATGTGCAAAGGAGTTTTGCATGAAACACGTAGCCTACGCCGCCGCTTTCTCCGCTCTCGCCCTGCTGACTGGCTGTGCCAGCCAGAACGTTAGCCAGCCGACCGTTCCGCTGAACGGCACCGTGCAAACTAACCTCAAGGCCGACGTGAAAGTGGGCGAGCCCATCTCCGGTCAATCTTCGGTGAACATCCTGTTCGGTGTGTTCAAGCTGGGTGGTGACACTCAGTTCGCCGATGGCGTGACCTACGGTGGTGGTGAGGGTGGTTTCGCGCTGGGTCTCGACCCGGTCGCTTCCGCCAAGTCCGCAGCTGCCTACAAGGCAGTCAAGGCCTCGGGTGCCGACGTGATCGTCGCCCCGCGTTACGAAGTGAACGTTCAGGATTACTTCGTGTACAAGACCGTTAGCGTCAACGTTACCGGCAACAAGGGCACCGTGACCTCCATCCGTTAATTCGGACAGTCGCGACCCTGAATCGGCAGGCTTGATGCCTGCCGATTCATGAGACGAACGCTGCTGGCGTCGTCTCCGCGCTCGGCCCATAGTTCATGACCTGCGACCTGACCGGTCGTCTCGGATCAGAACAAGAGGCCAGGCCATGACCAAGTCCCTCCATTACCGTGCGTGCCATCT
The DNA here is from genome assembly GCA_048065775.1 of Pseudomonas sp. GW6. GTDB lineage: Bacteria > Pseudomonadota > Gammaproteobacteria > Pseudomonadales > Pseudomonadaceae > Aquipseudomonas. The sequence continues at coordinate 26,760 of JBLUOL010000033.1, forward strand.
GTGCGAAGCCATCTGTGGGCTCGCCATCGAAACCGAAGCTCAAGCTGACGGCAGCACGCAGATTCGCTCGATCAAGGGCGATGCCCAGGACAGCTTCAGCCGCGGCCATATCTGCCCCAAGGCTGTTGCGCTGCAGGACATCCAGAACGACCCCGACCGTATCCGCCAGCCCATGCGCCGCGTTGGGGAGCAGTGGCAGGCCATCGGCTGGGACGAGGCCTTCGGTCTGGTGGCCGAGCGCCTGAGCACAATCCAGGCGGCGCATGGGCAGAACGCCGTGGCCGTGTATCAGGGCAATCCCAGCGTGCACAACTACGGGCTGATGACCCACAGCAACTACTTCCTCGGTCAGCTGAAAACCCGAAATCGCTTCTCCGCTACCTCGGTCGATCAGTTGCCGCACCACCTGACCAGCCTCCTGATGTACGGCCACGGCCTGCTGATTCCGATTCCCGATATCGATCACACCGATTTCATGCTGATTCTGGGCGGCAACCCGCTGGCCTCCAACGGCAGCATCATGACCGTGCCGGATGTGGAGAAGCGCCTGAAGGCCATCCAGGCGCGTGGCGGCAAACTGGTGGTGGTCGATCCGCGGCGCAGCGAAACCGCGGCCATCGCCGACCAGCACCTGTTCGTGCGCCCCGGCAGCGATGCCGCGCTGTTGCTGGCGCTACTCAACACCCTGTTCGAGGAAGGCCTGACGCGCGACAGCCATCTGCCGGTGGAAGGGTTGGAACAGGTGCGTGAGGCGATTGCCGGCTTTGATGCGCAAGCCATGAGCGCACGTTGTGGGGTGCCGGCCGAAACCATTCGGCAACTGGCGCGGGATTTCGCCGCTGCCGACAAGGCCGTCTGCTACGGGCGTATGGGCGTTTCCACCCAGGCGTTCGGCACGCTTTGTCAGTGGCTGGTGCAGGTGATCAACCTGGTGACCGGCAACCTCGATCGCGCAGGCGGTGTGCTCTGCACAACGCCGGCGGTGGACCTGGTGGCGAGCACCTCGGGCGGGCATTTCAACCGTTGGCAGAGCCGGGTTTCCGGCTTGCCGGAATACGGCGGCGAGCTGCCGGTCTCGGCGCTGGCCGAGGAGATGCTGACGCCCGGCGAAGGGCAGATTCGTGCGCTGGTCACCGTGGCCGGCAACCCGGTGCTGTCAACGCCCAATGGGCGGCAACTGGAGCAGGCGCTGGACGGTCTGGAGTTCATGCTCTCGGTGGATTTCTACATCAACGAGACCACTCGCTACGCCGACCTGATCCTGCCGCCGACCGCGCCGCTGGAGCATGATCACTACGACACCACCTTCAATGTGTTCGCGGTGCGCAACGTCACCCGTTTCAACGAGGCGATCCTGGCCAAGCCGGACGACGCGCTGCACGACTGGGAAATCTTCGTCGGCCTGGCCAAGGCCTTCGCGGCGCGCAATGGCCTCGGGCTGAAACCGACCATGGCGCCTGAGCAGATGATCGATATGGGCCTGCGTTTCGGCCCCCATGGTGATAGTAGCGAGCGCAAACTCAGCCTGGCGGCTTTGCGCGAGCAACCGCATGGGCTCGACCTGGGACCGCTGCAACCGAATCTTGCTGCGCGTCTGAAAACGCCGAGCAAGGCGGTGCAGGCCGCGCCTGAGCTGTTGCTGGCCGATCTGGCACGTTTCGCCGAGCAGCAACAACCGGCTGCTCATGAGCTGCTGCTGATCGGCCGTCGCCATGTGCGCAGCAACAACTCCTGGATGCACAACTATCACCGTCTGGTGAAGGGCAAGCCGCGTCATCAGTTGCTGATGAATCCGGCGGACCTGGCCAGTCGTGGCTTGGTCGATGGCCAGCGCGTAAGTGTGCGCTCGCGGGTCGGCAGCATCGAGGTGGAGGTGGCAGCCAGCGATGAGGTGATGGCGGGTGTGGTCAGTCTGCCCCACGGCTGGGGCCATGCCCGACCCGGCGTGCAGATGGATATCGCCCGCGCGCAGCCGGGCGCCAGTGCCAATGATCTGACTGACGAGCGCCAGCTCGATGCGCTGTCCGGCAATGCGGTGCTCAATGGCGTGCCGGTGGAGGTGGTGGCTGCGTAGCCCGAATGAAATCCGGGGTTGTCTTGACGCGATGGGGGTGATGGCAAGGCCGAGCATTGCGCTCGGTTTTTCGCTACAATCGCGCCACCGTGGCGACCGTCGGGTCGCGAAGTCTATGCTGAGGTGCCCCATGGATATCATCGAAACCATCAAAGAGCAGATCGCCAACAACACCGTTCTGCTGTACATGAAAGGCTCGCCCAACGCGCCGCAGTGTGGCTTCTCTGCCCGTGCTGCCCAGGTGGTGATGGGCTGCGGCGAGAAGTTCGCCTACGTCGACATCCTGCAGAACCCGGAAATCCGCGCCAACCTGCCGAAGTACGCCAACTGGCCGACCTTCCCGCAGCTGTGGGTCGGTGGTGAACTGGTCGGCGGTAGCGACATCCTCACCGAGATGTATGAGAAGGGCGAGCTGCAGACCCTGATCAAGGATGCCGTGAGCAAAGCCGGCGCCTGATCACTGCTCGTGCAAAAAAGAACCCGCCTAGGCGGGTTCTTTCGTTTCAGCCAGCAGCTTTCTATTTCTGCAGCCACTGGCCGTTCAACTGGATGAACTGGCCCTTGGGCGTGCGCTCGATGGCCTTCTTGCCGGCGATGGCTTCCACGTCGTTCAGGCTGATGCCATTGTCCTGTGCCACCTTCTGATACTCGGCGCGACGCGCCTGGTTGATCAGGCGGGCAATTTCGTCGGCCTGGCCGCCAGGCTTGACCACGCCCAGGTAGCCGTTGGGTTGCTCGCCGAGCTGGCCGCTGGCCTTGGCTTCGCCCAGGGCACTCATGGCCTGGTTGAGGTTCAGTGCGTACGCCGGCAGGCTCAGGCTCAATGCCAGCAGCAGGGTCGAAATGTATCGAATCATCGTCTCTCTCCGTAGAACCTGTGCGGCGGGCTCAAAACAGACCACTGTCTTCGTTGAATACACTGTCCAGCGCCTTGTCCACCTTGATGTAGATTTCGTGCTCGACCTTGACGTTCAGGTTGATGTTGATCGGTTCGTTCGGCATCGCCAGTTGTACCGTCGGGGTACAGGCCTGGCACAGCAGCCCCAGGCTCAGGACTGCGAGGAGGCGGTACGTGCGCATGGCGCTACTCCTTTGGTTCTTGGGGGACACGCTGGCGCATCCATTGCTGAATCCGTTGCTGGATGATGCCACTGACCTTGTCGGTCAGCTGCAGGCTGGCCAGCAAGGCCGGAATGTCTTCTTCCAGATTGATGTTGAAATGGATGGGCCGGCCTTTCTCGATGGCCGGGTTCTGTCCATGCAGGCGCATGCCTAGCCGCAGTGTGCCGGACTGATCATAGTCGACGCTACTGCTGAGCAGATCGTAGTGGAAGTCTTCCAGCGCGTCGGTGACCAGCTTCATACCCGGGTTGGCCTGACCCATGGCGCGGATGCGCGGTGAATGAAAACTCAGTTGTCCACCCGGGGGCCTGGCTTCGATCAGGCCCTGTTCGATACTGATGGCGTCAGCCAGGCGCAGCGGCAGGGTGCCGTCGATCAGCCCGCTACCGGCCAACCCTTCGGCTGGGTAGACGCGAAACAGCTCTTGCAGATCCAGGCCACTGAGCCGCAGGGGCAGCAACTGACTGGGTTGTTCCAGTGCCCAGGTCGCCGGTGCCAGGCTCAGGCTGCCGCCGAGAATGCCCAGTTCGGCGCGCTGGTGGGTCAGGCTGCCTGCCAGTGGTCGTTGTAGGCTGGCCTGGTAGCTGGCCTGCAGCCGCAGGGGGCCGAGCTCGATGCCGGGATCTAGCTGCTTGGCACTCAACTGAGGCAGGTCGAGGCGAAGTCGGTCGCCGTTCAGCTGCAGCTGTAGCTCTGCATCGAGACCACTCAAGGTGGAGCGGTCGTAGATGCCGGCCAAGCCCTTGCCTCTCAGGTTGGCCCTGAGTTGCAAGGGCTTGCCGCTGAGTAGTTGCAGGTCGGCCTCGGCCTGTACGCGGCCATTGTCCAGCGCCAGCAGTGGTGGCCAGTCGGCCAGGGTTTGTGCCAGTGGGTTGCCGGCGCGCAGGAACAGCTCGTCCAGAGTGGCAGTCAGGTTCAGCGCATTGGCCGTGTTGTTCAGGCGCAGGGCCATGCTCAGGCCCGAATCGGCCAGCAGTGCACCGTCTAGGGTCTGGCTGCCGGCGTCGGCGTTGACGCGTCCCTGCCATTGCCAGCCCTGGGCCTGCAATTGTGGATGGTGCAGACGCTGGATGCGCAGGCCCAGCGGGCCGGACAGGGTCGGTGTGCTTGGGGGGCCGCTCAGGGTGATGCCGGCCAGCGTCGCCTGAGCTTGCTGCAGGTCAAGCTCGGCGCCGCGCAGGCGCTGGACGTCGAGGCGTGAGCTGTCGGCCAGACTGAGCTGCAACTGCTGCTGCGTGACGTTGCCTTTGAGGCCAAAACTCAGATGCAGGGCATCGAGACGGCTGTCAGCCAGGTCCATGCGTTTGCTGCGCGCCTCGACCTGCAGGTGTCGAACGTCGAGTGCCCAGTCGGAGGATTGGTGCAGGGCAAGCTCGGCATCTGCCTGCAGTTCCAGCGGGCCGTGGCCGCTGACGTTCAACAGCAGGGCCAGCGCCTCATCGGCATCGCCATCCAGAGGCGCGAGGTGCAGTTGCAATTGCTGCGGACGCAGGCCGCTCGGCAGCGACGCCAGCCAAGGCGCGTCCTGCGGGTCGAGCTGCAGTTGAGCGTTCAAACGCCGGGCCTGCCATCTGCCCAGGGTATTGCTGAGATCGAGCGCCAGCTCACCGCTGACCAGGCCGACGCCGGGAAGCGGCCAGGGCTGCGGTAGCTGCGCATCGACCCGCAGCCACCCGGAGGTGGCCAGCAGTTCGCTGAACGTAGGGGGGATCTGCGGTACCTGCAACTGCCACTGGGCGTTCATCCCGGCATGCCGGGGCGTGGCCGGCAGAGCGTCAGCGTCGAGTAGCGTCCATTCGCTCAGCCATTCGGCGAGCCAGGCCATATCCTGCAGAGCGGTAACCTCAAGCTCGCCGCTCCATTGCAGGGCATCGGCCTGAGCCTGCAAGTCGCTATGCAGGGCGATCTGCGGTTGATCATCGAGATGCAGGTTCAACTGCAGCTGTCGCGGGCTGTTCAGCTCGCTGCCCAGCCCCTGCAGTTGTGCTTGCAACTTCGCCCTGTGGGCTGCGCGCAACAGCAGCGTATGCAACTGCAGGGTATCGTCCAGCAGTCGTAGGTCGACGTCGCCCTGCAGTGTGCAGCGGCCGCTGGCGCAGGGCAGTTGCGCTTGGGCGTTGCGCAGTTCGATGTGCCGTGGAAGCCATGGCAGGGTATTGCTCAGGGGCTGCAGTAGACGGCTCAGATCGTTGTCGCTCGGGCTTTCGGATTCTCCCTGCGCAGGCTGCCACGACAGGCGCAGGTCCTGTGCAACCAGGCGGTAGCGAGGCGCCTCACTGGCCAGCCAGTAGAGTTGCAGCTGTCCGCTTTGCACCAGCAGTTCGCCGCCGCGGCGTTGTACCAGGCTTGCATCCTGGAACTGCAGGCCTCGCCAGGAAAGGCTCAGTCGCTGCCAATCCAGTTCTATGTGCTGTTCCTCGAGCAGTTGCTGCACGCGGTAGCCGACATAGCAGGCCAGTAGCGACAGCAGCGCCAGTATCGCTACGCAGGTGCTCAGCCAGAAACGCCGGCGACTCATGAGTGTTCCTTGCTCGGTGCGGTCCACTGGACGGTACCCCATGCTCGAGTGAGTGCCAAGCGGCTTTCCGTGCTATTGTGTATTTACAGCTTTCAATATTTATTTTGTCGTAAACGAGCGAAGGAGGATGTGATGAGTGCTGTGACTCGCTCTCAGCCCGATGCCGATGCGGTACTGGCTAAAGCCCTGATCAATACCCGTGAGCAACTGGGGCTGACGCAGCAGGAGCTGGCCGACATCGTAGGCGTCCATCGCAGTGCCATCAGCCGCTGGAACGAGCAGGGCGGTTTGCGTCCGCAGAGCAAGACCGGCGAGCTGGCGCTGTTGCTGATTCGCGTCTATCGCGCGCTGTTTGCCCTGTTTGGTGGCAATCAGCAGGACATGCGCCATTTCCTACGCACCGAAAATCGCCATCTGGCAGGCATTCCGCTGCAGCAGATGAGTCAGGTGCAGGGGCTGGTGCGTGTTGTCGAGTATCTGGACGCCATTCGCGGCAAGGTCTGAAAGCCAATAAGTCCTGCTGCATCGAGAACGGGCTCGGTAGGCTGCGTACGACCAGCGCAGTTCGTCCGAAGGGGTGATTGCGGTGGGTTAAAATGCTGTATAAATATACAGATTAGCGGCTCTGACCATTGCTTGCCTGTTGTGATCAGCAGGAGGCTGTCACTAACCCAGCGCCTTGTACGGCTCCAGCGTCGCGATGCCTTTAGCAGGCTCTACCCTTGGGAGGTATCGCCATGGATATCTGGCAACTATGTGACGGCGAGCGACAGGTGCGACCGCTGCGCGGCAAGCTGTTGCGCATGGTGGAAAGCCAGGCGCAGGTTGCGACCCTGCAACTGGTGGATAACCTGGCCGAACAGGCCCTGCTCGAGGAGTTGCTCGAGAGCAGCAAGCCGCCGCTGCCTGAAGCCGCCGAGCCGTTGCACTACCTGCTGAAGACGCCGTTTCGTTATCCGCCGCTGCGTTGGGGCTCGCGCTTCGGCACAGTGCACGAACCCAGCCTGTTCTACGCCGCTCAGCGTCTGCAAACGGCGATGGCCGAGGCCGCCTACTACCGTTTCGTATTGTGGAACGGCATGGTCGTGCCGCCGCCCAGTGGCCGCATCCTCTCCGAGCATTCGACCTTCGAGGCGCGTTACCGCGTCGAGCGAGGTATCCAGTTGCAACAGCCGCCTTTCGATCAACACGGCGCACTGTTGGCTCACCCTAGTGATTACAGCGTGCCTCAGCGTCTCGGTACGTCGATGCGCGCGGCGCGCATTCAAGCTTTCGAGTACCGCTCGGCACGCTGCCCTGACGGTGGTAGCAATGTGGCGCTCTACGTACCGGCTGCGTTCGCGGAGAAGCGTCCGCGTAATCTGACGGCCTGGTTGTGTGAAACCACGAGCGAGTACGTGGCGTTCAAGCATGCGCAAACGCCGGATCAACCACGGCTGTTTCACTGGGAGCAGTTTCTGGTGCAGGGGCAATTGCCGCACCCCGCGTAACGCCTGCGCTGGCGCGTCAGATGCCCCGAAACAGAGCGCTGCGCGGATCTGTCGCAGGGAGTTGTGCACAATGCTGAAGCAGGCTGTCATATCACTGTCAGAAACGCCGCTAAACGCTTGATTTTTCGTGGTTGATTTTTAAGTCAATGAAAAATATGAATTTTTTTCGTTGGTGAAAAAATCGACAGTTTGACTGAGAGCCCCACCGCATCAGGCCTGTGACTTCTTTCGCCCAAGTTGTTCACGGAGTTATCCACAGCTTCTGTGGATTGTGAGGGAACTCTTTTCTGCAGCCGCAAACGATCCGGCAGGCAAGACTTTACCTTCGAGAAAAAAGGAGTAGAGTGGCGCGCCCCGGCAGTCACCCCCCTTTATTTATGCCTCGCGCTTTGCCTTCTTCATCCCCTGCAACTCGTTCCGGTTCTTCTCGCCTGCCCATGCGCGTTGCGCTGTGGCTGCTCGACAGCCCGCGTCTGGGACAAACACCGAGCGTCAAACGCATCGCCGGCAACCTGCTCAAGCAGCCTGCCCGCAAGGGCTGTGTGCAGGCGCAAAGTCGGTTGGGCCAATTGCTCTGCCGCGACTGCGGAAATACCCGTGATCGCCGCATCGGTTATGAACTGCTACGCCAGGCTGCTCGCGCGGGCGATCGCAGTGCTCAGCTGGAGCTGGAGCGTCTGTCGCGCTGATTGCGTGCTGGCCCCGTGTAAATCGCCGGCGGGTATACTGCACGGCGGTCAAACATGGAGCGTCTATGCCAATCGATCCCCTCTTTCTCGCCATCGGCACCGTCGTTGCGCTGGTTCCGTTATTGGCTGGCCTTTGGTCCTTGCAGCGCCGGCTGGCTCGCGCGCAAGGCGAGCAGGCGCTGCTGCAGGAACGCCTGGAGCATGCGCAACTGAGCCAGGCCGGTTTGCTGGCTCAGCTTGATGCTTGTCGCGCCGAGTTGGCCGAAGTCAGCGAGATCAAGGTGGAGCAGCAGACCGAGTTGGCCGGCCTGCGTCGTGAGAACGAGCTGCTGCAGCAGGAGCGGCAGATTGCCCGTGAGGCGGCGCAGTCCTGGAATCAACAGCGCGAACGCAACGAAGCCGAATTGCGTCGGCTCACCGCCGAGTGTGCGGCGCTGGCTGCCGAGTTGCAGGAAAACCGCGATAACCAGCAACAGCGCCTCGACGATCTGCAGGGGGCGCGCAACGAGCTGCGCGCCCAGTTCTCCGAACTGGCGACGAAGATCTTCGATGAGCGCGAGCAGCGTTTCGCGGAGACCAGCCAGCAGCGCCTCGGCCAGTTGCTCGACCCACTCAAGGAGCGCATCCAGGCATTCGAGAAGCGCGTCGACGAGAGTTATCAGCAAGAAGCGCGCGAGCGTTTTTCCCTGAGCAAGGAATTGGAGCGTCTGCAGCAGCTCAACCAGCGCCTGGGCGACGAGGCGACCAATCTGACCCGTGCACTCAAGGGCCAGAAGACTCAGGGCAACTGGGGCGAGTTGGTGCTGGAGCGGGTGCTGGAGCATGCCGGCCTGGAGAAGGGGCGTGAGTACCACACCCAGGTCAGCCTCAAGGGTGCTGGTGGCGAGCGTTTTCAGCCTGACGTGCTCATCCGCCTGCCGGGCGACAGGCAGGTGATCGTCGATGCCAAGGTCAGCCTCAGCGCCTACCAGCAGTATGTCGCGGCTGCGGACGAGCCGATTCGCCAGCAGGCGCTCAAGCAACACCTGATCTCGCTGCGCAGCCACCTCAAGGGCCTGTCCGGCAAGGATTACCAGCGCCTCGAAGGTCTGCACAGCCTGGATTTCGTCCTGCTCTTCGTGCCCATCGAGGCGGCCTTCGCTGCGGCATTGCAGGCCGAGCCGGATCTGTTCCGGGAGGCCTTCGAGCAGCAGGTGGTTATCGTCAGCCCGACCACCTTGTTGGCTACCCTGCGGGTGATCGACAGCCTCTGGCGTCAGGAGCGGCAGGGCCAGAATGCGCGCGAGATCGCCGAGCGTGCCGGCCAGCTGTACGACAAGTTCGTTGCCTTCGTCGCCGATCTGGACGAGATGGGCAGCCGTCTGCAGCAATTGGACAAGGCGTACGCCAGTGCCCGCAACAAGCTGGTGGATGGTCGCGGCAACCTCATTGGCCGTGTGGAAAACCTCAAGCTGCTGGGCGCTCGCGCAAGCAAGAGCCTGCCAGGCGAGTTGCTTGAGCGCTCTGCCGATCTGCCGGCGCTGGACGAACTGGGCGAGTGAGCGATGTCTACCCGCTAGCGCAGGGGCGCTTGCTCGGGTTGTGTGCGAGGACGGGCCTGCTCCAGTCTGCTGATGTAGCCGCGCAGCCAGTCGGCCAGGGCGTTGGGCTCGGCCAACAACTGCCAGTGGCCGGCGCGGACTTCGCGACGGGTAAGCAGTGGCGCCCAGTGTTGCAGATCCTCGAATAGCTGTGGGCGTACGAAGCGGTCGTTCAGCGGCACGATCAGTTGCACTGGCACGCGGGTGCTGCGCGAGCGCGGCCTGAGCAGGCGGCGCATGAAATTGGCGCGATACAGCTGCACACCGCGCATGCCATCACTGCGCTGCGTAGGGCTCGCTGGCAGATCGCCTACACCTTCGAGGCGGCGCAGCAGCCAGGGCCAGGTGTGATCCAGGCCCAGACGCCAGCACAACTCCGGCAACAGTGGGGTGTGGAAGAAGGCGATGTACCAAGAGCTGAGCAACTGCCCCAGCGCCTGCAGTAGTGCATCAGGGCGACGCAGGCTCAGGCGCTGGCGCATCCAGTGCCCGACATGGTCGAGGCAAGGGCCGGAGATGCTGGTGTAGGACGCCAGCAGCGGCTGCATGCGTGGCTCGGTTACTGCCTCCCAGCTCTGGATCGAGCCCCAGTCGTGGGCGACCAGGTGCACCGGGCGATCCGGGCTGGTGGCATGCACCACCGCTTCCAGATCGCGCGCCAGCTGTTCCAGGCGGTAGTCGCGCAGACGTTTCGGCACCTCCGATGCACCGCAGCCACGCACATCGTAAGCGACGATACGGTAGTCGGCGGCCAGCTCGCGGATCAGCGGCCGCCAGATCTCGTGATTGTCCGGATAACCATGCACCAGCAGCAGGGTCGGGGCGCCGGCCTTGTCCCAGACATAGGTATGCAGGCGCAGGCCGTCGCTATCCACGTCCAACTGCCGAGGTGACAGTTCATCCCGTGACAGTGGCGCGTTCATCGCAGGAAACTAAATGGTTGGGCGAACAGGAACATGGCTGGCTCCACGAATGACGATTGCATCGCTCGGTGTATGGGCCATTGTTGAGTGCTGGCTTGCCTCTGCCTAGCCTTGGTGGGCTGGCGTTACGAAAGTGCCAGTAAGGTCTGTGCCGCTCTGAAACAGGGGGTTGGGCGATCCTGGAAGGTTTTGTGCAACGCCAGTGCCTGGCAAGTCCAGTCCTTGGTTGGGGCTCTCGAACGCAGGGTTGCCGCGAGTCGCGAAATCGCGAACGTGTCCGGCCGTTGCTACCGGCTTGCTGCCGCTCGGTCAGATTGATGAAGTGCCGGGCATTCGCTGGCGTTGCGTCCCCACCAGCGATGGCGCCTGGTGCGCCAATGCCGGTGGGAGCCTCGCGGTAGAGGTGGCAAACCTTCAGTGGTCTCGCTCGGCGGAAACGTTCTGCCCCTAGCCGCGCAACACCAGATGGCGGCTGAGCAATGCCCGCAGGGCCGCAGGCTTGACCGGTTTGGGCAGGTAGTCGAGGCCGGCGGCGTGCACCTCGGCGACCAGCTCCGGGCGACCGTCAGCGCTGATCACCACGCCCGGCACCGGTTCGCCCAGG
>JBLUOL010000034.1:0-37605 GCA_048065775.1 Pseudomonas sp. GW6
TGTGTAGGAGCGGCGCCCCGCCGCGAACCGCTTCGGCTCGGGTTCGAAAAGCTTCGCCCCGGGGCGGGGCTCCTACGAAAAGCGGCTTGCGGCCTGCTGAACTGACGGCACTGTCCGCTGCACCCTGTCAGCCCAAGCCCCGCGTATCCACTGCATGGCGTACACTGCCGCGCCATGAGCCAGACCATCCCCCATACCCAACTGCCAACCGAGCCCGAGATCAGTTGCAGCACCTGCGCGGCTTGCTGCTGCCAGCTGGAAGTCATGCTGTTCGGCGATGAAGGCGTGCCGCAACGCTTCATCGATACCGACCAGTGGGGCAGCGAAGTGATGCGTCGCCTGGACGACAACTGGTGCGCAGCGCTGGACCGCAACAGCATGCGCTGCACCATCTACGAGGTGCGCCCACTGATCTGCCGGGAGTTCGAGCTGGGTGCGGCCGAATGCCTGGAAGAGCGCCGGGGCATCGCTCAGGCCTATCGCTAGCGGAGCGCGCCGCGCAGGCCAGAGGCACAATGAAAAAGACCGGGGCTTGCCCGGTCTTTTTATTCAGAAGCTCATGCGGTAATGCACGGTGTAGGCTTCCGCGCCGTCATTGGGGTTCTTCAGGCCCGCGTTGGAATAGTGAATGGCACGCAGACCAATCTCCTGTCCCGCGAAACGCAGGCCGACGCCGATGCGGTCTTCGAACTGAAACGACGAGCCCAGTTTGTTGCTCTCCAGCTCAGTGCTGGAGAAGGCGGCCACGCCGATGCCGGCTTCGATGTAAGGACGCACGTTCTGCCCGGCGAACTCGTAGACGAATACCGGCGCGAAAGAAACGCTGTGGTTACTCGCCGTGTCGTCGCCATCCCAGTAGGTGTAACCGAGGTCCCAGTAACCAGTCAGACGTCCATAGCTGCTCTCCAGCCAGCTGTGGTTCCAGTCCCACTGCGCGCCCAAGCGATAAACCATGGTGGAGTCGCCACTCTGACCAATAGCCGCGGTTACGTCCGCAGCCTGCGCAGCACCCATGGTTCCAAACGTCAGGGCCGTAGCTGCGGCAAAGGCATATAACTTCTTCATGAGTCATTCCTTGTATAGCGGGAAGTTTTTATCAGGCTCGTTACAAAAATATAGAAGTATTCGATATCAGAGAAAGCCCAAACCGAAAAAAATTCACTATATCGAAAGCACTTCGGCCGTTTCACTCAACAAAATCGGCAATACTCGGCAAAGTTGCGCAGTGTTTCCGCTGCTCCAGTAGCGAGTGGCCCGAGTGGGCGCAGTTGCCAGCATGTCGTGCTGAGTGAGCAAACGCTGCAGCTGCCGCGCCACTGCCGCGCCGGTATCGATGAGGGTCACCGAAGGTGGCACCAGCTCGACCAGCAGCGGGCGCAGGAAGGGGTAGTGCGTGCAGCCGAGAATCAGCGTGTCACAGCCTTCGGCCAGCAGCGGTGTGACGTAGCCTCGCAGCAACTCACGGGTCGCCGGTGCCTGCAGCTCGCCCGCCTCGATGCATTCCACCAACCCCGGACAGGGCTGGGTGACCACCCGCACATCATTGGCGAAGCGATCGAGCAGCGCGGCGAATCGAGCGCTCTTCAGCGTACCGGTGGTTGCCAGCACACCGACCACGCCACTACGCGTCGCCGCTGCGGCCGGCTTTACCGCTGGCTCCATGCCGACGATGGGCAAATCCGGATAACGCTCGCGCAGCTCGGCAGCCGCCGCAGCCGTCGCGGTATTGCAGGCCAGCACCAGAGCCTTGGCGCCCTGCGCCAGCAGGTGCTCGGTGATCAGCACGCAGCGTTCGCGAATGTACTCCGCGCTCTTCTCGCCGTAGGGCACATGGCCGCTGTCGGCGACGTAGAGCAGCGTTTCGTTGGGTAGCAGCTGACGAATCTCGCGCAGCACCGACAGGCCACCGACGCCGGAGTCGAAAACGCCAATCGGCGCCTGCGACTGACTCATTTCAAGCCATCCCCACAGCTACGCAGCCTATCCTTAGCGCCCACCGCACACCCCGCAGGCCGGATCGCGCTTGACCCGCAGTTCGCGAAAGCGCGTGCCCAGCGCATCGATCAACAGCAGACGACCTACCAGCGGCTCACCGAAGCCGGCCAGCAGCTTGAGCGCTTCCAGCGCCTGCAGGCTACCGACCAGACCCACCAGCGGCCCGACCACACCGGCTTCACTGCAGGTCAGTTCGGCCTCGCTGCCGTGGCCATACAGGCAGTGATAACAAGGGCTGGCGGCGTTGCGCGGATCGAACACCGACAACTGCCCTTCCAGGCGAATCGCCGCACCGGACACCAGCGGCTTGCCCGCCGCAACGCAGGCGGCATTGACCGCTTCGCGGGTGGAGAAATTGTCCGAGCAGTCCAGCACCAGGTCGACGGCGCTCACGGCGGCGGCCAGCGAGTCGGCGTCCAATGCCTGGCGATGCGGCACCAGCGTGATATTCGGGTTGATCGCGGCCAGGCGCGCCATGGCCGAATCCACCTTGGCCTGGCCGATGCTGGCGGTGTCGTGGGCGATCTGCCGCTGCAGGTTGGTCAGGTCCACCGTATCGAAGTCAGCCAGGTGCAGCTCGCCGACACCGGCAGCAGCCAGGTACAGCGCCACCGGCGAGCCGAGACCGCCCATACCGACGATCAATACACGGCCCTGTTTGAGGCGCAGTTGGCCTTGCACATCGATCTGTTTCAGCAGGATCTGCCGGCTGTAACGCAGCAGCTCATCATCGCTCAGCATCTGATCACTCACGGTCGAAACGTCCCAAACTGATGCGCTCATGACCACCCAGGTCACGCCGGCTATTGACCTCGACGAAGCCACCCTCGCTGAGCAAGCTGCGCACGGCCTCGGCCTGATCGAAGCCATGCTCCAGCAGCAGCCAGCCACCGGATAGCAGGTGCTGCGGCGCGGCCTGGATGATCGCACGAATATCGTCCAGCCCGTCGCTGCCCGCGATCAGAGCGCTGCTCGGCTCGAAACGCACGTCGCCCTGTTCGAGATGCTGGTCGTCAGCGCGGATATAGGGTGGGTTGCTCAGGATCAGGCCATAACGTTGTCCGCTCAGGGCAGAGAACCAATGGCTATGCAAGAACGCTGCGTTACCCAGTTGCAGGCGCTGAAGATTGCGCTCGGCCAGGGCCACGGCGTCCTCGACGCGATCCACGCCGGTCACCTGCCAGGCCGGACGCTCGCAGGCCAGGGCCAGGGCGATGGCGCCGGTGCCGGTGCCCAGGTCGAGTACAGCCAACGGCGTGGCCGGCAGCAGCTCGAGCGCGGTCTCCACCAGCAGCTCGGTGTCAGGGCGAGGAATCAGGGTATGCGGCGCCACTTCCAGATCGAGGCTCCAGAAGCCCTGATGACCGAGGATATAAGCGACCGGCTCGCCCTGGCGACGGCGTTGCAGGTGGTTCTGAAACAGGGCCAGTTGCTCGTCATCCAGCTCGCGCTCCGGCCAGGTACGCAGGTAACTGCGCGGCTTGTTCAGCGAGGCCGCCAGCAGCAACTCGGCGTCCAGCCGCGGCGTGGGCGAGTCGGGCAGGTCAGCGGTGTCGAGCAGGGATTCGATGGTGGCCATGTCGTTCTCGTAGCCCGGATGCAATCCGGGAAATCGGTCCCCGGATTGCATCCGGGCTACGGTGCGCACGGCGCACCCTACGCGGCGCCAGCCATGCGCACCGCTGCAATCAATCGCCCAGCGCTGCCAACTGGTCGGCCTGGTACTCGGCCAGCAGCGGCTCGATGATGGCGTCGACGCCGCCGGCGATCACGTCGTTCAGCGAATACAGGGTCAGGTTGATGCGGTGGTCGGTCACCCGGCCCTGCGGAAAGTTGTAGGTGCGGATGCGCTCGGAGCGGTCGCCCGAGCCCACCAGTAGCTTGCGCGTTTCGGAGATTTCCTTGTGCGCCGCCGCTTCCTGCTGATCCTGCAGCTTGGCCGCCAGCCAGGCCATGGCCTTGGCGCGGTTCTTGTGCTGCGAGCGCTCTTCCTGACATTCCACCACGGTGCCGGTGGGAATGTGGGTAATACGGATCGCCGAGTCGGTGGTGTTGACGTGCTGGCCGCCGGCGCCGGAGCTGCGGTAGGTGTCTACGCGCAGGTCAGCCGGGTTGATCTCGATGGCCGCCTGCTCGTCCGGCTCCGGCAACACCGCCACGGTGCAGGCAGAGGTGTGGATGCGCCCCTGGGACTCGGTTTCCGGCACGCGCTGCACGCGATGAGCGCCGGACTCGAACTTGAGCTTGGCGTAGACGTTGTCGCCCTCGACGCGGGCGATCACTTCCTTGAAGCCGCCGTGCTCGCCCTCGTTGGCCGACAGCACCTCGACGCGCCAACCCTGCCTCTCGGCATAGCGCGAATACATACGGAACAGGTCGCCGGAGAAGATCGCCGCCTCGTCACCGCCGGTGCCGGCGCGCACTTCCAGGTAGACGTTACGGCCGTCGTTGGGATCTTTCGGCAGCAGCATGCGCTGCAGCTTGTCTTCCAGGGTGACCAGCGCTTCCTTGGCCTGGGCCACTTCCTCTTCGGCCATCTCGCGCATGTCCGCGTCGCTGTCCTTGAGTAGCGCCTGAGCACCTTCGAGGTCGCTCTGCACCTTGCGCAGCTCGCGGAAGGTAGCGATCACCGGCTCGATCTCGGCGTACTCCTTGGAATAGGCGCGAAACTGCGTCTGCTTGGAAATCACCTCGGCATCGCCGAGCAGCGCCGTCAGTTCCTCGAAGCGGTCGCTGAGGTTGTCCAGCTTGTTCAACAGTGAAGCTTTCATTGCAGACCTTTGTCCTGCGGCGCGCTCTCGTCGAGGGCGAACAATTCCTGGGCCAGGCTGAGCGCGTCGACGCGCCCCTCGGCAGTAAGTTTCTTCATGCGCACGCTGGGCGCGTGCAGCAGCTTGTTGGTCAGGCCACGGGCCAGCTGCGCCAGCACGTCTTCGGGATTGCTGCCGTTGGCCAGCATGCGCTGGGCCTTGGCCAGTTCATCGTCGCGCAGGCGCTCGGCCTGCTGACGGTAGGCCTTGAGCACATCGACTGCAGCCAGCTCGCGCAGGCGCTGCATGAAGTCCTCGGTGCCGGCGGCGATCAGCTCCTCGGCAGCCTGCGCCGCGCCCTGGCGGCTCTTGAGGTTTTCCTCGATGACTTCGTGCAGGTCATCGACGGTGTACAGATAGACGTCATCGAGCTCGCCCACCTGCGGCTCGATGTCGCGCGGCACGGCGATGTCGACCATGAAGATCGGCTTGTGCTTGCGTTTTTTCAGCGCACTTTCCACCGCGCCCTTGCCGAGAATCGGCAGCTGGCTGGCGGTGGAGCTGATGACGATGTCGCTGTGCGCCAGCTCGTCGGGAATGTCCGAGAGCAGCACGGCGTGGGCGCCGAACTGCTCGGCCAGCTGGCTGGCGCGCTCCAGGGTGCGGTTGGCGACGACGATGCGCTTGATGCCCTGATCGTGCAGATGGCGCGCCACCAGGCTGATGGTCTCGCCGGCGCCAATCAGCAGCGCCTGGCTGCGATGCAGGTCGGCGAAGATCTGCTTGGCCAGGCTCACCGCGGCGAAGGCCACGGACACCGGGTTCTCGCCGATGGCGGTATCGGTGCGCACGGTCTTGGCGGTGCTGAAGGTGGCCTGGAACAGCCGGCCGAGCAGCGGGCCGACGGTGCCGGCCTCACGCGCAACGGCGTAGGCGGACTTGAGCTGGCCGAGTATCTGCGGCTCGCCGAGGACCATCGAATCCAGGCCACAGGCCACGCGCATCATATGGCGCACGGCGTCCTGCTCACTGTGCACGTAGGCACAGGCGCGCAGCTCGTCTAGGCTCAGGCGGTGATAGTCGGCCAGCCACTGCAGCACCTCGTCGCTGCTCAACTGGTCCTGCTCCAGGTACAGCTCGCTACGGTTGCAGGTAGAGAGGATCGCCGCCTCGCGGCTGGGCGTCAGCCGGCACAGCTGCTGCAACGCCTCGACCAGTTGCTCCGGAGTGAAAGCAACGCGCTCGCGCACCTCTACCGAGGCGGTCTTGTGGTTGATACCGAGGGCGATAAAGGCCATGCAGGGTCGCTGAGGGGCAATACGAGAGCCGGCAATTGTCCTACTTCGCCCCCGAGAGAACAACTCCCGCGACCTATTGTCCCAATAGACAGTTCGCCGCATCGTGCTCGCCAGTGGGCTTGCTCCAAGGCTTGTGTCATGATGCCGCGAACGTCGCAGGGCACGAGCCAGCACGGCCGTCGCCCCGGAATAACGCACGACAAGGCACTATGAACAGACCCCTCGCGTTAGTCACCGCACTGGCCCTTCTCAGCGGCTGCCAAACCTTCGCCCCCAGTGAGCCGGACGGTACGCCGCCGGTACAGGAAGCCGACCAGACCACCCAGCTGGAGCCGAGTGAATACGGCTCGTTCAGCCAGGAAACCCTGTTCGCCCTGCTCACCGCCGAGCTGGCCGGGCAGCGCAATCGCTTCGACATCGCCCTCGGCAACTACGTGCAGCAGGCCAACGCCACTGGCGATGCCGGTGTCGCCGAACGCGCCTTCCGTATTGCCGAATACCTCGGCGCCGAACAGGCTGCGCTCGACAGCGCACTGATCTGGGCCAGAAACGCGCCGAGCAACATCGACGCCCAGCGCGCCGCCGCCGTGCAGCTGGCCCGCGCCGGCCGTTACGACGAATCCATGACCTATATGGAGCAGGTGCTGCAGCGCCAGGGCGACACCCACTTCGATTTCCTCGCCCTGTCTGCCGCAGAGACCGACCCGGATACCCGCGCCGGCCTGCTGCAAGGCTTCGACCGCCTGCTGATCAAGAACCCGGACAACAGCCAGCTGCTGTTCGGCAAGGCCATCCTTCTGCAACAGGACGGCCGCGCCGAAGAGGCCCTGAAACTGCTCGAAGACAGCGAAGCGAGCAGCAACGAGGTGTCGCCGATCCTGCTGCGCGCCCGCCTGCTGCAGAGCCTCGACCGTGGCAACGAGGCCCTGCCGCTGCTGCAGAAAGGCATCCGCAAGCACCCCGAAGACAAACGCCTGCGCCTGACCTACGCGCGCCTGCTGGTCGAGCAGGATCGCCTCGACGACGCCAAGGGCGAGTTCTCCAAGCTGGTGCAGGAAAACCCCAACGACGACGACCTGCGTTTCTCCCTGGCCCTGGTGTGCCTGGAAGCCGAGGCCTGGGAAGAGGCCATCGTCTACCTGGAAGAGCTGGTCGAACGTCGCAGCCATGTCGATGCCGCGCACTACAACCTCGGTCGCGCCTATGAGGCGCTGAACGATACCGACAGCGCCCTGCAGGAATACGCCCTGGTCGGCCCGAGCAACGATTACCTGCCGGCCCAGCAACGCCAGGCCGAACTGCTGTTCGCCCAACAACGCAGCGAAGAAGCCAGCGCACGCCTGGCCCAGGCCCGCGACGCGCAGCCCGATTACGCCATCCAGCTGTACCTGATCGAAGCCGAAGGTCTGAGCAATCGCCGCCAGGTCGAGACGGCCTGGAAAGTGATCAACGACGGCCTGGAGCAGTACCCCAACGACCTGAACCTGCTCTACACCCGCGCCATGCTGGCGGAAAAGCGCGATGACCTGGCCCAGCTGGAAACCGACC
This sequence comes from Pseudomonas sp. GW6, assembly GCA_048065775.1. GTDB lineage: Bacteria > Pseudomonadota > Gammaproteobacteria > Pseudomonadales > Pseudomonadaceae > Aquipseudomonas. Next base: position 7,592 of record JBLUOL010000034.1, read on the forward strand.
TGCGCTACATCATCAAGCGCGAGCCGGAACACGCCATGGCGCTCAATGCCCTCGGCTACACCCTGGCCGACCGCACCACGCGTTATGAAGAAGCGCGCGAGCTGATCGAGAAAGCGCACCAGCTCAACCCGAACGACCCGGCGATTCTCGACAGCCTCGGCTGGGTCAACTATCGCCTGGGCAACCTCGACGAGGCCGAACGCCTGCTGCGTCAGGCCCTGGAGAAATTCCCCGACCATGAAGTGGCAGCCCACCTCGGCGAAGTGCTCTGGGCCCAGGGCAAACAGCGCGAAGCCCGACGTATCTGGCGCGACGCCCTCAGCGAAACGCCCGATAGCCCCATTCTGCGTGACACGCTGTTGCGCCTGACCGGTTCCGAGACTCTTTGATGCTTCGTCACCTACTCGTATTCAGCCTTATCGCCCTGCTCGCCGGCTGCGCCGGCCTCACCTCGCACGAAGCGCTGGAAGGCCAGGGCGACCCGGCCCAGTGGAAAGCCCACAAAGAGCAGATCACTCAGCTCGACGGCTGGCAGATCAACGGCAAGATCGGCATCCGCGCCCCGCAGGATTCCGGCAGCGCCACCCTGTTCTGGCTGCAGCGCCAGGATTACTACGACATTCGCCTGTCCGGCCCGCTAGGTGGCGGCGCCGCCCGCCTGACCGGTCGCCCGGGTGACATCCTGCTGGAAGTATCCAACCGCGGCCGTTTCCGCGCCGAATCGCCAGAAGCACTGCTGCAAGAGCAACTGCGCCTGGACCTGCCGGTGTCCAACCTGCTCTGGTGGATTCGCGGCCTGCCCGCCCCGGACAGCCGCAGCCGCATCACCCTCGATGGCCAAAGCCGCCTGGCGCAGCTGGAACAGGACGGCTGGAAGGTCGAATACCAGCGCTACACCGAGCAGAACGGCTACGCCCTGCCGGAGCGCCTGAAGCTCTACGGCCAGGACCTGGAAGTGACCCTGGTGATCAAGGACTGGCAGCCGCGTCAGTTGGGGCAGTAAGCGGCCACATTCTCTGTGGGAGGGGCTTCAGTCGCGACAGCTTGTCCAGCGCCTTCCTCAGCACACAGCTGGTGGATGGAAAAGCGGCATCCCCAGCCACACCGAACTGATCCTGCCCGCCCCGGCCAAGCTCAACCCGATAAGCGCCAACCGCTTCGCGAGCAGAGCTCGCTCCTACAGGTTTCGCGCACGCAGCCGTAGCCCGGATGAAATCCGGGAAGCATCGTCACCACGCCCCGGATTGCATCCGGGCTACGAACTGAGCATTTCGCGGCTAAAGCCGCTCCTACAGGGGAGGCAGCGTTTTTGTAGGAGCGGCTGGGCGGCACTCCGTTTCAGCCGCGATGCTCCTCTAGACGCACCTGCCAGCGACCACATTCTCTGTGGGAGGGGCTTCAGCCGCGACAGCTTGTCCAGCGCCTTCCACAGCACACAGCTGGTGGATGGAAAAGCGGCATCCCCAACCACGCCGAACTGATCCTGCCCGCCCCGGCCAAGCTCAACCTGATAAGCGCCAACCGTTTCGCGAGCAGAGCTCGCTCCTACAGGTTTCGCGCACACAGCCGTAGCCCGGATGAAATCCGGGAAGCATCGCCACCACGCCCCGGATTGCATCCGGGCTACGAACGGAGCATTTCGCGGCTAAAGCCGCTCCTACAGGGGGAGGCAGCGTTTTTGTAGGAGCGGCTGGGCGGCATCCGTTTCAGCCGCGATGCTCCTCTGACGCACCTGCCGATGCATTTCCCGAATACAATCGCCACATGCCTCACGACGATGCCCCTGCCCCGACCATGACCGCCATCCCCAGCCACGCCGAACTGATCCTGCCCGCCCCCGCCAAGCTCAACCTGATGCTGCACATCCTCGGCCGCCGCGCCGATGGCTATCACGAGCTGCAGACGCTGTTTCAGTTTCTCGACCACGGCGACGAGCTCGGCTTCAGCCTGCGTCAGGATGGCGAAATCCGTCTGCACACGCCCATCGACGGCGTGCCACATGACAGCAACCTGATCGTGCGCGCAGCCAAAAGGCTGCAGGAAGCCAGCGGCACCCAGCTCGGCGCCGATATCTGGCTGGACAAACGCCTGCCCATGGGCGGCGGCATCGGCGGTGGCAGCTCGGATGCCGCCACCACCCTGCTCGGCCTCGATCACCTGTGGCAAACCCAACTGGGCGAAGAGCGCCTGGCCGAACTGGGCCTGGCCCTGGGCGCCGATGTACCGGTATTCGTGCGCGGCCGCGCGGCCTTCGCCGAAGGCGTTGGCGAACGCTTGACCCCAGTCGAACTCGACGAGCCCTGGTTCCTCGTCGTAGTACCGCAAGTCTTTGTCAGCACAGCAGAAGTTTTCGGCTCGCCCGAGTTGACACGCGATACGCCGCCCATTAAAGTTCGCAGCCTTCTTGCGGGGGGTGGTCGAAACGACTGCCAGCCGGTTGTAGAGAAGCGTTACCCTGAAGTTCGTAACGCTTTGATCTTGTTGAACAAATTTGTTTCAGCTAGATTGACCGGCACTGGAGCTTGCATATTTGGGAGCTTCCCAAATCGGGACGATGCTGATAAAGTCGCCCGCCAACTTCCAGGCACTCTGCCGAGCTTTGTCGCTCAAGGTCGCAACATCTCGATGCTGCACCGCAGGCTCCAAGCATTGGCCAAGAAGTGAATGCTCAGCATTCGGTTATACGATACAGGGGCGTCGCCAAGCGGTAAGGCACCAGGTTTTGATCCTGGCATGCGTTGGTTCGAATCCAGCCGCCCCTGCCATAACCTCCCTCGGGAGGCATCAAGAACCGAGTCAACAAGCATTCAACACAGAATATAGGGGCGTCGCCAAGCGGTAAGGCACCAGGTTTTGATCCTGGCATGCGTTGGTTCGAATCCAGCCGCCCCTGCCATTTTCCATACCCATCCAGGTATACCCCCAGCCGGCAGGTACTGCGCGTGTCCAAGATGATGGTCTTCACGGGGAACGCAAACCCCGATCTGGCGCGACGGATCGTTCGTCAGCTGCACATTCCCCTCGGCGATGCTTCGGTCGGTAAGTTCTCCGACGGCGAAGTCATGATCGAAATCAACGAGAACGTTCGCGGTAAGGACGTCTTCCTGATTCAGCCGACCTGTGCACCCACCAACGACAACCTGATGGAACTGGTAGTGATGGCCGACGCCTTCCGCCGTTCCTCGGCGACTCGCATCACTGCAGTCATCCCCTACTTCGGTTATGCTCGCCAGGATCGCCGTCCGCGCTCCGCGCGCGTGGCAATCAGCGCCAAAGTGGTTGCCGACATGCTCACCGTGGTCGGTATCGACCGCGTGCTGACCGTCGACCTGCACGCTGACCAGATCCAGGGCTTCTTCGACATCCCGGTGGACAACATCTACGGCTCCCCGGTCCTGGTCGATGACATCGAAGACCAGCGCTTCGACAACCTGATGATCGTCTCCCCCGATATCGGTGGCGTCGTACGTGCTCGCGCCGTGGCCAAGAGCCTGGGCGTCGACCTGGCTATCATCGACAAGCGTCGCGAGAAGGCCAACCAGTCCGAAGTGATGCACATCATCGGTGACGTCGAAGGCCGTACCTGCATCCTGGTCGACGACATGGTCGACACCGCCGGTACCCTGTGCCACGCCGCCAAAGCGCTGAAAGAGCGCGGCGCCGCCAAGGTCTACGCCTACTGCACCCACCCGGTGCTGTCCGGCCGCGCCATCGAGAACATCGAGAATTCCGTCCTGGACGAGCTGGTGGTCACCAACACCATCCCGCTGTCCGCTGCGGCGCAGTCCTGCTCGCGTATTCGCCAGCTCGACATCGCCCCGGTCGTCGCCGAAGCGGTTCGCCGCATCAGCAACGAAGAATCGATCAGCGCCATGTTCCGCTAAGCGGAACTGGCCAGATCACACTGCCCCGCCTCGTGCGGGGCTTTTTGCCCTACCGCCCGAGGCTGGTCGCAAGCCACAAGGCGGTTTGGTTATTTTGGAGATGTGAAATGACTGTTGAATTTGCCCTGAATGCCGAAGTGCGTTCCGACCTGGGGAAAGGTGCGAGCCGCCGCCTGCGTCGTAACGTGTCCATGGTGCCTGCCGTGATCTACGGTGGCGACAAAGCCCCGCAATCGATCAGCCTGCTGGCCAAAGACCTGGCCAAGCTGCTGGAAAACGAAGCTGCCTTCAGCCACGTCCTGAGCCTGGACGTTGCCGGTACCAAAGAAAACGTTCTGATCAAAGCCCTGCAGCGCCACCCGGCCAAAGGCTTCGTTCTGCACGCTGACTTCCAGCGCGTCGTAGCCGGCCAGAAACTGACCGCCCACGTACCCCTGCACTTCATCAACGAAGCAACCGCCGTTGGCGTGAAGCAGCAAGGTGGCGAGATCTCCCACACCATCAGCGAAGTCGAAGTTTCCTGCCTGCCGAAAGACCTGCCGGAATTCATCGAAGTCGACATGGCTGCCGTGGAAGTTGGCCAGACTGTCCACATGTCCGACCTGAAGCTGCCGAAAGGCGTTGAGCTGGTTGCTCTGGCTCACGGTAACGACCTGGCTGTCTCCAACATCCACGCCAGCCGCGTTAAAGACGAAGAAGGCGCTGCCGAGTAATCGCAGCGCGGAACCCGCCCGGCAGGCGATCACGCCGGGCGATTTCCTCAAAAGGGCTCCTGTATGACTGCCGTACAACTGATCGTTGGCCTGGGTAACCCCGGCCCCGAATACGACCAGACCCGGCACAATGCAGGGGCCCTTTTCGTTGAGCGCGTGGCCGAGAGCCAGCGCGTCAACCTCAGCGTCGATCGCAAATATTTCGGCCTGGTGGGCAAGTTCGTTCACCAGGGGCGCGAAGTTCGCCTGCTCATCCCCACCACCTACATGAACCGCAGCGGCCAGTCCGTGGCGGCCTTGGCCAATTTCTTCAAGCTCAAGCCCGAAGAAATCCTGGTGGCCCACGACGAACTCGACATGCCACCCGGCGTCGCCAAGCTCAAACAGGGCGGCGGCCACGGTGGGCACAACGGCCTGCGCGACATCATCGCCCAGCTCGGCAACCAGAATAACTTCCATCGCCTGCGGCTCGGCATCGGCCATCCGGGGCACGCCAGCCTGGTATCCGGCTACGTGCTCGGACGCGCCCCACGCAGCGAACAGGACCTGCTCGACAAGAGCATCGACTTCGCCTTGGACGTCCTGCCGGAAATACTCGCCGGCGACTGGACCGTGGCCATGCGCAAACTGCATAGCCAGAAGGCCACCAAGTAACCACCTTTCCCCCGAGGGACACATCATGGGATTCAACTGCGGCATCGTCGGCCTGCCCAACGTCGGCAAGTCCACCCTGTTCAACGCCCTCACCAAATCCGGCATCGCGGCGGAGAACTTCCCCTTCTGCACCATCGAGCCGAACAGCGGCATCGTGCCCATGCCCGACCCGCGCCTGGATGCCCTGGCCGAGATCGTCAAGCCCGAAAAGGTCATCCCCACCACCATGGAATTCGTCGACATCGCCGGCCTGGTAGCGGGCGCGTCGAAAGGTGAAGGCCTGGGCAACAAGTTCCTCGCCAACATCCGCGAGACCGACGCCATCGCCCACGTAGTGCGCTGCTTCGAAGACGACAACGTCATCCACGTTGCCAACAGCGTCGACCCCAAGCGCGACATCGAGATCATCGACCTCGAACTGATCATGGCCGACCTCGACAGCTGCGAGAAACAACTGCAGCGCGTGGCTCGTACCGCCAAGGGCGGCGACAAGGAATCCGTGGCGCAGAAGGCGCTGCTGGAAAAGCTCATCCCCCACCTCACCGAAGGCAAGCCGGCGCGCAGCCTGCTGAAAGATCTGGGTGACGACGAGAAGCGCCTGGCCAAGACCTTCCACCTGCTCACCACCAAGCCGGTGATGTACATCGCCAACGTCGCCGAAGACGGCTTCGAGAACAACCCGCACCTCGACGTGGTAAAAGCCATCGCCGAAGAAGAAGGCGCCATCGTCGTGCCGGTGTGCAACAAGATCGAAGCCGAGATCGCCGAACTGGACGATCTCGAAGAAATGCAGATGTTCCTCGAAACCATGGGCATGGAAGAGCCGGGCCTGAACCGCGTGATCCGCGCCGGTTACTCGCTGCTCAACCTGCAGACCTACTTCACCGCAGGCGTGAAGGAAGTCCGCGCCTGGACCGTCAAGGTCGGCGCCACCGCCCCGCAATCGGCTGCTGCGATCCACACCGACTTCGAAAAAGGCTTCATCCGCGCCGAAGTCATCGCCTACAACGACTTCATCCAGTACAAGGGCGAAGCCGGCGCCAAGGAAGCTGGCAAATGGCGCCTGGAAGGCAAGGACTACATCGTCAAGGACGGCGACGTGATGCACTTCCGCTTTAACGTTTGATCGGTGTAAGCAGTGCATAAACAAAACCCCGCTTCGGCGGGGTTTTGTTGTTTTTGGGGTGAGGGATTGTTGGGTTGGGGTTGGGGCGAACTGGGCATTATGAAAAAGCGCCACCTCCCTTGGTAGAAGCTGGAAGCCTGTAAAAACGGGGCTTTCGCTGGTGCCGGCTATTGGCTAGTATCCATTACATGGTGTTTTGAGGTCTAAAGGGGACACCTCTGCGTCTAAAGCGTGGCACTTCTATAATGACCCGCACACCCTTTCTCGCAGGGAAGCTGTACGCATGCCCCACTGGCCCTCTCACTGAGTATTTCCGCTAGAAGTCGAAGGATGAGGCTGAGCTGTTCCTAATCTACGAAAATTGACTACTACTTTTTCCAAACCTAGAATGGAGATGGCTGTGCGGTTCAGGGCCGCTGCGTCACTCAGGATGAGCTCATCTCGAGCGATGACTCCTCGAAACCTTCGAAAAAATTCTACTACTCATGTAGAAGCCTGAACTCCAGCCCCAAACAAAATGAATAATGTAAATTTTGTATTTTACCATCCCGATCTAGATCTTCTTTCCGACAGAACCTTTAGGTCCCTTCTAAAGAAAATATCTGCTGTTCTGCGCGAAATTCAATATCAAGAAGCCATTTACCTTATAAACAGCTTTGATGCTACCCCTCCGCAACGGCAGTCTATGCGTGACCGTATCAGGGGGCAGGCAAGCCACATAGAAGCTTACTATATCCAGAAATTAGAGAGAGGCAGTGTCACACTTACTGTCTCTTTAACAGCAGTAGGCCTCTGGATTCTTCAGAATACAATTGGGGAATCTATTAAAGAAGCATGGCAGAAAAGTGCGATGCATAAAGACCTTGTATCCTACCTATCTGGAGAAAAAAGAAAAGATATTTTGGACAGGAATATTGATGCCGTTTTAGGTGGATGGACGCTAGACAGCTACTTAATCGAGAATATGGAAAAGACAATTGACTCTGATGGCGACCTGAACGTACGTATAGATCTATCTACTCCCCGCTCAACAATTGAGCGAATTAAGCACAATTCAGGAGTTATAACAGTAGAAGGAATCATCTCCGAGTCAATAAAGCTATCCAAAGAGCTTGATGGGATTTAATATCAATAGAATTTCTCTTTTATCGCGAAGCCTTATGTGGCCACTGATAACAGCCCCAACAGCACGTCCGGCGGGACTTCATCAGCTTCACCCATATGACATCTAGCCCCCAGAGCCTGCGATGCAATTATTTGCTCGCCATGCCGACAAAAAAACAAGTTACTGGATAGATTTACCGTTGTGAATTACTAAAGCCTCTGTCCGCGATATTTCTCCAGCAGCGAACAAGTCCGCTCCTTTCCCCGCTAGCCAGGCCATTTTATCGATCTGAGCTTTAGTATTTCGGAATGAACTCTACCGCTATAGTCCATATGAATCGCCCCGGGTTTCGTGGAGGCCTCAACTCTTGAGAAGATGAGACCATGAGAAAGACTACGACCTACTCCCCTGAAGTCCGTGAACGTGCCGTGCGCATGGTTCTGGAGCATTTGAACGACTACTCCTCCGAGTGGGCCGCCATTGAAGCCATCGCGCCGAAGATTGGCTGTGCAGCGCAAACGTTGCATGGCTGGATTCGCCGTCATCAGACCGACGCAGGTCAGCGTCCAGGCCCGACCACCGAAGAGCGTGAACGCATCAAGGCGTTGGAGCGGGAGAACCGGGAATTGCGTAAGGCCAATGAAATTCTGCGTCTGGCCAGTGCGTATTTTGCCCAGGCGGAGCTCGACCGCCGCACCAAGTCCTGAGGGCTTTTGTCGATCAGTACCGTGACCGTCTCGGGGTCGAGTCGATCTGCCGTGTCTTGCAGATCGCCCCGTCCGGTTACCGCAGACATGCGGCCCAACTGCGTAATCCGGCACTGCGTTGTTGCCGTGCTCAGCGCGATGAGGCGTTGAGCTTGGAGATCCAGCGCGTGTGGGACACCAACATGCAGTGCTATGGCGCGGTGAAGGTTTGGAAGCAGCTCCGGCGAGAAGGTATCGAGGCAGCCAGATGCACGGTGGAACGGTTGATGCGTCGAGCTGGATTGCAGGGCATAAGGCGCGGTCAGGTCGTGCGGACAACGGTGGCCGGAGACAAGTCGCTCTGTCCGCTGGATCGTGTCCAGCGCCAATTCCAGGCCGACCGCCCCAACCAGCTGTGGGTGTCGGATTTCACTTACGTGTCGACCTGGCAGGGATGGCTGTATGTGGCCTTCGTGATCGACGTCTTTGCGCGGCGCATCGTGGGGTGGCGAGTCAGTAGCAGCATGAAGACCGACTTCGTACTGGATGCCCTGGAGCAGGCCCTGTACGCCCGCCAGCCACACCGTGCCGGTGGACTGATTCATCACAGCGACCGTGGCAGCCAGTACGTCTCTATTCGCTACACCGAGCGGCTGGCAGAGGCCGGCATTGAGCCTTCGGTTGGCAGCAAGGGCGATAGCTACGACAACGCCTTGGCCGAAACCATCAACGGACTGTACAAGGCCGAGCTGATTTACCGTCAATCATGGAAGAGCCGCGAAGCTGTTGAGATGGCGACCTTGAAATGGGTGCACTGGTACAACCACCAGCGGCTGTTGAGCTCAATCGGGTATATCCCGCCTGCGGAGGCTGAGGCAAACTTCCACCAGCAACAAACAGGTCAGGCCATAGCGGCCTGACTTAAACGAAACAGCCTCCACGAAACCCGGGGCGATTCAATGATTCATTTATGCAGCGAGAGTAGAACCTCTCAACAACTATCTTATACGGATCAAATTCTTCGCCTTCTGAAACCATTCTAAACAACTGAGGCTCTGTACATTCGAGCAAATCACCCACAACCATCTTTCTTAGATAGTCATCCCTTCTAATCACATACAGCTCAACTTTAGCCTCTTCAATCGCAACCCTAGCGTTATTCAGCTCAAGATTCTTAACTTCTAACTCACTTTCTCGCTGTGCAATTTTCTCTTCAAGAGTCGCAATCTTATACAAAGGAATAACGGTATAATACAAAGCCCACGCACTGAAGACGCAAAGCAATACCTGCGAAGCATGGCTCATGCGCCCAAGCCATTTATCACATAACTCACTGACCATTTTTATTCCTCGCACAGTGAATCGTCTAATATTCCACAAGGAATTATTTGCCCTAACTCATTGAATGCAGCTACGTACTCGCACTCCATTTCGCACCCTAGGGACTGAATGTATTGAACGTCGGCGCTGCGATAAATAATGTGCCTCGCCTTCTTGGGTGCATCAACTCTACGCAATAACAGGAACACACCCTGTTGATCTTTAAACGAGCGCACATGCTCCGGCTCTATACCCAGATGTCCGCAGGCCTGCCTGAAGCCTAAAGCTTTGTCTTTATTGGTGAAGTGGATTACGTCGAGATAGATTTCATCGGCAGCATCGAGCGTGCTTATCTTTGTCGCCGTCAAAGGCGGGAAGCCTGGAAGTTGCTCCAGGCTCGATGGCTCTTTGAGTCGGTATTCTGTGCTGTAGGTGCCGATGAAGACCGGCACGTCATCCACTAGATCGCCGTCCGGCACCAGCACTTTGTAGATGTAGGGGAAGTTATGTTGGTCTTCGGGCACGTGTAGCGGTCATCGGAGTTTGATCGGCGCAGGTGCTCGAAGCTCGCCATGTCGATGATGTTTCCCATGTCCTTCTCCCTGGAGTCACGTTGTTCGGCTGAACCATCGCCGGGCCACTTCCGCTGTTACCTGCTGCCCGCTTCTTGCCCTGCCAATTTTAGGTCTGCTTCGGCGTAAGCCGGACTGACTTGGCCCTGGCTAGGGTCAACCTCTCCTTTCCATAGCCACAGCTCGTACTCGGGGAACGCCTCAATCAAAGCATCGAGGTCTTCCAGGCGCACCTTCACCTTCTGATTGTGAGCAACGGTGCCCCAGCGCGCCTTATCAATGCCAGTGCTCTTGGCCACCAGCGAAGGGGTCAAGTGACGCACAAGCGTTCTAACTCGCTCTTCTCTTATTCCCAATTTGTATACGCCGAATCCACCTAAACTATTTACGCCTAAATAGTTTATCCGTAAGCTCTCGCTCGCAACCTAAATATTTTAGGTGGCAAGCACCCATTAACCACAGTTTATGAGCATTTCATAGGCAGGGATAGGCAATGACTACTCAGCACCTGAACGAACCTCCTTTCGATGTCAGCTTCGATGTAGACGGCAAACGTGTCATCTACCTCGACTGCCGTAACGCCCTCACCTGCAGCAAGGAAACCTTCGCTGCCATGAACGGTGTTTCTACCGACACCGTGATCGCCTGGATGCAGAGCGGCACCATCCCCAGCGTGAAGATGGGCCGTCCTCGCCTCTATCTTCCAAGCAATACAAGCCGCTGACTGGAGGCCTTTATGGAAGAAAGCTATGTCCCCTTGCTGCTGATGCGCCACAACCGCCCGCTGCGTGGCGTGATGATCGACCGCCAGCCCTGGGTCTGCGCCAAGGAGTTCGGCCTGTTGATGGGGCACAGCCATCCGGAGCGGATCTGCCGGCTGATGGATAACGACCAGGTGCGCACGGTGATCTTCTGTACTCGCCAAGGCGATGCGGAGCCTGTGCAGGTACTCAGCGAATCCGCGCTTTACCGCGCCCTGTGCCGTTTCAGCCATCCCGAGAATCGCAGCCTGCGCCGCTGGCTCACTCATGAAGCGCTGCCCGCTCTGCGCGACGCCTGGGAGCATCGCGCACAGGAACCCAAGCGCACGCTGATGGCCTGGGATCGCCAGCGCATCTGCCTGCTGGAATGGCAAGGCGATCTATGGATCGCCCTACGCGATATGCCGCGCTTCGCCCCGCCCTCACCACCCGGCGAGCGCTCGTTGCGTGCCCTGCTCCAGCGCTGGTGGCGCTAATGGCTAACCTGACCATCCGCATCGACGACGACCTCAAGCAACGCTTACGCGCCCAGGCAGCCCGCAATGGGCGCTCGATGACAGAGGAAGTGCGGCAGATGCTACGTGAAGCACTCTTTATCGAACCGCCCAAGGCCAAGACCTGCCGAATACTGGCCGATACCGCCGCATCGCTGGCTGACTTCAAAAAAGACCCAATAGGTACCCTTCACGAATGCAGCGGCGAGACGGTGGTGATCCTCGATCACAATGCACCTGTCTTCTATGCCGTTCCCACTGAACGGTACGAGGCCATGCTGCAAATGATCGACGATACCCGTTTGGCCGAAGCCATACGTAGGCGACAAGACGAACCCACTGTTCGAGCCGATATCGATGACTCCATCGCAAAAGCCGGTAAAGCCGACTAGGTTGGCGCGCCATGGCTCGACATTGCGCATCATCGCCCCACCTAAATGCTTACTGGGTCAAGTTTCAGGCCATTAAACAGCAATGCTGGGGCATCGCATGCAAACACCACGGTAGGATTGCCAGGCCAAGTCATATCCATTCGAGGGATCGAAGATGAGCGGCTATGTACCCAACAACAGGCATGAGCGGCCTGCCCCGGAGCCAGAACCCTATAACGGTGATTTCGACCACCAACCTCCGCGCCTTCTTGTCGTAGAACAACCTCCTGAACCTCCGCGCATGGAGCCCAGGTCAGCAGGCTGCGTCTTCGCCAAATCCTGCAATCTGCCCGACGGCGTCATTGATCATCAGCAACCTGGAAACTTCATCCCGCTGGAGTCATTGAAGAGCTACGGGGAATGGGCAGTGCTCGCCACCGGGAGCACGCTTGCAGCAACGGCTACGCCGCTGCAACTGGTCGGCGGCTCCACATCGGGAACAGCGTTAGCCGCGCGTCTGGGCGGCAACATTTCCCTGGCGCTGAGCGGTGGCATGGCCACAGCAGGCGTTGTCGCCGGTACGGCGCTGGGCAGCATTGCCATGCTACTGCCCAATAACAGTCTTGCCCCGGATAGCGCCTTTTACACTCGCGAGCAGTACGCTGCGCTCGATATGGGGCGAACCCGTGCAAGGCTGCATATCAAGCATCTGCCTGATGGTTCGGTCAACCTCTATGGTTTCTACACGGGAGGCAAAACCGACTGGGAGAATGTACCGGTTATCGCAGCCGTACCCCGGGGCGACCAGTTCGTCGCCGACATTGGCCAGGGCATCGAGCTTATCTGGACGCCTGCAGCCAATCCGAACGAAGTACTGGGCATCCCTGCGTTGGAGGGAGCACCCAAGCTGCCGAGCGTATGGATCTACCCGCCAACCGAAAAGTCCGACCAGATCCTGGTCAACCCCGTGCATCCACCGGAGTACCAGGATGCGATCATCTGGTTCCCCAGCACCGATATTCAGCCGATTTACATAGCGCTGAGCCTGCGTCACGAGCCTGGCGTCGTCACCGGACAAGGGCAGGATGTAACAGGCATCTGGCTGGAGAATGCTGGCCGGGAACTCGGGGCACCTATCCCGTCACAGATTGCCGATCAGTTGCGGGGGAAGCAGTTCAGCAGCTTCGATTCCTTCCGTAAGAGGTTCTGGAAAACCGTAGGTACGGACGCGACGCTCTCGAACCAGTTCATCTCCGCTAATCGCAAACGTATGCTTGCGGGGAAAGCTGCCAAATTACGAGAGAAGGATCGTGTTGGAGGAAGAACCACCTACGAACTACATCATGTCGAGAAAATATCCGAAGGCGGAGAAGTTTATAACGTCGACAACCTTAGGGTTGTCACCGCTAAAAGGCACATAGAGATACATAAGACAGAAGGAAAGTAACAATAATGAAACGTCAATTCGCCGACTACACAGAGGCAGAGTTCATCGCATTCATGGAAGATATTTTCAGGGAGAATGAAGCGGAAACAGATGATCGACTTGATGTTCTACTGGATCAATTCCGAGAGATTACGGGGCATCCAGATGGAACGGATTTGATCTACTATTGCGAGTCTGATGCCGAGTGCACCCCAGAGCGCATCACGCAAAAAGTAAAGTCTTGGCGCGCTGCTAATGGTCTCCCCGGTTTCAAGTCCACATAGCTGCCTGACACTTATGACAGGCTCAAAGAAAATCACCATTAAAACTCAACTACAAGACTACAGTGAGAGCGAGTTCCTGGAGCTTTTGCGTAAGGTATTCGATGCAGACTTTCCCACCCCGGACGAGTACGACGATGCAGTGCATGAGGTCGTTAGACTAGCTGAGCACCCCAAAGGCACCGACATCATTTTTCATCCAGAACCTGGCGTAGATGACAGCCCTGAAGGAGCACTTGTGTTTATCAAAGCATGGCGTACTGCGAATGGCCTACCAGGTTTCAGATCCATATAGCCCGCGACGACTGTCTAGGAGGTGCCACTATGGCTATCACGAGCATGCGCCCCGTTCACCCTGGCGAAGTGCTACGCGAAGAGTTCCTTGAACCTCTGGGCATGACCCCCAGCCGCACTGGCTCGCGCTCTGCATGTGTCGGCGCCGACCATCAATGACATCGTGCGGGAGCGTCGTGGCATCACCGCCGATACGGCTATTCGGCTAGGCCGCTACTTCGATACCTCAGCTCAATTCTGGATGAACTTGCAGACTGAGTATGCCCTGGCGGCAACTTATGCCGAGTCTGGCGCAGCCATCGAGCAGGCCATTGAGCCACTACAGATAGCGAGCTGATCAATCCGGTAAATGCAGGTGTTAACCCGCTTTGTTGACCTACACGCCCAGTACGACCAAGTTGACGCGGAGACTGTCTGATGACCATCAAGCCCATTCGCACCGAGCAGGATTACACAGCTTCGATGGCACGCATTGACGAACTGTGGGGCGCAGAGATCGGTACGCCTGAAGGTGATGAACTCGAAGTGCTGGCTCTGCTTGTGAGCAAGTACGAAGACGAGCACGCGCCGATGCCGCCGTCCGACCCTATCGAAGCCATCAAATTTCGCATGGATCAGCAATGACCTGACGCCGCGCGACCTCGAGCCATTCAATGGCTCCAGTGGCCGAGTTTCCGAAGTATTGAACCGCAAGCGAAAATTGAGCCTGGCGATGATCAGACGCCTGCATGACGGCCTACGCATCCCCTATGAAAGTTTGCTGGCGGACGTGGCCTGACGGCTAGGGGTGAAGGATTTTCATCAGCTCTTTCACAGTGAACGGCAACTGGCGGCTGACGTTCGAGTTTCGCGACGGAAACGCTTATGTCCTGGACTATGAGGATTACCACTGATGAACATGCACAACCCACCCCATCCCGGTGAGTTCATCACCGATATTTACCTAGAGCCCAACGGCATTAGCGGCCGTGAGTTGGCCGAGAAGCTAGGCGTAGCACCCTCGACACTCAGTCGTGTACTCAAAGGCAGTAGCCGTGTAACACCGGAAATGGCCCTGCGCCTGTCAGTGGCACTGGGGCGCTCGCCGGAAAGCTGGCTGGCCATGCAGGATGCTTATGATCTGTGGATCGCCCGTCAGCACGTAGACCTCAAACAGGTTGGCAAACTGGCGTTCGCCTGATTGCTGAAGCGATTGTCACCGTCGATAGAGGTAGCGTCATGTCGCACCCATCTTTGCAGATCAAAAAGGCCTACTTCGCCAGGGTGCGTCGTTCCAACTACATCGCCAGCCTGCGCTTGGCGGGCTTTCAGGTCACGCCTGCCGATGTGGAACGCCCATTACCTTCACGCGAAGCGGTATTGAGCCAGCTTCGTTCCAAGGGCGACTGAAAGGGACAAAAAGCGGAGCAAATAAAAAGGGGTTAGCTTTCGCTAACCCCTTGAAATTTATGGTGGCTACACCGGGACTTGAACCTGGGACATCAGCATTATGAATGCTGCGCTCTAACCAACTGAGCTATGTAGCCAACGGCGCGCATTGTCCGCGTCTCGCCTACCGCTGTCAACCCCAGATCATCGATAAATTTACGTTTTATCAAGCGGTTAGGCTGTGGCGCCTGGGCAGGCTCCAGACTGCTGCCTGGACAACAAAATCGCCGCCGTTAGCTGAGATCCCAGGCAAACATGACCAATTGGCAATGCTTGCAGACGAACTTGTAAAACGCCGAGTCGCCACCCGGTTGGTAGCCTCTGGTTGCCCACTCCCAATCTTTCTCTGCCTGCTCGTAATCCTGCATCCATTGCTGCTTAGTTGCAGTGCTCGCCTGGCGCACGTCCTCCACAGTGGCATCGCCGTGAAACTCGCAAGCATCATTGCAGTGCGCCAGCCAAGTCGAGCCCTGCCAGGAAAAGTAGCCTGGCGTGCGAAGGTCGATTTCTTCGATCACGGAGTCGGGCACTCCCGATTCGGCCAATGCGTGATGTTCGATGAAGGAGGCCTCGAAACGCTTGGCTGCACTGCCATCGGCAATGCACCAAGGGCAAAGCCGGTCTCTCAGCTCCTCCCCGGAGTAGACCGAGGCCGCGTAGATATAACCGCGTGCCAGCCCGCAGCAACGGCAAACCGTATCGCTGGCCTTTATAGCGCCAGTAACCAGAGGGTCCTTGTGATAGGGAAAGTGAGGCAGCACGATATCCATGTGAACTCCTGTTTTACGATCAAGCGTCATGGTGGACGAAGCCACTCTCCGCGCATGATAGAACTGCTCCAAAGTGATGAACGATACCCGGTTCAACTAATCACTGGCAGCCAGGCAAGCCGGCAGCCAGAAGTTGCGCGTACTGCAGCAGTCCGAACGGCGCTTGCGAGGTTATCAGGCGATGCCGGAAAATCCGCCTCCAGCAGGCTGCAGCGCCGCCGCGCGCTGGCCCATGAACCAGGAGAACACCTTGAGAGCGAGAGACGATTTCGACGATCTGCGCGCGGAGCGTGATATGCCGACGCACTACCGCAACGAACCCAACCGCCATGCCGGGCTGTGGAAGCAGATCGCGATTGGCATCGTCGTCGGCTACAGCGTACTGGGCATCATCAGTGCGGTTGCCTGGATGATCATTGCGCGCTTCATGCTGGGCGACCTGTCCATCACGCTGCCGTAACAGTCACATCTCTGCATCAGCGGACGTGCTGACGATGGGGTTGGCACTTGCCATCCCCTGCCCGCCTCTTCATCCTGCCCCATTGTTTACCCAGCGAGCCCTGTCATGACGCCCATCCAGAATATCGGCCTGGCGCTATTCGTGTTGCTTTCCATTGGTTTCGCCATCGGCCACAAGACCGAGTGCGGCGATGGCCGTGTGGTGGAGACCTATCTGGCCAAGGGGCTGGCCTCGCAGTTGCTGGGGCATGATCTTTGCCAGCAACCCTGAACACCCTTCATTAAGGAATGATGTGATGAAAAAGTTCGCCTTGCTTGTCAGCGCTGGTCTTCTCGGCGCCTGCGCCAACCTGGGCTCGCAGCCGCCGGTGCCGGTCACTTCGCCGGTGGTGCAGGCCTTTCGCGACATCTGCCTGCAGACGGCGCCGAGCTTTGCCGAGGCGCATCGCGTGGCGCGGCAGCATGGCGTCACCGAGATGACCGATATGGGCTTCGCCACCGTCGGCTTCAATGCGGACAAGAGCCTGAGCATTCAGGTCAAGGTCAGCCACGAATGCGTGGTAACCAGCGAGGCGCAGGAGGATGACAGCCTGACTCGCCAGTTGCTCAGCGCAGCGGCGATCAATGCCGGCACCACGGTGCCGCGCAAGGTGCCGGTGAGGATGATGATCGCCGGGCAGCCGTTCATCCTGATGCACGACCGAGAAGGCGGTGAAGCCTTCGTGATGTTGAAGCCGGAGTGAGGGGATCGCCGTAGGGCGGATGACGCCTTGTTCATCCGCCGGCGTTGAAAGGTGGATCGAGGCGTGGTCCACCCGCGGCTAACAAGCGGTACAGCCCTGCGTAGGAGCCCCGCCCCGGGGCGAAGCTTTTGCTTTCGCGGTGTTCATGCGATTCGCCGCGAGGCGCGGCTCCTACAGGGTGATGCAGTGCCTGCTGCGTTTGTGTAACCCCGCCGCGCCTACAGTGTTTTGCCTGGCCGCGTGGCCAGCAGCAGGCCGCCGAAGATCATCGCGGCGCCCAGCCAGTGATAGAACTGCAGGCTCTCGTTCAGCAGTACCCACCCCAGCAACGCGGTGAATACCGGCATCAGGTAGTTGGTCAGCGCCGCCTTGGCCGCACCGATCACACGGATGCCGTGGTTCCACGCCAGGTAGGCGAGCAGCGAGGCGAACACGGCGGTGTAGGCAACGGCCGAGAGGTTGGCGGCATTGATTGCCAGGTGCGCGCCCTGGCTCAGTTCATATAGATAGAACGGCAGAATCAGCGGTACGCCAAGCAGGATGAACACGCCCAGCAATGCCAGCGGCGGGATCGGCTGCAGGTACGCCGACCAGCGCCGCAGCAGCAGCGAGTAAAGCGCCCAGTCGACCACGGCCAACAGCATGATCAGGTCGCCCTGATTGAACGACAGGCTGGCCAGGCGGCTCCATTGCCCCTGACTGATTAGCACCGCCAGGCCCATCACCGCCACCAGCATGCCCCACCAGGCGCGGCGTGCCGGCCACTCGTTGAGCAGCAGCCCGGCGCCGATGAAGGTCACCAGCGGCAGGCAGGTATTGACCAGCGAGATGTTGATGGCTGCCGTGGTCTGCGCCGCGCTGTAGAGCAGCGAGTTGTAGCCGGCGATGCCCAGGCCGCCGAGCACCAGCAGGCGCCAACCGGCAGTGCGCACGGCCACGCGATGACGCCACAACGGCATGGCAACGAAGGGCAGCAGCAGCGCCAGGGCCAGGCACCAGCGCCAGAACGATAGGGTGAACGGGGCGATCTCGCCAGCGAAGGCGCGCGCCACCAAGGCATTACCGGACCAGCAAAGGTTGGCCAGCAGCAAGCCGAACAGCGCCAGCGGGCGCGAATGATTGAGTGCGTTCATGAGGTGACGCGACATTTATCTGAGTGGAGGTTGGCCGGCTGTGCGCGGTCACCGAGCGAGCAGTGCTGAGCGATCATTGCGTAGCTTCCGAATCAGGCGGCTTTGCACCATACGGAGGCACGTAAGGCTTGGCAAGGTGGCGGACCGTAGGGTGCGCCGTGCGCACCAACTCTGCAGTGACAGCATCATGGCTAAAGCCCCTCGAGCCAAACCGCGGGAGGTGCTTCAGCGGCGAGCGTTGCAGTATCTCGGCGTATTCGGTGCGCGCGGCGCACCCTACGGACGTTAACGCTGACTGCGGCGGCGCAGCGGGCGGCTCAGTAGCCAGAGAATCAGCAGCACGCCGGCCAGGATCACCGCACTGGCGCCCCACTGCATCGGCCCGGCCAGGCGGAACAGCTCAGCCGGGTGCAGGCTGGGCGCGCGGATCATGCGCGCTTCGGCAGCCGCACCGCTGGTGGGAATATCGGCCAGGCCGTCGCCATCGAGATCCGGCAGGCTGCGGATATGGTCGAGCAGCACCTGCCATTCCTTGAGTTCCTGCACGCCTTCCTTATCCGGGTCCTGGTCGATGATGGCATCTTCGATACGCGGCAGCGGGCGGCCCTCGGCATCCTTGGGGATGACGTTGAGCAGGCCCTTGGTCAGGTCCGGCACCAGCCAGGTGAAGCTGCCGACGTAGCTGGTGGCGCCGATGCTGTAGAGGCGCGTGTCGTTCAGATCCAGGTCACGGTAGCCGCCGTGCGGATCGCCGATTTCGATGCGGCTGACGCGGTCGAAAGGCACGCGCCACGGGTTGTAGGTGAAGCGCACGCCGGAAACCCGCGGGTAATAGCTCTGGCTGTCACGCAGTTGATAGGCGAGCAGCAGCACTTCCAGCAGTGACTTGATTTCGCGCGCGCTGATGTAGGCCTTGATCATCGGGTAGCCCGGTTCGTCGTCGAACTGGCCGATGCCCAGCGGGGCGATGCGAAACAGGTCGGAGACATCCTGCACGCCATTGCGGCCCTTGAGCAGGTCATCGCGGATGGTGCCGTTGCCGGTGAAGGCCAGGTCGGCATCGACGGCATGACGCAGCGCATCGGTGACCAGGTTGGCCAGGGTCTGATCGGTGAAATCACGGCCCAGGCTCTGGTCGACCTTGGCCAGCGGCTGGTCGAAGCGATAGCCCTTGGGCGTCAGCATGCGCTCGCTGACCACCTGCTTGAAGTCTTCGACCTTGGCGGTGATGGTCGCGTCGCCGACGATACTGTCGTTGACGGCGTGCAGGCGATAGTCGCGCACACGCGGCACGCCGTCGTCGCCCAGGCTCATGCGCAGTTCGCCGAGGTACTGGATCTCGGAACCAGCCTGCACCACCGGGGTACGCCCACCCACCAGCACCGGCTGCGGCAGCGCCACATGCGAATGGCCGCCGACGACGATATCAATGCCCGGCACCTGCTCGACCAGTTCCACTTCCTCGCCGCGCCAGTTGCCATCGGCCTGCTGGGTGACGCCCATGTGCGAGAGCAGGATGACCACCTCGGCGCCCTCCTCGCGCAGCTTGGCCACGGTTTCCCTGGCGGTGGAGACCGGGTCGGCGAAGGTCACCGGCTTGATCATCGGGCTGACGGCCACGGCGTTGTTGCCAAGCAGGCCGAACAGACCGAAACGAATGCCGCCGCGCTCGATCAGCTTGTACGGCAGGATGCGCCCGGCCTCGACGTGCGCCTGCAGGCTGTCATCGGCCTTGCTCGCGGCATCGAAACGCATGTTGCTCGACAGTAGCGGCACCAGCGTGTCGCCCTTGGCCTTGTGCGCGGCGCTGATCATCGCGGCCAAGCCGGCCGGGCGGAAGTCGAATTCGTGGTTGCCGATCACCGCGGCGTCGTAGCCCAGCTCACTCATCAGGCGCAGTTCGCTGCCCATTTCGCGGGCGATGGTGTGAAACAGCGTGCCCATGGTGAAGTCGCCGCCATCTAGCAACAGCAGAGGTTCTTCACCGGCTGCTGCGCGGCGTTCATTCAATAATGTGGCAAGCCGGGCGACGCCGCCGACGGTGTCGTCATCGTTCACCGTCGCCGGGCTGTATTCATTGTTGGGGCCGAAGCCGAGCAGGCGCGACTGCCAGTCGTTGCTGTGCAGGATGGTGAAATGGCGCTCGGCGGCGAGCAGCGGCGTCGCACTTAGCAGGCCGGCGAGCAGGAGGGTGAGGAACAGGCGCATGGACGATCCTTGACGATGACTGTGCACAGTATGGAGCAGGCCATGGCGCCAGGCAGCGACCGATCGAGACGCACGTTGTCGCCAATCGAGTCAGACTTTCATTGCCCCAGATCAGCCCCAACCCGGACGGCGGGACTAAGCTGTAATCAGGACTGCGAAGTGGAGAAGCGCCATGGACCACTATCACCTGATGTTGATACTGCTGATCGGCGGCTTTCTGCTGCTGGGAGTCGGCTTCAACTTTCGCGAACACGAATGGGGCGTACGCGTGCTGGGTTTGGGCGTATTGCTGATGCTGGTGCCGATTGCGTTGCGGGTGCATCTGGCGTTGGCGTGAAGCCGCTCTTGTAGGAGCCAGCTTGCTGGCGATCCGCTTGAAGCATCGCTGGCAAGCCAGCTCCTACACGTGATGTGGCTTTCGCGGCCACTAAAGGTGGCAGCGCAGAATACCGGCCTTCAGGCCGTGCGCCGCGTAACCCACCAAGCGGTTGATGGCGCCCCGCCGAAGGTGGGTTCAGGTAACAGCCCCATGACTCCCTGCTACTTCCAACGCTCAGCGGCGCTCTGGTCGCTGCAGCGGCCTTCGACCCAACGCGGGCCTTCGCTGGTGTCTTCCTTCTTCCAGAACGGCGCACGGGTCTTCAGGTAATCCATGATGAAGTTGCAGGCATCGAACGCGGCCTGGCGATGGGCGCTGCTGGTGCCGACGAAGACGATGGGCTCGCCCGGCTCCAGGCGGCCAATACGGTGGATGATCTCGATGCCCAGCAGCGGCCAGCGCTCACGCGCCTCATCGGTGATCTTGCCCAGAGCCTTTTCGGTCATGCCGGGGAAGTGTTCGAGGAACATGCCGCCGACTTCGCGACCTTCATTGAAGTCGCGCACATAGCCGACGAAGGTGACCACCGCGCCGATACCGAGGTTGGCGGCATGCAGGGCGTTGAGCTCGGTGCCGGGGTCGAAGGGTTGGGCTTGGACGCGAATGGTCATGGGGGCTCGTTCGATGGGGAGTTTTCAGAGGCAGTTGGTGGGTTGATGGTGGGCTGAAACGGAACGCCGCCCGGCCCACCCTACGGTACCTGCGTCAACCGCCGGTGACGGTGGGGAAGAAGGCGACTTCGTCGCCTTCGGCCAGCGGTTCGTCGAGGCTGCACAGTTCCTGGTTGCGCGCGCACATCAGGTTCTGCTCGCCCAGCACTTCCCATTCGCCGCCACGGGCGACCAGGTGCAGGCGCAAGTCGTCGAGGGTGGCGAAGTCGCCGCTGAGTTGTTCGTCGTCACGGCCCAGGGCTTCACGGTAGCGGGCGAAATATTGCACGCGGATCATGCTTGTTCCTCCAGCTTGTAGTGACCGCTCTTGCCGCCGAGTTTTTCCAGCAGGCGTACCTGCTCGATGACCATGCCGCGATCCACGGCCTTGCACATGTCATAGATGGTCAGCGCGGCGACGCTGGCGGCAGTCAGTGCTTCCATCTCGACACCGGTTTGCCCGGACAGTTTGCAACGCGCGGTGATATGCACGGTATCAGCGCCTTCGGCGCTGAGTTCGACCTTGACGCCGGTGAGCATCAGCGGGTGACACAGGGGGATCAGATCGCTGGTTTTCTTCGCGGCCTGGATGCCGGCAATGCGTGCCACGGCGAATACGTCGCCCTTGGGATGCTCGCCGGCGACGATCATCTGCAGGGTGGCGGGCAGCATGCGCACGCGCGCTTCGGCGGTGGCTTCGCGGAAGGTGGTCGCCTTGTCGGTGACGTCGACCATGTGCGCGCGGCCTTGGGAATCGAGGTGAGTCAGCACGGGAAAGCTCCAGACGGGAATCGACCGATTGTAAACCTGCAGGTCAGGATTTCGTAGCCCGGATGCAATCCGGAGCCAGAGCGGCAAAAATCCCCGGATTTCACCCGGGCTACTGACTGTATCCGGCTACACGACTGTAGGAGCGGATTTATCCGCGATCATCGCGGCTGAAGCCGCTCCCACGGGACTTGTGGAGATTCGTTAATGCAGACTAAAACGCCCCTGCTCTTGCGAGCAGGGGCGCGAGTGTTTAACAGCCCGAGGGTTACATGTGGGTTTCCGCGTACTCCGCGAGGATCGAGCGCGGTACGCCTTGCAGGGTGATGTGCACGCCGTGTGGGAAGTCCTTGAAGCGTTCGGTGAGGTAGGTCAGGCCCGAGCTGGGCGCGGACAGGTAAGGGGTGTCGATCTGCGCCAGGTTACCCAGGCACACCACCTTCGAGCCGTTGCCGGCACGGGTGATGATGGTCTTCATCTGGTGCGGGGTGAGGTTCTGGCATTCGTCGATAAGGATCAGGCTCTGCTGGAAGCTGCGCCCGCGGATGTAGTTCAGCGACTTAAATTGCAGCGGCACTTTTTGCAGGATGTAGTCGACGCTGCCGTGAGTGCTCTCGTCCTCCATGTGCAGCGCTTCGAGGTTGTCGGTAATCGCGCCGAGCCAGGGCTCCATCTTCTCCGCCTCGGTGCCGGGCAGAAAGCCGATCTCCTGATCCAGCCCCTGCACGCTGCGAGTAGCGATGATCCTGCGGTAGCGCTTGCTGACCATGGTCTGCTCGATGGCCGCAGCCAGCGCCAGGATGGTCTTGCCCGAGCCGGCGGCGCCGGACAGGTTGACCAGGTGGATGTCCGGGTCGAGCAGCGCGAACAGCGCCAGCGCCTGATGGATGTCACGTGGTTTCAGGCCCCAGGCTTCCTGGTGCAGCAGCGGCTCCTGGTGCATGTCGAGAATCACCAGTTCATCGCCCTTGATCGCCTTGATCCAGCCGACGAAGCCCTGCTCATCGAGGATGAACTCGTTGACGTGCACGGCCGGCAGGTTGTCGGTCAGTTGCACGCGGTGCCAGGTACGGCCGTGGTCCTGACGGGTGTCGACCTTGCTCACGCGATCCCAGAACGAGCCGGCCATGTCGTGATACCCCTTCGACAGCAGCGAGACGTCATCGACCAGTTGGTCGGTGTGATAGTCCTCGGCGTCGATACCGCAAGCGCGCGCCTTCAGGCGCATGTTGATGTCCTTGGTCACCAGCACCACGGACAGGCCGGGGTTGCGCGACTTCAGCTCCACCAACTGGTTGATGATCTTGTTGTCGTTGAGGTTTTCCGGCAGCCAGGTGACCGGCGCCGCACTTTTACTCATAAGGATGGAAAGACGACCGCAGGGGCCGCTCTTGCCGCGCTGGATGGGTACCCCGTACTCGACGTCCTCAGGTTCGGCACCGGCGAGAATCTGATCGATCAGGCGGATGGCCTGGCGACATTCGGCGGCAACGCCATGCTTGCCGGATTTCAGTTTGTCGAGTTCCTCCAACACCGTCATCGGGATGGCGACGTGGTGTTCTTCGAAGTTGAGCAAGGCGTTGGGATCGTGGATCAGAACATTGGTGTCGAGGGCGTAGAGGGTTGGAGCGGTGGGCTTGGAGCGTCCGTGGTCATCCATACTCGGTCACCTTCTTGTAGTAGCCAGGCGACGCAATACCTGGGCGGTGCTGCGCCGGACAGAGACCGCCGACTTTTTCAGGTCGGGGCCGAAAGGTGGCAAGCAAGGTGAGGGCCAATGGCCGCCACCTGTATGCAGGTTTCGGCGGTCTTGCTTTTTTATTACTCCAATTCACATGACAGAAAAACGTTTTTTTATCGTCATGCAGGTTTATTTGCAGACGCGACAGATAGTGCTTGGCGAGCCGCCAGCACCCCGTTACAGTCCGAAATCCAACCTGCTGTCACTCCCTTCGCTACCCCGCCCCCTCTTGCAGCATGCCGCGCCAATCAGGTGCAGGTAACGCTTCGCCCCTGCTCAATGCTGGCAACTGCTTCGCGAGCAGAGCTCGCTCCTACAACAGCAGCGCATCGGTTCCTCTCAATCGCCCCGATAGGTGGTCTTGCCGATCCCTGACCTCTAGAATCGCCGTCACGCTTTCTGGAGATTCCGCACATGCTGATGGTGATTTCACCGGCCAAGACCCTCGATTACGAGACGCCGCCCGCCACACCGCACTTCACCCAACCCGAACACCTTGACCACGCCCAGGAACTGATCGAGCAGCTGCGCGACTTCAGCCCGGCGCAGATCGCCGAACTGATGGGCCTGTCCGACAAACTAGCCGGGCTCAACGCCGCGCGTTTCGGCAGTTGGGAGCGGCCGTTCAACCCCTCCAACGCCAAGCAGGCGCTGCTCGCATTCAAGGGCGACGTCTATACCGGACTTAATGCCGAGGATTTTTCCGAGGACGATTTCGCCTTCGCCCAGACGCACCTGCGCATGCTCTCCGGCCTGTACGGCGTGCTGCGCCCGCTGGATCTGATGCAGGCCTATCGCCTGGAAATGGGCACCAAGCTGGTCAACGGCCGCGGCAAGGATCTATATGCCTTCTGGGGCGAGCGCATCAGCGGCTGGCTCAACGAAGCGCTGGCCGCCCAGGGTGACGACGTGCTGCTCAACCTGGCCTCCAACGAGTACTTCGGCGCGGTCAAGCGCAAGGCCTTGAACGCTCGCATCATCGACACCGAGTTCAAGGATCTGAAGAACGGTCAGTACAAGATCATCAGCTTCTATGCCAAGAAGGCCCGCGGCCTGATGGCCCGCTACGTGATCAAGGAACGCCTGACCAACCCCGAAGGCCTGAAGGACTTCGACTATCAGGGCTACCGTTACTCGGCCGAACATTCCAAGGCCGAGAGCCTGGTTTTCCTGCGCGACCATCCGCAGGACTGATCGCCAAACGGCCAAAACCCATGCGCCGCTCATCGGTTGCTGCATGGGTTTGGCCGCTGCGCTGGGCAATTTCCCCCTTCCCGCTTGTTCCCCGTGCCGGCCGCCTCGCTGGGCGCCGAGCGCAGCGCCCGAGAAAAATTCCTTAGTCGCTGCGTTTACCTCTGAAAAAACTCTTTGGCATCACAGTTTCAGCGCGGCCGCACTTCGCGCAGAACTTATTGTGTCGCTTAGTTATCGGATAGTTTCGCGTTAGTTAACTCGCCGCGTGCCATCGTGCATTTTGCAAGTTGCCACTATATTGCGATCAAAAAATTCGTTCAGCTCCGGTTCAGGTTCAGGACGAACGGTAGGAACTATCCCAAAGAGCCGCCACTCATACAGCCCGTAACACATTTCAATACATAACTTTTCAACAACCGAGACTGCCAGATAGCGGATTGATTTTCGCCGGAGCGTTTCACCCCGAGAAAAGTTTATGCAGTTCCAAGGGAGACAGCACAACCCGCCACAGCACCGAACTAGAGGCCTCACGCGAGGCAGAGACAACAATACCAAAGGGCCACTGTTATATATAACGGCCCGCACTTGGTGCCAACTCCGGCGCCACCCTCTACTTATGCCTGAATGAACTTGCTCGCCATTAAAAGCAAGTTCACGGACTAGTTTTGGCCAAAAGGCCAGTATTTGAAACTGCATCGAACGGACGAGGTGAATACCATGCGAATCAGTATCTTCGGTTTGGGTTATGTAGGTGCCGTTTGTGCCGGCTGTTTGTCGGCACGGGGTCACGACGTGATTGGCGTGGACATCTCCGCGCACAAGATCGACCTGATCAACAACGGCAAATCTCCCATCGTCGAGCCAGGTCTGGAAGAACTGCTGCAACAGGGTCTGCGCCAAGGCCGTCTGCGTGGCACCACCGATGTTGCCACTGCCGTTCTGGAGAGCGATGTGTCGTTCATCTGCGTCGGCACGCCGAGCAAGAAGAACGGCGACCTGGAGCTGGACTACATCGAAGGCGTGTGCCGCGAAATCGGCATGGCCATGCGCGACAAGAACGAGCGCCACACCGTGGTGGTGCGCAGCACCGTGCTGCCGGGCACGGCCAAGAACGTGGTGCTGCCGATTCTCGAGGATTGCTCGGGCAAGAAGGCAGGTGTCGACTTCGGCCTGGCGGTGAACCCCGAATTCCTGCGTGAGAGCACCGCGATCAAGGACTACGACTTCCCGCCGATGACCGTCATCGGTGAGCTGGACAAGGCCTCCGGCGATCTGCTGGAAAGCATCTACAGCGAACTCGACGCCCCGATCATCCGCAAGGACATCGAAGTCGCCGAGATGATCAAGTACACCTGCAACGTCTGGCACGCAGCCAAGGTCACCTTCGCCAACGAGATCGGCAACATCGCCAAGGCAGTCGGCGTCGACGGCCGCGAGGTGATGGACGTGGTCTGCCAGGACCACAAGCTGAACCTGTCCAAGTACTACATGAAGCCTGGCTTCGCCTTCGGCGGCTCCTGCCTGCCCAAGGACGTGCGCGCGCTGAACTACCGCGCCAACAGCCTGGACGTGGAAGCGCCGCTGATCGGTTCGCTGATGCGCAGCAACGCCGCCCAGGTCCAGAAGGCCTTCGACATCATCGCCAGTCACGATTCGCGCAAGGTCGCTCTGCTCGGCCTGAGCTTCAAGGCCGGCACCGATGATCTGCGTGAAAGCCCGCAGGTTGAACTGGCCGAGATGCTGATCGGCAAGGGCTTCGACCTGAGCATCTACGACCGCAACGTCGAGTACGCGCGCGTCCACGGCGCCAACAAGGAGTACATCGAGTCGAAGATCCCGCACGTCTCCTCGCTGCTCAACAGTGACCTGGACGACGTGGTGGCCAAGGCCGACATCATCGTCCTGGGCAACAGCGACGAGCGTTTCGCCAAGCTGGCCGAGCAGGCGCCAAGCGGCAAGCGGGTGATCGACCTGGTCGGTTTCATGCCCCACGCCAGCAATGGCGTGGCCGAAGGCATCTGCTGGTAAGGACCCGAACGTACCTGCGCGCCCAGCGCGTGCAGGTACTCGGAGACGCATATGGACAAGCTCAAGAACGGCCTCAACCAAGCCAGCGGCTGGATGCTCTATCTCAGCCTGCTGATGCTCCTGGCACTGGCGCTGCCCCGCTCGGTGTTCGACCCCGAGTCGCGGCACTTCCTGCTGCTGATCGGCATCGTCGGCATCTGGCGTTATTCCATGGGCGCCATGCACTTCGTGCGCGGCTGCCTGTTCCTTTACCTGGTGTACCCCTGGTACCGCCGCAAGGTTACAAAACTCGGCAAGGACGCCGACCCCTCTCATGTGTTCCTGCTGGTCACCAGCTTCCGCATCGAGGCGCTGACCACCGCCATGGTCTACCGCTCGGTGATTCGCGAAGCCATCGACTGCGGCTATCCGTGCACCGTGGTGTGTTCGATCGTCGAGCTCTCCGACGAGTTGCTGATCAAGAACCTCTGGGCTCAGGCCGAGCCGCCGGCGCATGTCACCCTGGACATCGTGCGCATCCCCGGCACCGGCAAGCGTGATGGCCTGGCCTATGGTTTTCGCGCCATCTCCCGGCAGATGCCGGACCGCGATGCGGTGGTGGCGGTGATCGACGGCGACACTGTGCTCGAGCCTGAAGTGGTACGTAAATGCGTGCCCTGGTTCAAGCTCTTCCCCAACGTCGGCGGGCTGACCACCAACGAGTTCTGCGAGGTACGCGGCAGCTACCTGATGAGCGAATGGCACAAGCTGCGCTTCGCCCAGCGCCACCTCAACATGTGCTCGATGGCCCTTTCCAAGCGCGTGCTGACTATGACCGGACGCATGTCGGTGTTCCGCGCCAGCGTGGTGACCGACCCCGAGTTCATCCGCGACGTGGAAAGCGATCACTTGGAGCACTGGCGCCTGGGTCGCTTCCAGTTCCTCACCGGTGACGACAAGTCCAGCTGGTACAGCCTGATGCGCCTGGGCTACGACACCTTCTACGTGCCGGATGCGGCGATCAATACGGTCGAGCACCCGCCGGAGAAGAGCTTCATCAAGGCCAGCCGCAAGCTGATGTTCCGCTGGTACGGCAACAACCTGCGGCAGAACTCGCGCGCCCTGCGTCTGGGCATGGGTCGCCTCGGCGCCTTCACCAGCCTGGTGCTGTTCGACCAGCGCGTGTCGATGTGGACCTGCCTGCTGGGCCTGTGCGTGGCGATCATCGCCAGCATCAAGTACAGCCTGATGTACCTGCTGATCTACCTGCTGTGGATCGGTAGCACGCGGCTGATCCTGACGCTGCTGCTGATGCTCTCCGGCCACCGCATCGGTCCGGCCTACCCGGCGCTGCTCTATTACAACCAGATCGTTGGCGCGATGGTGAAGATCTACGTGTTCTTCCGCCTCGACCAGCAATCCTGGACGCGCCAGAACACCAAGCTCAACCGCGGCCTGTCCAGCTTCGCCAACTGGTTCAACAGCTGGTCGTCGCGTGCCATGACCTTCTCTGCCTCCTGTGTCTTCATCGCCGCGCTGCTGGCGCTGGTGTGACCGTACTCGAATAGGAATTAGCCACCATGAACTCCGTCGCCAATCACAACGTCGTCCATGAGTCCGAGGCCCAGCGCCAGCATGCCCGTGTCAAGCTGCCAGGGCGCTTGCGATTCACCAATGCCAAGGGCGAACGCATCGACGCGCGCCTGCAGGATGTCTCTGCTGGCGGTTTCAGCTTCACCAACGAAAAGACCACGCACAAGGTCGGCGATTTCCATCGCGGCCAGTTGCAGTTCCAGCTCGACAGCCTGGTGCTGGGCCTGGACGTGGAGTTTCAGGTCAACTCGGTACAGCCGGAGCACAACCGCGTCGGCTGCCAGTTCCACGGACTTGGCGCACGAGAAGCCGCCGCCCTGCGCCACCTGATCAGCGCGCACCTGGCTGGTGAACTGGTCAATGTCGGCGAGGTGCTGCATATCCTCCAACGCGACAACTTCACCAAGGCGCGCAAGAACGGCGCAGGCGGTGGCATGGGCATGTTCGGCCGCCTGCGCGCCGTGACCTTCAGCGGCGCGATCTTCCTCATCGGTCTGGCTGCGTTCGGCTACATCGGCAAGTCGATCTACGGCCTGTACTTCGTCACCCACGCACAGTCGGCGCAGATCAGCCTGCCGGCGCTGCAGGTGACCATGCCACGTGAAGGCAGCGTGCAGAGCCTGGCGCAGCCCGATGGCATCGTCGAGAAAGGCGCGCCGATCGCCACCTTCACCACCAGCATGCTGGAAATGCTCAAGGGTCACCTGGGTGAAGACCAGCTCGAACCGAGCCAGATCGAAGCGCTGTTCGCCCGCGAGATGCAGGGCACCCTGACCAGTCCGTGCAACTGCAAGATCTCTCGCCAACTGGTGGCCGACGGTCAGTTCGCCAGCAAGGGCGACGTGATCTTCGAACTGGTGCCGCAGGACGGCATCGCCACCGTCAGCGCCAGCTTCCCCTACCGCCATCTGGAGCAGGCGCGCCCCGGCACGCCAGTGACCTTCAAGGTGGCCGGCGAAGACCAGGCGCGTCACGGCGAGATCGTCAGCAGCGCGCTGCATGATGGCGGTCTGAGCTCGGATATCCGCGTGGTGATCAAGCCGCAAGACACCCTGCCGGCCAGCCTCGCCGGCCAGCCGGTGGATGTGGTCATCGATCGTGGCCCGTCGCTGGGCTGGCTGGTCGACCGCGCCGTCGCGGCAGGTCGCTAAGGAGATCACGCCGTGAGCATGCCCCTTCTTCGCCCTGCTCTGCTCGGCCTCGCCGTCAGCGCCACGCTGGCCGGCTGCGCCGGCCTGCCGGATGAGCGTCTGG
>JBLUOL010000035.1:0-37571 GCA_048065775.1 Pseudomonas sp. GW6
GCCATACCGGTTGGGTATGAGAAGCTCCAAGGGCGAGCATGGCCCGGTTCTTATTGACTTTCTATTACACATAAATGCCGACCTGTCGGGCCGCGTCATGCGTACGCTGCGCACCATGGCGCCGCGGATCGAGGTCTACTCGATTGATGAGGCGTTCCTCGATCTGGAGGGCATACAGGGCGACCTGGAGCAGCTGGGCCGGGAGATGCGCGCCCGGGTTCTCCGGGAGGTCGGCATTCCGGTCGGTGTGGGCATAGCCCCCACGAAAACCCTATCGAAGCTGGCCAACTGGGGCGCGAAGAAGTGGCCGGCTACCGGGGGCGTGGTGGATCTGCGCGATCCAGCTCGACAGCGCCGACTGCTGGCCCTCGCCGATGTGGGTGAGGTTTGGGGTATCGGCCGCCGGATCTCAGCCAGGTTGAACACGATGGACGTGGCCACCGCGCTGCAGCTGGCGGACTACGATCGCAAAACGCTGCGCCGCATGTTCAGCGTGAATGTGGAGCGTACGGCGCGTGAGCTCGCCAGGGAGCGTTGCTTCGAGTTGGAGGATGGGCCGGAACCGAAGCAAATGATTGCCTGCACCCGCTCGTTTGGCGAACGGAAACACACCTTGCAGGAGCTGCAGGAGGCGGTCACGGGGTATGCCACCCGGGCAGGCGAGAAGCTCCGCGGTCAGCGGCAACTGTGCCAGGCCCTGCAGGTATTCATCAGAACAAGCCCCTTTGACCAGAGGGGTGAGCCGTACAGCCGTGCTGTGTGTGTGCCGCTGCCGTATCCATCAGCTGATACCCGGGATCTCGTGGCGGCGGCGCTGGGTGGCTTGCAGGCGATCTACAGGCCGGGGCCGGCGTATGCCAAGGCTGGGGTGGTGCTGACAGATTTCACTGCTCCAGGGAGTTACACGCCGGATCTATTCGCGCCGGCGCCGCGCCCTGGAAGCGATCGGCTGATGGCGGTTGTCGATGCCATCAATGCGAAGCAGGGCAGGGGGACGATCAGGCCGGCCAGGCTGGCGGCAGATCTGGGTTTCAGCATGAAGCGTGAGCGGCTGAGCCCCAAATACACCACGTCCTGGAGCGAGCTGCTACGTGTCAGGTGCTAGCGGGCCGGCTTCGCCTCTGCGGTGAGGCGATCGGCTGGGTACTGGCGCATAAACGCCATGCTCTCGCTGGCCGAAGCCTTGAGCCAATCGCGGATCGATCCGTTCGGCAGGATAACGACCATCCGCTTCTCATCGTCGGGCCGGTGATAGTTGCGCATGAGTGCGTGGTCATCGGCATTGACCGTCAGCATCGACATGCTGTGCACCACTTCGCCGTCCGGGGCGGTCCAGCGCTCCCATAGGCCGGCGATGCACATGAGCGAACCATCGGCCCGGGTGATCCTGGTCGGCACTGCTTTGCCGGATCGCCAGTCGGGTTCATAGATGGCCACCGCGGGGATGATGCAGTGCTTCGCTTCCTTCCAGGCTGCACGGAATGACGGTTTCGTCGCGGCTGTCTCCGAGCGGGCGTTGTACGTGTTACGTGCCAGCTTGGTGTCCTTTGCCCAGAACGGCAGCAGGCCGAACATCCCGGTCAGTGCCTCGAACTCGGGCGCCGCCTCGTCGCGTGGATCCGATGCGATCGGCAAGCGGATGAAAGGCCCCATATAGGTAGGCCAAAGCTCGGTCTGTGTCGGTCC
The DNA here is from genome assembly GCA_048065775.1 of Pseudomonas sp. GW6. Taxonomy (GTDB): domain Bacteria; phylum Pseudomonadota; class Gammaproteobacteria; order Pseudomonadales; family Pseudomonadaceae; genus Aquipseudomonas. The sequence continues at coordinate 1,687 of JBLUOL010000035.1, forward strand.
TTCTGGCGCTACGCCGAAGGCGTCCAGGAGCTGCTGCGTGGTGGGGGCTTCGTAGTGGCTACACATCGGCACGCTCGGCGCGGATGTCGAGAAAATCAGCGAAGTAGAGCGCGGCTGAGGGTAGCGCGCGCAATGGCCGTAGATGCTCAGAGTTCGTGCCAAAGAGTGCTAAACGCAAGCCATGGTGTGCGGAGCCGTTCAACTCATCGCGTGCCGCCTTTAGCGCGTACAGCAGATCATCTGCGGCGTAACGCTCAACCGCTTCGATCAGCAGCACTATTGGCCCCTGGAATCTATCGGACAGCTCAGCAAGGCCTGCGGCCAGCGTATGCCGTGGGGTGATGCCGGCGGCGATTAACGCCTCCTCGATCACACTCTCTGCGTCTTGTTCGTGGCCAATGTGAATCAGGGGTGCGCCAGTGGCTGCAATCTCCGTAGCAACCTGGTGAGGCAAGTCTGCCGGCGCGGCAATGAAGATGCCCGATTCGGCCGAGATAATACGATTTACTATGTCCATCACACCTCAGGCACTACCTGTTCAATTTGGCGGTAAAACCGAGGAATACATCGGTCCGGTGTAGTTCATAGGTTCGCCGTTGATTTCCTCGACCATCCGGTTTTTAGCGTTCATCCAGTCTTGAAACACATCGATACGCTCATTGAGTAGAGGGTGGTTTTCGGCAGAAGCTGCAACCAGAAACGCGATCGCCTGCCCCACTTCGATACAGACCAGGAGCCCCAGGTTAACGTGCCAACTGTTTCGCCCGTAAACACCCGTCAACTCGAAACCGTGCATCTCGTCCCCGACCGGGCCTATGTCCTCCAGGTGATCCATCACGGATTTTCGATTGGGGTGCGCGCCGAAGTCGATCGAAGCATCATAGTGCGCCTGGACATACTCAGCCATTGCCGAGCTGATCGGCCTGAGCTCTTTCACGGCATTCGCAACCGTGAATTTATCGCGGCAACTTTTGAGGGCTTCCTTCGAGTCATGGCGACGAAACCAGATGTCGGCTTTCGCTTCGTCACGAGCGATGAGGAAGCCATAGCAGGCAGATTCTAGGGCTGTGCGTGCAACCGGGTACGTCGACACAACATGACCCGACAGCGCCTGCCGTACTGCGCTCAGCAGCATGGTGTAGGCATTCATCACCAGCAGGCCGGCTGTTGGGTGCACCTCATAATCCTGAGCGAATATCTCACTCTGAAATATCTGGTCCATCCGCTCAACCATGTACATCAGTTGAGGCGGTTCAGAGGCATGAGCTTGGGCATTTTTAACGGTTGCGACCAAGTAATCCTGAAGAGTGCCGGCGTTGATTTTCATCGTGCTCCGTCCATGTACGCAAAATCACAGATACGTGATTAACCGTACACGAACCGGCGTCATGCGGGATTGGTTTTCTCGGCGAGAGCGGCGAGAAGGCGGGCATCTTGGAGGGCGTGGTGGGGAGGCTCCTCACCGGCGTAGTCGGCATCGAGGTCGATGGCCAGGCGCCCGGGTTGCGGCTGCACGTTGAACGGTAGGCCTGCAGGGCCGGCAAGCCATAGCAGCAAGGGCCAGTCATGATCGGGGGCGTCTGTAATGATCTCCACCGGCCCGAGGGCCTGCAGAAACGCCAGCAGCTCGGCCCTGGCCTGGTCGGTAGTGCGACCGTAGACGGAGTGATCGAGGAGGGGGAGAACGGTGTCTGTCACGAATGGCGAGCAGTCGGCCGGCGACCAGGTGTCGGTCAGCTCGACGTAATACTCAGGGCCACCAGGCACTACAAGCGCGAGGCTGATCAGCTGGGCACGGTAGCGGTTGAGGGTGGTGAACTCGGTATCGAGGTAGAGCCGAGTGAGGGTCATACGGAAGCCTTCAGCTTATGAGCCAGCTCAGCTGCAACGGCTGGATCTGAAAGCCCATGGTCAGGGTCCGTTAGGATCAGGCGCTCACGCTGCGCACTCGGCCAACCCTGACCATCATCATCGATCGCGAACCAACGAACCGGCTCAACGAGCCGAGAGAGATAGGCCTCGATCTGCTCCCAGCGGGTTTGGGCATCCCACGGGATAAAGTCGGGCCAGCCGCGCCCCATCGCAGAGTGCCAGGTTGCCCCTATGACCTGGTGTTGCAATGCGATCGGTAATGCTCGACGTGCTTGATCAAAACCGAGGTTCCTGGCCCAGCTGGTCGAAAGCACTATTTGCACATCCTGATGCTCGGCCAGCGCCTTAATCAGCAGCGGTGCCCACATGAACAGTTCACCCGGAGCGCGCAGCTCGATGCCGCGGCTGGTCTGATAGACAGCATCGGGGTGGAGTACGCCGTCGTAGTCGAGAAAAAGCAGCCTTTTCATGGACCTATGCACCGTGCATAGGTCGCCAGCCTTTGCCGTAGCAGCGTCTCGATTCGATCATCAAGGCCATCATAGAAAACACATTTGACAAGGCGGTCCCGGTGCTGGGTGAACTGCCAGCCTGCATCGTCTAAGGCCAGCCACGGCTCACCAATCCGGCCGGTAGACTCCAACCATTCGAGGATCTCGCCCTCACGCCTCGCCGGCAGCCAGCCGTCCACCCGCTCAGCGATGGGTGTCACGTCAATGATGCGGCTGCGGATCTCGGCAGGGAACAGGTCGCGCAGCTGGTCTAGTGTAAAGTGCTCGCGCCAGAGCGAGCTGATGACCACCTCGACCTGAGGGAAGTCGCGCAGGACCTCGACCAGGCGCGGCAGCGAGCGCAGCCTCTGATCTGGTTGTGGCGGATCTGGATGCAAAACGCCGTCGATGTCGAGGAAGAGGATCACGTCTAAACCTCGATGACCAAATGAGCATCGAAGCCGGTTTCTTCGCCCGGATACCCTCTCGGGTTGGACACCACACGGGTGCCAGCCACCTCGTAGTCGACGGCCGTGTGCGAATGGCCGTGCACCCACAGCACCACCTGGTCACCGCACATGAGGTCTTCCCAACGATTCGCAAAAGCAGCGTCCAGGTGAGTCCCTGCATGGGGGTTGTCCTGAAGCGACCGCAAGGTCGGTGCGTGGTGGGTGATCACCACAGTAGGCCCGTCAAAAGGTTCGGAAAGCCGGTCGCGCAGCCAGTCTTTCGTCTTCACTGACTGAGCGATCAGATCAGCTGGCCTGATGCGTCGATAGTTTTCAGCACGGATCTGCCGGAAGTCGTTGAGCGCATTCTGGGCGCTGAACGCCGCGATATGCGGGTTGCCGGTGGACGCAAAGTCCGTCCACATGATCGCGCCGAGAAACCGCACGCCGGCCAGGATCACTTCATCACGATCCAGCACCCGCACGCGATCATCTTGAGCAGCCCTGAGCTTTTCCAGACTGTAAGTCAGGTGGCCACCGTAAAACTCATGGTTGCCGGGGACATACAGCACCGGCCCGGAGAAGGATTGCCTGGCCCACTCAACCCCGCGGGTTTTGAGGTCAATGTCTCCAGCCAGAATGACCACATCGCAGTTCAGTGTCTCTGGAATGAAGGGATCGAATTCGTTGTGCAAGTCGGACAGCAGGTGGATACGCATGGGTTACTCCGTTGACCTATGCCCGGGGCATAGGTCGTGCGTAGGTCTTCAATAGGGCAACTGAGCCTTGATCTCGGCAAGTAGATCGATAATGCGGGCCTGTTCACGCGGATCGCGTGGGGCTGCAGCCTGGGCAACCGCCTCAGCACGTTCGAGTAGCGTTCGCAGCGCATCCCGGTCGTTAGCGTTCAAGTCGAGGATAAAAGTTGTCCGAACGGTCATTTTAATTACCCATGTAATGTCAGTTGGATACCGGCCGTCCGGCACCTGGCCAGCATTGCGGAATTGTCGTAACAAAAGAGTTCGACACGATCCCGAACGCTGGCCGGTGCGTCATCGAAAAGGGCGTTGTGCAGATCCAGTAGAACGTTTTCAGTCGGTTGCCATGGGGTAAATAACGCCAAGTGCCAGCTGGTGTTGGCATCGCATGGCTGACCTATAACATCGCTCGGCACGGCAAAGGCGGCGCGGATTGGCACAGCCAAGTTTGCGATTGTCATCGTGAGAATGAAGGGGCCGGCGAGGTCGTTCCCTGGGGAGTTGCGCAGCTCCGCGAGCTGCGCCTCCAGGTTTTTGATCTGGTGATCGCGCATGCGCTCGGCCAGGCTCTGGATCTCTGAGAGGGTGCCAGACACCTCCTGAACCCGCTTATGGGCGTGTTCATCGCAGCGGGTGCGCAGCCAGCCGGCCGGCTTGCCAGGCTCGCCGTCATGCCACAGGATGCCTTCGGCGCCGCAGATTTCACAGACCTCCAGGGATTTGTACTCGATCGGCTGCAGTGCTTTGCGGACATCCGGCGACCGAGCGTTCGTGATGACGCGCAGGGCTCCGAATTTCTCTTTGATCTGCAGCACCTCGGCACCGGCCGGCAGCACGGCCAGGGCTTCGCGCACGAGGGACAACCAGCCGCGACCGGCAGAGATTTCCGTGAGCAGGCTCAGGGGAGCGCCGGGGAGATCGGCGGGGGTGATCTTGTGATTCTGGATTGGGATTGCGTACTGCATCTGGTCTTCCTTTCGTGGGTATTAAGGGGGTTGCCGCCCCCTGGTTGGTGCTAAATGCCCCGGCCGCGTGGTCGCGTCTCGGTTTCGTAATCGGTTGATTGCTCAGGCTGTTCAGTCAGCGCCTGAGTTATCTCGAACGTCTCAGATGTGGTGCCCTGAAATAGGTGGGCCTCATTAGCTGGGATACTGATGTTTCCAGGCTTGTCCTTATTGGCATGAACAGGTTCACGGCCTTGGGAAACGGGAGCGTCATTGCCTCTGCTGGCTCGCCCTAACTCATTGGTTTCGACCTGAAGTGAGGTAACTCCCTGCAGCTGATGAACGCTCTGCAGAGCATTGAGTCGCTGCACGAGTTGGTTCGGGTCTTCGCCGATCTGCAGGCCCATGCGCTCGCGCACGTCCTCGATCTGTGCATCGGGGAAGCGCTCGGCCAGGCGAGCGGCACGCTTCGCCGTAAGGTTGTCGCCACCCTGGTCGCGGTCGTAGGCCATCGAGAAATGGCGGATGTTGTGGCGCTCGGCCAAGGCCGCGATTGCCGCCTCTGTATTCGGACCAGGTTCGCCAGTGGTGCCGATGAACAGGATCCGCTGACGCTCTTCGGGGCTCGCCAGCTGATAGGTGCTCAGGGTGTCGACGCCGCCTTCGCTGAAGCGGATTTCGGTGGGGTTCGCGCAGTCGCGGTTGGCGATGTAGATGCCTTTTTCGGTATCTCGACTGAAGCCCTTTGCCTCCCTGTTTTCGCCGGTCGCCTTGTCCTTGTAATCGAAGCCTCGATACTCGTACCCGGTGAAATTCCGGTCGGCGTCGTAATGCGGAAAGCAGGCACTGCCGTAGATGTTGGTTTTCCACCTGGTTTGGGCCAGTACCTCGGGCGAGATTCCTCGGGACTCCAGGTAGCTGGCATTGGCGCGGCTCATGAGGCCGAACGATCGTTGAGCCTTTTCAGTCCCAGCTTCGATTTTGGCCTGACGATCCAGCTTTTCACTCTTCAGCTCGGTCATCGTCTGCTGAGTGTTTTCGGCCAGTTGCTCTTTGCTGACGGTCACACCAATGCCATGGAAGTCGGCAACCGCTTGCTTCGCCTCGGCGAAGGATCCGCCTTTCACCTCCATATGAAGCTTGAAGATGTCGCCGTTCTTGCCGCTGTGGCGCTCTTGCCAGCGCCAAGTGCCATCGGGCGCACGGTAGGTGTCGAACTTGCCTGCGCCGTAGCGATAGACCAGGTGATCCTTGTACGAGGCCTCCTTGTCCAATTTCATCCCGAGATCAGCGGCGTATTTCGGTAGATCCACCGCGATTTTCAGATTGGCGATCAGATCCTTGTCGGCCTGTTTGTCGAACCTGTTCACGGCTAATCCTTTGGCGGCTGGAACCGACCGTCGCAGCTCGGGAACAGCGCGTCCGGCCAAAAATACATTTCCTTGCAGTACACCCTGATTTCGCTCTCGGTTCTCAGCCAGTGAGCGTGCGGACAACCGTTGCAAAACGTTTTCGGGCGGTCTTCGACCGGCAGAAGGTTCAACGTGGGTGAACTGATAGTCGGCAGACTCGGGGGTGAAAACGGGTGCTGGCTGAATTTTCCCGAGGCCTCTACTGATCGGTTTTCTGATTCCAAATCCGGCACTGATTCGAGCAGGCTCTGCATCTCTTCGGTCATCAGTTCGTCCGGGTTCGTTTTCGATTCCTCGCCGGGAATCGGCGGCAGCAAGTCGCTCATGTTTGGCCTCCTGAGGCACTGGTTTGATGTAGCGATATTTGGTGGTGGTCAGGGCGGGAGTCATGCCCTGGAGGGTTTCGCAGATGTCACGACGCTGCTCGGCAGGTACGGACGAGCCGGGATTTTTCCAGGGCTCGACTTCCACACCTGGAGCAGGGTTCTCGGCGGCGACGACAGCAACGCGGCGGGCATCGGCCGGCCACGCTTGTTCGTCACTGCGAAGGTCGACGATGGCAGCGCCAAATGCTTTGGCGTGCTCGATCTCGGCCTCTACTGGTGGAATGAGGGTGACCGCCTGCTCGGGCTTTTCACTCTCAGCGGCGGCAGGCTGCTGGGGTGCGTTCGATAGGGTCGGGAATTCGAATAGCGAAGATGTGTCCGTCACCATGTCGATAACGGAGGTTTCTTGAGCTTTGAGCGGCGCCATTACGCCTGATTGAGCAGTTGCACGGATCGATGCTTGCAGATTCGGCATCAACTCAAGTGCGTTTTCCTTGGGCTTGAATTTCTCTACGTTCTTGACGAATTCAGTCCAATTAGATGAGTTCAGGTAAATCTTCGCGCCGTAAATCCCTCGGGTGTAGTTGACGTAAAGCGACTCCAGCGAAATGGGGTCAATCGCGTACGCCCGAGCGACCGTCATGCCTTGCGCCTTGTGCCCGGTCATGCTGTAGGCATACTGAAGTGACTGATAGTCACTGGCGTTGATCTTTACGTTTTTCCCGTCATCGCGAATGATCGTGAACTGAATATCCTCAATAACTTCACCATCAATCGCCCTGGTGATCCTCTCGATTCCGGTTACGGTTCCAAGGTCGCCGTTGTAGATCTGCTGACTGTCTGCATCCTTTGCGTTTTTACGCAGAAGCAGGCGTTCGCCAATGGCGATTTGAATAGTGAAGCGTTGGCCAGGCAGGACTTCAGTTTCGATAGACACACTGCCATCAGCTGAAAGCTGCCCTCTGGCAAAGCGGCCGTCACGGATCTTATCGTTGAGCGCTCTGACTTGATTATTGGTGTCCGCCAGAACCAGCACATCCTTCCAGTCCAATTCACGAACAACGTTATCTTCACCAGGTAGGCCGGCCTTCATATCCTCGAAGAGGTCGCCAACTAACTCATCAGCCTCGTTTACTCCATCGGCAAAGACCCTGAGCTGTTCGTCGCGCAGCATGTAATCCAGGGCAAGTTTTGTTTTGCCCTCGTACAGAGCTTGAGCGGTCGGCTTGTACTGTTCGACTTGTCGAGCGATTGTTTCGATTTTGGCGCAGCGATCGCCAACAGCGGTGTGGAGGAGGCCGAAAAGTGCTGCAGTTTCAACCGCTCCATGCTGGTTACGGTCACCTACACAAATCAGTCGAGCCCCTGCCTGGTGGCAAGCAACAACCAGGTGGTGCATCAAATAGGTGTCGAGCATGCCGGCTTCATCGCATACGACAATATCGCCGCTATTGATCAGGTGTTCGGGCTTGTAGCGCTGACCTGATGCCTTAGCGGCCATAGCCGCCTGATGCTTGATAAGCAGGGAATGGACAGTCTGCGTCGCGATACCTGTCGACTTGCCGAGTTCACTATGCTGCTTGTTGCCCGGAGCAACGCCGATAATTCGACGGCCATTGTTTTTGAAAATCGCTTTGTAGATGCGGAACGCAGGCGCGAGTGACGCGGATTTACCAACGCCCGCTGCACCCTTCAAGAAACAGAACTGACCTTTTTGAGTCAGATCGTAGACAGCTTGACGCTGCTCATCTGTCAGCTTGAACGGCTTCGCGCCGGGCTTCTGCTTCGACTGTTTCTCCTTCTCGTAGGCATCGATCATGCTGTCTACGAATGCTCGATCCACTGTCCATCGTGGATCATCCAGCCCAGAGTAAACGGCCTTCAGGCAATCAACTTCGAGACGGATTAACCCCTTTGTGGTGAAACGCTTGGGCGGGGTGCGTCCTTCATCATCAGGTTTCTGGGGGATCTCGATGATTCCCAGTTGATTGAAAATGGCGCTTTTTGTAGCGGCGATATCATCAAAACCGCCACGGCCAATAGTCAGGCTCGCAGCAGCAGCGTCTATCGCGAACTCATCGATGACGGTATTGCCTCGAAAAATCAGGCGACGGACCTGATTGAGCGTCGGCCCTTTCAACTCCTCTGCGGTTGATGCTTTCAGCTCGATTGGAGGTATGGTCGAACGCCAGTGATTGTCTAGGCCTTCGCCTAGCACCACAGCCTTGCCATCGCGTGTGCGAAGCGCGATGGCTTGCACTGCGCCTTGGCCAGACGTGGCCAAGTTCTGCTTCTCTTCCTGGATCTGTCCGCGGCGCTTTGATTTTTCTACAACGATATCTTTTGGAACCGAGGACTCGTTAAGTCGCAGGCCGTGGCCGGTGTAGTCAACGACCATCGCAGCAGCCAACTCGGGAAACTTTTTCTGAAGGCGCTGATAAAAGGCGATATCGACGACTGCGCCGAACTCTCGCTGGCTTTTATAAAGCCAGCCAGCGTGAATACTCAGGTACTTCCCGTCCTTCGTCCTCACAAAATTCGGCCGTTCCAAGTGCACATGAAGCTGAGGATCAGGGTATTCCTCGCCCTGGACTCGGCGCGCTGTGCAGTGGGCGTAGGTCAACGTAACGCACTCGCCTTCCACAGACTCAGCGCCCTGTGCACCTTCCTTACCTCGAATGCGGCCAACTTTATGTTCGCGATCAATAGCGTCGTTGACGGCCCCCATCATGCATTCCTGGATCACCTTGCGCGTCTGATCGTCGGCCTGCGCCCAGTAAACGCTGATCGATTTCTGCAGGCTGACACAGGAGGAGAATCCGAGGACTGGATCCTTGGCTGACTTTTCCTTGGCCTCTTTTACCAGCTGATCCAGGTCGCTAGCGTCGAGCTTCTTTTTCGCTGAAGGGTTCGATTTACGCTCTTCGGCTTCCTGGATAGCCTTGTCGATTTGCTTGAGTCGGCGATCACCCAAAAAGGCCTCTTTAGTACGTGGATTGATGCCACGAAAAAGAGCCAGGTAATCGCCATCTTGGGGGTGTTCGCCCAAGCCAAGCTTCGATGCCAACGGGCCAACGATCCCTGACGCCAGGGTGTCGTTACCCGACTTGTGATAGTAGTCGTCTCCACCTGTTCCCCATTCTCCCTCAACCCGGCTGGCGATCTTTGCGATCTCGGCGTCAACTCTTGCCAACTCTGCCGCAAGCTCTTCGCTAGAAGCTTCCCGAGACATACCAAGGCTGATCCGCTTTTCCTGCAGCGCTCTCAACTCTTTAAGCTTCTTCTCGAAGTACGCCGCCTTACTGGCGAAATTGCCGGCCGTGGTCTTCTGATTGGAAATGCCGTAGTGACTCATAGCCGGGGCTCCGCTCGCTGAGCCTCGGCGATCAGGCGGTCAAGAACGGTCGGCACGATCCGATCAACGATCGGATCCACTAACCCCTGAAAGAGCTCTGGACGCCGCTCGGCGTAAGAAGCCAAAACCTGAAGTGCCATTTCTGGAAGAGCGGAGCCCAGAAGGGAAGAAACGGACTGGGTAATGGCTCCTGCCATGGAGGCGACAACCGGGCCGTCGAGGAGAACAGGAAGCGGCCTGGACGGATCTGCAAGGTATTCGCGCGCTTCCAGGAAACCAGCGAGTTGCTCATCTGAGCGAGCGCTCAGGAGCGCGTCGAGAACGCGTCCCTGAGATACGCCGAGGCGCACCGAAAGCCGCTCAAGGCGCTGTGCAGAAACGCTTGTCAGGTACTGGCTGGACGCCTTAGTTCCCTGTTTTTGGGCTGCCATGCCTTTAGCCTCAGCGCTTCGCTGCGAAGTTCGGGACTTCGAGGTGCTCAACGTGTTTATGAAGCTCCGGCTTAACCAGGCTTTGCATACGTTTCGCGTCGATGAAGTCATGAGCGGAGCAGGCTGCTTTGAGAATGCCAACCTCCTTCAGAAGCTCCCTCTTTAGGCGTTCATTCAAACGCTCCCGCTGCTCGGGCGTCATATTCGCCATATCCGCACTGATGGCTGTCTTCAGCATGCCGAGGCCCAGATGCCGGGACCCCAAGTCGCTCTCATCGGCCGAGTTTTTAAAGTAATCCTCGCGGTTCATATCCATTTTTCCCTTCTGGGTTGCTGTGTGCCCGGGCGCCTGCGCCTGGGCAATGTGGTTTTGCTTTATTGGCTTTTCCGGCTGGAAACCACGCGGAGCGTGGGTTCTGGCCGGCACGCGCCACCCGAAGGGTGGAGATGTGTTAGAGAAAGCTTGTTTATATACAACCATTCCTCAGCTCTTTGTGCAAGTTTTGCTTGACTCGCATTAGTTTGCAACTAACATAGACACCAAGCGGCCAACCTTTGCAGCTTGTTTGCAACAAACCGCCAACGAAAGCCGAACCTTTGGTAGAGTTAACAAGCAGTTTTAAACAAAAGTAGCGACCAGAGGTGAAAGCCATGTTTGACCGACGCACAGACGCTGAACGCGCCCGTGATGAGCAAGACCAGCTGGAGTGGATGCGGATGCAGCAGGAAGAGGCCGACCGCAAGACGGCGGCATTGAAAGCCGAGCTGGAGCGTATGAAGGCCGCTGCTGAATCTGGCACCGGCCAGAAGAACGTGAGGGGGAGCGTGACCAAAGCCTTGCTTCCGAGGATCGAGATCCTTCGTGAAGCAACATGCTTGGGAACCCCGATCACTCAGCAGCAGGAAATGCTGGAGAGGGCAGGAATCGTTGTTTCCTACAACTCCTTGCGCAAGTTCATCCAGAAATTCCTGGCTCGTGAATATCGGGAGTTTCTGGCGAACGTCCGGACTACGGGTGATGACCCCGATTTTGGGCGCGAGTCAGACCCCGAAGTCATCAGGAAGAACACCCCTGAAGGCTTCAATACGCAACCAGCGACAGAAGTGAAAAGCAGCGGCAGCGCCGCTGGAAAACTCGACTTAGAGCGGGCGGCAACCCCTCGAAAGTTCAACGACTAAACAACGGGTAAACCCATGAGCAAGAAGGAAGAGAAGAAAATGGCAAATGCAGCAGCAGTTGCTCACCTGGTTGAAATGGATGACCTGAACCTCGATTCTTCGTGGCTCACTGCATCCCGCATTCGCCCGATGCAACTCCCGGTTGGCAGTGACCCGGGCGCGTCCATTGAACACCTGATCTATGGCAGTGGCCTGGACAACTTTGTCCTGGACATTGGCGGCAACGAAACGGCCAGCAAGACCATCACTGCCATCGGCGAACAGATGCTGCTACGCCATTTCAACCTGACTGCGATTCCGGTGCGCGATGAGGGTCAGGACGTTGATAACGCCTACAAAACCATCAAGCTGATCCGCGAGTACGACAAGCAAGCTCCGATTGCGATCATCCTCAACGACATCACGAGCCGCACCCAGGACACCAATGATCTAGCTCTGCGTGAGTCCTTTGCTGAAGTCTTCGATCTGGCAGAGCAGACCGGAACCGGGCTCCTGGTCATGCCCCGCGTCGAGCGCTATGGCCGAAGCCGGCGCCTGGGGATGACTCAGTGGGAAATGTCTGAAGAGCGGGAAGCAATCGTCGAACGGCTCCGCAACATCATCATCGAGGCCGAGCAAGCTGGCGATCTGGAGCGAGCCAAACTCCATACTCGCTTGATGCGTGCCGTTACTGGCTCGAAGGCTGTGCGGGAAATGATCAATGTTGTGTTCAAAGGCCTCGACCAGTTCCTCGGTCAATACGAGCGCCTTCGCATCATGGTTGTTTCCACCAAGGGTGGCGTCGGCAAGTCGTTTACCGCTCAGCAACTCATGGCTGCATATCTGCTCTACGTGCTGGGTGGCCGTCATGTCTGACATCGGCGGCGCAATTCGCTCGATTGACGAGCTCGTGGAGGAGGTTACCCGCCTCCACGTCCTGCTCCGAGGCAGCGAGGCTTATCCCGGGATCCTGGAGCAGGCATCTGATCTGGCTGGGAAACTGGCCTCTGTGCGCGACCAGCTGGGTAGTGCCGCCCGCTTGAGTGAGCAGCTGGATGCCCTGCCTGAACGCCTTCTTCGTTCTGCTGATGATCAGCAGTTCAAGGCTGCCCTGCGCGAGTCGATCGCGCAGGTGCTAGCGGACGCCATTGTTGACGCTCGCCGGCACGTCCAGGACGAGGCCGCGCAGGTGGCAATCGATGAGTTGAGCGCCAAGGTCAAGGTGGCCATGTCCCAGCTGGGCGAGAGCTCGGCCAACTTTCTGGCTGAGCGAAACAAGCTGCGTGGCCTGCTGGAATCGGAGCAGATCAAATCGACTGAGCTGGCGAAGCGCCTGGAGTATTTCGAGCAGGACAAGGACAACGCACTTCGCCTCCTGTCCGTCGAGTTTGCCCAGGTGAGCAAACGCGCCGGCAAGGCTCGGCTGGTCGATTTCGGTTTGGGTGTGGCTATCACGTTGCTCGTATCCCTGAGCACGCTTTATCCGGCTGCCGCCCACTACCTCAAGACCCCATCGCAACACCACCAACAGCGCTAACGCGCACCCACTGCAGGAGATAGATCGCATGGCTACTCATAGCGATGATGAAGACTTTCGCGGCCGCAAAAAGCAGGCGCGGATCCTTGGCTACGACGCCGAGGCCTGGATCAAGGCCAAACGCGAGGAGCGCGAGCAGTTCAAGGCTGCCGAAGGCACCGACATGGACGGACTCGACAAATTGGCCCGTGATCCCCGGATGGATGAGATCCATAAGGGCCACGTCGATCGTCAGGCCGCCACGGACAAAGCGCATGAAAAAGCAGACTCGGACAAGGCGCAAGCTGCGGGCCAGCGTGAAAAAAACGAGCGCACGCTCGTGCTGATGAACGAGATCAGCGAGCTGGAAAAGCAGGTAGTCCAGGGAAACGAGGAACAACAAGCACAACGGAGATCGATGTGATGGATATGAAAAAAATCGCGGCGATGATCGCAGCACTGATTGCCAGCTTCTCGGTATCGGCCTGCCCCATTGAGGAATGCATGCCCGAACTCGCTACTCAGTCGTCCGCCAACGATCAGGCGCTGTACTTCGCACAGGCCGGCGACTGGTTCACCAAGGTTCGCGATCTGAAGAACCCATCTGAAGCGGTTCAGCACTCCGCGCTGATTGCAGCGCAGTTGCATATCGCTGTTCTCGAAGCGCAAAACCGTGCTCTGCGCCGCGCCCTGGAGACGGGAAAACAACCGGACTACACCAGCGTTCGCCAGTTGCCTTCGTATCAGGCACTGAATGACGCGATTTCGTCCGACATTCTCCAGGTTCTCTCAACTGGCCGGATGCCTCAGCTGGAACACCTGGAGCGCCGTATCCACGCGAGCATCGCACGCTCGAAGCTGGAAGAGGCAGGGGAAGCACTCGGTCAGCCGCGTAAACCGCGCCGGATCATCGAGTGAAATAGGTGGCTCACGAGAGCGGCAACTCTCGTGAGCCGGTTTCGCGGCAGGAAAACCCACGAAAGGAAGAATTTATATGGTAGCGCAATTCCCTAAGTACATGACATACCTGCTCTGCAGGCTTGTTGCTGCCTCGCTGGCAGCTATCCGCTCGGTATATCAGTTTGCTATTTGCCCTTTCATACTGGCCGTAGCGTGTGTGAAAGCAGCCCGTGCCTGGATCACTGATCCAGAGGCAGCTAAGCGCGCCTGGCGTGAACGCCGCACTCTGGCAATTCGTGCAGCACTCGCCCCGCAACTCAGTGCTGATACCCGCGGTTGGCCTGCCGATCAGATCCTCCATGACGATGTGATCGAGCCCTTGCCGTCAGATCGTGCGGCTCTGACCCGCCGCGCTTTCTACGGTCGAGCAGCGTTTCATGCTGGAGCCCGCCTCCAGCGCCGTCTGCGCGCTCGCAATTTCGCCCTGAGCGTAGGTGCTTTTATCCTGGTATCGGCTACGGCCTACCTGCTAGGTCGCAACGGTTCCAGCCTTGCTTGGCAATGGGGATCGACTGCTGCCGGTCTGTGCATCGCAGTAGCAGGTGCCAATGTCATTCGCCTTTCTCTCGGCCTAACTCCAGCGGCGTGGCGGGCGATGGTTCCGGCCGGTGTGTTGCTGACCGGCGAAGAGATCCAGGACGTTAAGGAGTTCGGTGCTCGCGTGCTGCTGCGCGTCACGCCGCCACAGACGCCGGCCGACCTGGTTGGCTCGTATCGCGCCTGGACGTACGACCGCGACGGTAACCCTGTCGACGGTCAAATCGTCCCTGACGACTTGTCTGTTTCGTATCTGCGCAAGGCGCTGGTTGATGAGTCGGTGCCGATGGCTGTCGCTGGCATTGCGATTCTGCTTGCCGGCCTGTTCGTAGCCACAGACTCGTTGAGTTGGTTCATCGCGCCTGTCGCCGCCGGCGGCGCCGCTGTTTGGTCATTCCTGGCCATTTTCGATCTGGCGTCGATCGCTAAGACTCGTGCCGCTGCAGCCCGCGAAGCGCTCGCTGTAAGCGCTTACCCCAAGCTGATCGAACAGGAAGGGAAGTCGAAGTTTGCGGACTTTGATCGCGCTCTGGATGAACAGCTCGAACGAGCAATGGCCGAAAAGTCGCTGTTCATCAACCTGGGCATTGCTACTGATCTCTTTGCTGAGCGACGCGATCCGTACAGCCCGCCTCAAGCGGGCATGCCATTTGGCCTGTCTGTTGCGGATCTTTCTACCCATATGCTTGCGCTGGGCCAAACCGGTACCGGCAAAACGGCTGCTGTGATCCGCCCCGTTGTATGGCAATGGCAGGTTGCCAAAGCAGGCGGGCTGTTGGTCCTCGATGGTAAAGGCCAGCTGCCCACGGAGTTGACCGGCCTCCCTGGCTTCCAGGTGATCAGTCCTGAAAACACTGCGTTCAATCCAATCCAAGGGCTCATGCCGGATGAGGTGGCGGAAACACTGTTCAAGCTCTTCTCGTCCGATAAGGGCAACGCCGGCGACGTTGCCGGAAACGAATGGGAGCAATTCGCGCGGGAATTGCTGCGTAGCGCCTCGAAAGTTCTGGCAATGATGAATGCCATCGAGCCCGATGAATGGCCGTGGACTCTGGGGTCAATCTACAAACTGGCATTCGAGTCGAACAGCCGCGCACGTGCTAAGCAAATCATCGAAGAGAACAGCAAGTGCTTCGACCTTCTGCCCGGTCACCTTCGCCGTGCCTACAGTGCATTCATGACTCGTCACATGGAGAAAGCAAACGAAACACGCTCCTCCATTGAGCTCAACCTGGAGACGTGGCTGGGCACGCTGATCAACGATCAGGAATTGGGGGCATGGGCTGACACCGTAGAAGGCGTAGAGATCGAGGACTGCCTGTATGGCGCGATGCTCGGCCTGGCTTTGCCCGACAGCCAGACTGGTGTTGCCATCTCTGCTCTTGCCAAGCGCCGCTTCTACAGCTCGATCAAGCGCCGTGGCGATAGCTGGAAGGCTGAAGGCCAAGTGCCTGTGCTGCTGGTGATCGATGAGGCGCAGGATCTGGTATCGCATGAAGAGTTGGCGATCCTGCCTAAAGCCCGTTCGCTCGGCCTGTGCGCGCTGTATTCGACTCAGGGCCTCGATGGTCTGCAGGTTGCTCTCCAGGACGAACAGGCGACGATCATGCTGCTCGATCAGTTCCGTTCTGTAGTAACGCTGCAGGTCGGTTCTGAAATGACTCTCGACTACGTGTCGCAGCGACTTGGCGCCGCGCCCCGCGTTGTTTTTACCGAAGTTGCTGCAAACTCCACCGACCCGGTGGCCACCGCGAATCTCTATGGGGCGAATGCTGGTGGTTACTCAACCGGCACCCTGGCCGCGAAGGCACAAACCTCGGACGAGATGATCAAGGTGGGGCGCTCCTATAGCCATGTCGGCCAAGCTATCAGCACTGTGGCCGAGTTGGCGAAGAAGCTGGGCGCCGAACAGGCTTGGCAGCAACTGCCCGCCGCGATTCGCCGCGAGCGGCCAGCCGGCAGCGTGAAGATTGGCGAAATCCCGCTCGTTTCACCGGATGAAATCCGTTCGCTGACGATGAACAAATTCACGGCCCTGGCTGCAGTGAATCGCTGCGGCACAATTCGTCGCGCCCAGATCCGTTTGAGCCCGATGTTCGCTTTCCCAACTGAGATGAAAACCGAACAGGCCACCGAGGAGGCTGCAGCATGAACAACTCTTCCGCTCATCTCCTCGCCCAGCACGGCGAGCTGCTCCAAGTCGGCGCGGTTGTCACCGGCCAGCCGCTGCAGGAAAAGTCGGGGCGATTCCTGAAGGCTCTAGCGGCTGCTGCGATCTGTATCTCGTTGGCCGCCGGTTATGGACACCACACCCAAGGCGTCCGCGAGGAAGCGGCTCGGGTAGCCGCGGCAGAGAAAGCCGAAGCGGCGCGCCTGGCTGAGGAACAGCGCATTGCTGCTATCCAGGTGGCGGGGCTTCAACAACGTCTGTTGAGGCTGCAGGATCACATCAGCACGCAACGTGATCAGCTGCTTGAGCGCTTCGCGCCGCTTATCGCTGACCGAGAAACAGACCCCGACATTGAGCAGCTGCTAGAACGCTATCCGGCCCCTATCAAGTCCCTGCAGGCAATTGATCCGCTTGCCTTTGAAGCCTTCATCGAGCTGGATCGCGATAGCTGGATTGCGAGTCGGACCAGTCCGAAGCTCGATCAGCACTATCAGGCTGAAAACGCCACGATCCAGGAAGGCAAAAACTACCTGGACAAAATCAACCGCGAGCTTAAGGCGATTGATCAGCGCAAAGCAGCCAATGCTTCTAAAACCGAGATTCGTGAGCTGAAAGCTCACGGATCCCCGGCGAAGCCGGAAGCTTTTCGCTTGGCACCAGTTCCGCCTGTAGCACCGGAGCCGGTCATGCCGCTGGAGACGCCGGCGGTATCCGCTCCAGCTGCTGCGCCTGCACCCGCGCCGGCGGCGAAGCCTCGCACGGCGCCGACTGGTGTGCCCGGAAAGGTCCAGGTACTGGACTGGTAGCTTGGGCGGCTCGCGCCTAAAAGGATCCCGGCCTCGGCCGGGTTCTTTATGCCCGCTGAGCGGGCTTCAGCCCAGAAGGGAAAACGGTGGGCGCCGGATTCGCATCGGCTAGTACGCAGTCCCGTTTGGGGATCTGTTGGCCCGTCTTTTTCAATGGCTTAACAGCCAAATCAGTACGTTCACAAGTACACTCGCCACCCTAGGGATGGTGAAGCATCCACGAGCGGCTCTAGAATTTTCAGCTTTTCGGTGCCGCCGCACGAATTCAAGGGGCAAGCATGGATTACGAACAACTGCCGAGGGCCGCCCTGGTCCGTATGCTGCAGGAGCATGATGCGGCACTTGCCGATGCTGGCAAGAACGGCATCGTTATGAGTTACACCGGTCGGGCTGCACCCTGGCAAATCATCCGTCAGGTCAAGCCGAAGCTGCACCGGATTATCAAGAAAGTATCCTTTGGAGAGGAAACCGCCCAGTCAGAAAATGAGATCTGGGACGGTGAAAACCTTTCAGCGATGGTCACGCTCTATAAATATCGTGGCCAAGTTGATCTCGTCGTAACAGACCCGCCGTACAACACCGGCGAAGACTTCCGTTATAACGACAAATGGGACAAGGATCCAAACGATCCAGACCTCGGCGATGTAGTTCCTAAAGATGATGGATCCAAGCACAGCAAATGGCTGCGCTTCATGACACCCAGAATCTGGATGATGCGCGAGATGCTCAAGCCTGGCGGCGTAATGGCTATCTGTATCGATCACAGAGAGCTCTTCCGACTGGGCATGCTGATGGATGAAATCTTCGGTGAAGATAACCGTCTCGCCATCATCAATTGGCAGAAATCCGCTGCAGCACGTCCGGACAACCGCCACGTTTCGACAGCGACTGAATATGTCCTGGTGTATGGCAAGGACATTTCCCGGGTCCGAACAGCCTCGCTTACCCGCGGCGAAGCCGACAATAAGCGCTATTCCAACCCTGATAACGATCCCGGTAACGACTGGCGGGAAGGCAACCTAACCGCGAAAAGTTACTCAGCGAAAGACGACTACGGCATTCAATCGCCCTTCACTGGTGTTGTGCATTACCCGGCAGGTAATGGGGCTTGGCGTCATCCTAAGCGCAACATTAAAGGCTGGCTGGCCGGCTGGGGTACTGACTATGAAGAGCGCGATATCGGCGACGGTCGCGGCAAAGCTCTGATGGTCAAAAAGCAACTCCCAGACATGGTTTCACCAGAGGTATCAAAAAAAGCGCTTGCACGACTCAAGGAAGATAATTGGCCCTTTGTGTGGTTTGGCCGCGATGGCCAGGGGCGTCCGCGTGTGAAGACCTACCTGGAGCAGATCAAGAAAGGCAAAGTCCCTGTTACATACTGGGCGGATGCGGATCTAGCGTCAGACATCATTGCGGATATTGATATCGGGACAGCCTCTTGGGATTACACCGAGTCTGGTCGATCAGCAGATGGGGTATCCGAGCTGACTGCTGTTGTTGGCCAAGGCCATGGTTTCACCACAGTGAAGCCTCTCAAGTTGATGAAGAAGATCATCCAGCTTTGGTGTCGCCCAGATGGGATTGTGATGGATGCGTTCGCAGGTTCTGGAACAACTGGACATGCGGTCCTTGAGTTGAATAAAGAGGAGGAAGCTACCAGGCGCTTCATCCTCATCGAGCAGGGCAACACCGACAAGGGTGATCACTACGCCAGAACGCTTACAGCTGAACGTATCAGGCGCGTGATTTCCGGTGACTGGGCGACAGCGAAGAAAGAACCTATGCCAGGTGGCTTCCGATTCATCGAACTCAAGCGCGAGAAGATCGATGCTGAAGCGGTGAACACCTTAGCCCGTGAGGAAATGATTGACCTGTTACTCACCAGCTACTGGGACAAAGCCGAAAAAGCCAAGTCATACCTGCGCAGACTTCCAGCTGGCAAGCATCGCCATCTCTTTGCTGTGAATGCCAAAGATGAGGGCTTTTTCCTGATTTGGGATGCACCGGACAAGCCTTCAGCCCTGGACAAGGCAGCGTTCAGGGAAATCGCCGAGGAAGCTCGTCAGGCTGGCCTGGCAGCTCGCTACCACGTATATGCGTCGATTGCGCCGTACACCGGTAGCAGCGTGGAGTTTTACAAGATTCCAGACAGGGTTCTCGAACACATAGGTTTTAACCAGCGTCAGGACTCCTTTAACAACGAGAGTGGGGCCGATGCCTGATTTCGAACTAAAAGTTTTCCAGTCAGATTCCGCGAGAACGATTGTCGATCGCTACGCATTCTTTGCTGGGCACCCATACCGGCCTCGAAAGGGACCCAAGCCAAGGCCATTTTTCCAGGCTCTGTCAGCCCTTACGGGGGCTGGGAAAACGCCTGTGCTGGCACAAGCCGTTTCTCTGATGAGATCGCACTTCTCATCGGAGCCCATAATTTTCTGGATGTCGAAAGCGAAGTCGGTTGTTGCACAGACCTACTCCAACTTCTGCCCGGGAGGGAAATACGCCGAAATTGTTGAAGGCTTCCGCGTCATCAACATAGCTCAGCTGACACCTGCCCACATCGAAGATGGCGCTACGCCCCTGATGATCATGGCGACCACTGGTCTGTTCAATAACCGTGACCAGTCCGAAGGTGCGTTGAACATCTACAAAAAGGATGCGGATCTTTTTGGTGACTCATCCCCTTGGGAACGCCTGATAGCACGGTCGGCAGACAAGCGTCGACGCCCACTGCTCATCGTGTACGACGAAGGCCACAATCTGTCAGAGCAGCAGACCGAGATTCTCTCGGAGCTTGAGCCAGACGCATACCTTCTTGCCAGCGCAACGCTGAAACTGCCCTCCAACTTCCACAAGGCAGTCATTCAGCCGATAAAGCTATGGGTGGATGAAGCATCAGATGACGTTGAAGCGTTCAATGCTCTGTGTGCAACTGACAGGGATGGGGCACCGGACGCACAACGTTTCGTTACGACTGCCGTTGATAGCGAAAAAGTCGTAAATGCTGAGCTGGTCAAGAAGGCAATACAGTTCGATGGTACGACGGCAACTATGGAAAAGTGCCTCGATGACCTGCATAAACGCCTGGATCTAATCGATTCGGAAATCGAAGCGCGTGGCCTCGGCTTCAAGCCAAAAGCCATCTACGTGTGTAAAACCAATATCGCTGACGATGGCGAGAAGGACGATCACACCAAGCCCTTCATGCATCGTAAGGCACCGCCGATTCGCATCTGGCGCTATCTGGTAGAGGAAAAAGGCGTAGCTCCCGGCGATATCGCCATCTACGCAAATCTGTCATTCGTTGAGGGCAACAAGCCAGACGAAGTTAATCTGTTTTCAAAGGGTGAGAACGATTTCGACGATTTCCATGCCGGTAACTTCCGCCACATCATTTTCAACCTTTCGCTTCAGGAGGGTTGGGACGATCCAGCTTGCTACCTCGCATACATTGATAAGAGCATGGGTTCATCCATCCAGGTCGAGCAGATCATCGGTCGTGTTCTGCGACAGTACGGTGCACGTCACTACGATAATCCGCTACTGAACTCCGCTCACTTCTTTCTGCGGGTAGACAATCAAAGTGTCTTCTCCGAAGCAATTAACGCAGTTAAGGAAAAGCTGAAGGCCGAAGGTGCCCCTATTGAGATCGTCGACAATTTTGGCGGTTCCGGGGGCGGGGCAGAGGATCTGACTATCAAGGATGGTGTCGAGGTCTCGCTCCATCAGGTGCATGTCGATGCCAGCGATGCGTGCTCCCGGATCGCCGAAATTGTTGCGGACTTTCCAACCTTTACCGAAGGCAGCCTAGATACCCAAGGGCAGGCACACACAGCCTCCCAGGTGATTGAGCTCGACGCGCTGAGTCGAGACGGAACAGCCGCGGAATGGTCAGCCGATGGACACACAAATCCAGTACGACTTCGATGGCTCGTCAACACAGCAATCCGATCACGATCGAACCGCGCCCTGGCGGTTACAGATCTGAAGGATCACAAGTTCGATGTGCGCGTTCAGATCCAAAGTGCCGCTCAGCGATACGCTGAAAAGTTGGCTGCTGAGATAGTGGCGGCGTACTACGCACACTCTGAACTGGCATATGAAAGCGACGCACCCTTCCGTTTCGGAACGATTCGCGTGCCGAGGAATGCAACCCCTTTCCAGAATGGCTTGTTCGATAAATACGGCGGTCTGAATAAGTTCGAAGCCCCATTTGCTGAGGCGCTGGACAAATCAGGGGCTGTTTGGCATCGCAACCCGAGTAGTGGCGGCTTCCACATACCATTGCTGTCCGAAGGTGATACTGGGTCTTTTTACCCGGACTTCCTCGTTTGGAAAGGTGACCTGGTTTACTGCCTGGATACTAAAGGTGGCCACCTTCTCACCGATGCCGTAGCTCGCAAGCTGTTCGACATCCAAGAGGATGGCAAAACTAAAATCTTGGTTCGGTTCATCACCGAGGGTAAACAGAGCGAGTTGCGAGGAAAGGCCATCAAGGGCGGCTATACGGTTTGGAAAATGAAGTCGGGCAGCCCCACACCAATCCACGTCGCTGACCTCGATAAGGCTGTTAAGGAATGCCTGAAATAGGCCGCCTGAATTGCTCGACGCAATGAAGCCCCGGCACACGGCCGGGGCTTTTGGTTGACGTCAGCCACCCTTCTACATACCCTTACTGGCAAGAATAACCCCCACGCCTCGGGCCGGCTCTGCTGGTACTGCGCACCAGGGGGTTAGTTTTTTCTGGGGCTCCGCGCCTCGATCTCGTACCTGGTCAACAGCTTCGCCATGTCATCCAGGTGCTCGTCATACTCATCGAGCAAAACCGGATCGGAAGCCATCCCGCGTAGATAGTCCGGCCCAAACTCTCCCGCGAGCGCCCCTTTCAACATCCAGTCCAGGAACAATGGGCGCAGCACGCGCCATGCCAGCCCGGGTTTGCCGTGGTGCCAGTAAAAACGATGATCCCGCGTGGCCACCAGGGCGCAGCCCTTCCCCCAGACCACGTAGTCAACGGGCCAGTCGATCCCGATTGCATCCAGGAAGATGGAGAACCATAGCGATCCGCTCGGCTCTTTCGATGGCCATGCTCTCCAGGACTGGGCATAGGCATTGCTGGCCAGGCCGACGAATGCAGCACCCGGGTAGTAAATCATTCGATCTCGGCCTATCTGCAGGACGGGCACGGTGCGGTCGATGTGATCGAGGAGCAGGTCAGCGAGGTGAGGTTTCATCATCCCCTGGATGCTACCGGGCCCCCCTGCCCCGCTCAATTCCCAGCAGGATCTAAAATTCTCGATAAAATACATTATCGTTATATTTTGACGCCGCCGGCGCCGGCCGATTTGCGTCGGCCAGGGTCGTGATCGCAAATGTCCAGGGGAACCCATCAAGAGGATGTTCCCCATGTTCGACGACAACGTATGCCCACACTGCGGTTTGCCCTTCGAGCCAGTTGAGTGGTTCGCCGATCTGAGCGGCATCGGCGATGACTTGCCCAACCTGGTTGCCATCCAGGACGACGATGAGCTATGCCGCTGCGCGGCTGAGGATGACGATGACTGATCTAATCGCGAAGCCGGCCGGTGGCCTGCTGTTCGCCGGCGAGCGCCGGCTCACCGCGGCCGAGTTCCAGGGCCTGGCCGAGGTGCCGGCCGCTGCCGAGTGGTTCGCCAACCTGGACAACCCGCGCACACGTCGAGCCTACCAGGGCGACATCGAGGACTTCAGCGGTTTCCTGGGCATCACTGCACCCGACCAGTTCCGCGCAGTCACCCGGGCACATGTCCTGGCATGGCGTCACCAGTTGGAGCAGCGCGGCCTGGCCGGGGCGACGATTCGGCGCAAGCTCGCGGCGCTGGCCAGCCTGTTTGATCACCTGCTCGATAGCAATGCCGTCGCCGGCGGCAATCCGGTCCATGGCGTGAAGCGGCCGAAGATCGAAACCAGTGAGGGCAAGACGCCGGCTTTGGGCGATCACCAGGCGAAAGCGCTGCTCGATGCGCCGGATCCGGCGACGATCAAGGGCCTGCGCGATCGGGCGATCCTCGCCGTGCTGCTGTACCACGGACTGCGCCGTGAAGAAGCGGCGCGCCTGACCGTCCAGGACATCCTGGAGAGAAGGGGCATCAAGCATTTGCGCGTGCACGGCAAGGGCGGGAAGCTGCGCTATCTACCACTGCACCCGGTCGCCCTGGACCGTATTCATGCGTACCTGGAGACGTCAGGTCATTACCAGGAAGAGGCTTCCTCGCCGCTGTTTATGCCGCTGAGGGGCCGGAAAACTGGAGCCGGGGTGTCGGCTGAGGGAATCTATGCCCTGGTGGGCAATTACGCCCGGGCTGCCGGCATCGAGGTCGCCGGCTTGGGTGTGCATGGGCTGCGGGCCACGGCTGCGACCAATGCCCTGGAGCATGAGGCGGACATTGCGAAAGTCCAGCAGTGGCTGGGGCACGCAAATATCAGCACAACGCGGATATACGACCGCCGAGAATCGAGGCCTGAAGACTCACCGACTTATAAAGTCCGGTATTAAACAAAACGCTCTCAAAGCCCCTTCCAGAGGGGCTTTTTTCTGAGCGGTAAAAATATTTTCAAACGATTGTTTTAATAACTTGAAAAAGGCCATAAAAGTTATTCTTTCGAGATTGCGTTAATAAATCAGGCGATTTGTCGAGTGTTTACGAATGGTTGATAATTAAACCATGTAATGAGGACAAGTCATGGCAACAGAAAAACCAGAATCAGAGATTCTTCTCGATAGCATCGAGAGGAAAACACGCCGGCTCCGAAAGCTCCCCAAAGATATAGTCAACGCAACAAAGATATTCGATCTTGTAAGCGGCGACATCGAGCACCTTGCAACGCACGGTTATAGCTACAGAAATTCGCTTTCGTACATAAACAGCCTGTTTTCAGACAGATTCGAGAAAACAAGTCTAGCGACAATGTGGAGTCGATACAGAGGAAAATCAAATGCTTAAACACTATATCGCTTATATCAAACAGCACCTTAAGCCAGAGCATCTGGCCAAAATGAAACTTGCGATTATCGTTTTTTGCTTGATGACACTAATTATCGGACCACCTCCAACACCGCGCTTGCATGAGCTCATTGAAGGCCATTCTATGAAACCGCAAATCAGCACACCCAAACCGGTAGCATTTGCTCAAATTCCTCCGCCTGAGTTGCCTTACTTCGCAAAGGAATAGCAACATGCCGACTTTCTCAATGCTTGTGCTCTTGTGGTTATTTGGCTCTTGGATGTTCGTTGCTGGTGAAATTCCTGCGGAAGCCCTAGCCGAAGCGACGCAGATCACCCCGCTCACGATCTTCGCTAGCTACTTTTCCATCGTCGGCCTGACCGGCTTCGGCATTCTGGCATCCTGGGCAATGTTCCTGGGCATCTTCCGGCTTCGCCAGAATGGCAACTTCTTCGGCGCCCGAGATGGCAATGAAGCGTTCTTCTACCCGCTTAGAGTGGTGGTGGCCCTAATTCTCTGTGCACCTGTCATTCCTGTTGGCAGCAGCCAGCATTCACAACAAATTGTTCTTACTCCTGGTCACCAACTAATAGCGGGGATTGCCAAAGCCGGAAGTAACGCAGGAGACGACGCTCAGATTCAATCGTTCAAGGCGATGCACGAATACAACCTGTTCACGAATCCAAACTACGAACCGCAGGTTAAGGAAACTGAAAGCCTGAAGATGGCAAAGAACTGGAGCGCACTTGCATATTCAGCTGCAGGTTACTTCACACATAAAAACCCACACGATCAGCTTAAAGATTTAACTGCTGAAGAAATTGCAAAGCTGCTAATTGAATCTAAGTGGAGAAGCCAATACACAAACCCAAACAGCTCTGCATACTACGGTTCCACAGAGGCCACGCCGCCAATCATTGAGTCAATTCTCAAATATACAAACATCCCTCTGATACCGCCTAGCGATGCAATAGCATCAGCCATACTTTACTCATCAAATGAGATCGACAGAAATTCGCTCGGCGAGCAAACAACAGAGTACGAAATGGGTTCAGAGAGCGGCATATGCTCCTGGCTTGGTTCAGATTCCTCGTTGTGCTCGAATGAAGTGAACGCACTGCGCGTACAAAATGAGAAAGCAATATCGGTTGCACTTGCTAAAGCTCAAAGAGAGCTCTGGACAAGGCTATACAAAACTGCAAACTCCGTTAATGCGACAATATTTGACCTTACCTATGAGCAAGAGCAAAAACTTGCAACCGACATCAACAATTATTATGAAGCAGAAGCTAAGTGGTATACAGCAATTGCTAAAAGCACAATCCGTTCAAAGCTAATTGAAGTCAACATAAAAGCAAGCGAAGCCTTCTTTAGCAGTCTTGAACAATGGGGCTGGATGATGGGCGGAACATTCGTTCTACGTTCTGCAAATGATTTTTCCCGAGCTCAAAAGTCAGCCGCAAGCAGTACGTCGAAAATTTATCCTACCACGTCTTTAGCTTCGCTAACTCCTGGCGACGACCTAACTAAAATTGCTCAAGGCAAGCTTGAGCTATCTAATGAGAGGATCATTCCCAATGTAAATATCAAAGAGCTGCTCGGGCTTAATATTCTCGAAAGCGACCCATCAAAAGCAAACCTACATACTGTGTCTGGCTTTGGACGTGAACTGGCTGGTACAGGTTTAATGCTGATTTCCGGTACTGGCGCAGCTAAGTATCTAGGTTTTGATGGCGCGAGCTCTAAGGCACTTACAGTAATCGGTTTTGCTTTGTTACTCGCAGGCGCCATGATTGGCTACGTCCTGCCGGTCGTATTCGCCATCTTCGGCCTCATGGGCGTCATCAGCTGGCTGACCTTTGTCGCCTCTGCGTTCTTCGGCGTTACCCTCTGGGGCGCTGCCCAGGCAGCTCCGAAAGGCGAAGAGCATACGTCTCAGATGGCCGGCAAGGGATGGAACATTCTTGTGTTTATCGGCTTCTATCCAATGCTTGCCGTAGGTGGCCTTGCGGCTGCTGTAACCATCACCAGCATCGGTCTACCGATCGTGAACACCATGATGGGTGGCCTGTGGGGAATGATGGATAACGGAGTTGCCGATCTGACCCAGCCCTTTGACATGCTCGCGGGCCTTCTTGTTGGCTCGGTCATGATGGTTCTGCTCACCTGTATGCTGTTCTGGTCGGTGTGCATGACCTCTGCATCCCTGATCACCAACTTCCCACGCACCGTGCTGAACATGATCTCGTTCTCCGAGCCTGGCCTGAACCCGTACGAAAACACAGCGCAAGGCGTTATGGGCGGTGTCAGCAGTATGGTGAAGGCACCGCTGTCGATGGCTACGCAAGCAATTGCTAGACGCTTCGTTGGTTCTTTCCCCCGAACCCCCCAAGCTGGCGGTTAAGACTGCCAAAAATACTAAGGGCGCCCTATGGCGCCCTTAGTCATTGGTACTTTCTAAATAGACTTGGTATTTCAGCATAAAGGAAAGCTTTAACGCTGCTGGGGAGGTTATCTCCTGGATATACCCGATATCCATTGCCACGAGTGTACTCGACATGCACTCCGTCAAACTGGCAGGGGTCGATATTACCAGGTAGGACTTGTACTGCACTACGACTGGCATAATCCACTTGTATTCCGTCGACAAATGCCCGTGTTACACACGCGTAATTTCCTTCTTCCCGAACCACTTGAAGGTGGTACTTGTCACCACGCAGATTTTTCAGTGGTGGTACGTTTTTATTGAAATACTCTGTTGCCTCAGCATTCCATGAACCAGGTCTTACTTCCGGGCTTTTCTCGCAGCCGCTAACAGCAACCACTAAAGCAAAAGCGAATCCGATAACAGCGACTGCCATCTTCATTTTGACACCTCTACTTCTTGATATTCAGTCTGATCGCGTGGATGGCATACCCAGCAAGGCGATCGTTTTGTCTCACACGGATAACATCCGTCTCAACGTACCCAGTCGGAGCTCGATCGGCGTTTCCGTTGAAAACGATTGCTACCGGTGTTCGTACGGTGGCCGTGTAGCGTCGCCATTCGCTGTTTGTGCCAATGGCCTTAACCTCCTCTTTTAGTACCTGGCTGTCACCGGCATTTACCGAAAGGACTAGGCCACCTTTCGAGGTTTTGAGTTGATCGATGATCCCGACTCGCTCAAGGCTCGTTCGCCAGTCGATGTAGGCTTTGTCAGTCATGCACGCCACATGTAGATCCTGGAGCTGACGCTGATACGCCCCGTAATTCAGTTCAAAGGCCTTCACCACACACGCCTGGTTGAACTCCAGCAACGGTAGTGGATGGGGTTTAGGCTTGCCGCCCGCCGCCTCGGCCTGGACGCTGGCCAGCAGTATCGCGGCTGCCAGAACACCTTTCATCTGGCTCATAGCTCGATCGCCAGGTGAGTGAACAACGATGTGTAAGCCACACCTGTGAGAATCAGCATGCCGGAAGCTGCTGATCCTGTTGTTATCTGACCGATATGTGCCGAGTAGAAAAGTGCTGCCATTGCAGCCGGCCAGACCAGAGCAGCAGCGCCAAAACCGAACAGCAATGTGAACATCATCAGCCAGGCCAACCAGCCAAAACCAGGGAACTCAACGTCACGGCTATGCTCGCCGCATGCCCTAAGCCCTGCAGACATATAGCGGAAAGGCTTGCGACAGATCCGGCGCACAACCGGGAAACCAGGCCATACAATACTAAGCACGTTCATCTTCCATCTCCCGCGCCAGGTCCTGTTGCGCTTCGCGCCAGGCCTGGATCATCTGCTTAACCTCGACAGAGCCGTGATGCAGTTTTTCGCGTGTACCTGGTGCTAGCAGGATCCTCGTGCTGGAACCAATTTCGGCATAGACGCCGATTTTGATCTTCAGCTCCTCCAGCTCCATCAGATCCACTGCACCGGACTCAATCATCAGAGCGACCGCTTCCAGGTGCTCGCCCTGCATCAGTAGCAGGGCGACATCCAGGCTTGGCGGTGAAGCCAGGCGCAGGCTCATTACTGAGCCTTATCCATGGCAACCGGCTGGATCGGTGCCTTGAGGCGGATCTCGACGCGACGGTTTTGCGCCCTCCCCTCCTCCGTGCCGTTGCTGGCGATCGGCTGAGACGGACCGGCGCCGTAGACCTGAATGCGGTTCTTATCGATGCCCTGGCTGATCAGGTGCTTGCCGACGCTGATTGCGCGTTTCTGCGAGAGCTCGATGTTGCTCGCATTGGAGCCCACGCTATCGGTGTGTCCGGTCACTTCGATGTTGTTGTCGCCGTACTGCTTGAAGCTGGTGACCAGCTTATCGAGGTTGAACTGGGCTGCCGGGCTGAGCTCAGTCGATCCGGTCTGGAAGGTGATCGCGCCGGGCATAACCAACTTGATGTCGTCGCCCTGGCGCTGCACTTCGATCCCGGTGCCCGCGGTCGCCTTGCGCAACTCGGCTTCTTGACGGTCCGCATAGACGCCATAGCCAGCGCCTGCCAGGCCACCGATGCCCGCACCGATGAGAGCGCCTTTGCCGCGATTGTCCTGGTTGATCAGAGCGCCTGCAGCGGCGCCGGCCAGGGTGCCGATGCTGCCCCACGTGAGCGTTTGGTTGCGGCTGCCGTCCTGATCGGTCGGGCCCATGCCAGCGCAGCCGGCGAGAGAGAGGATGCTGAGGATCAGCGATACGGAGATGATCTTTTTCATTGTCGAGTCCTTTACTGCGACGGGTTGATTGGATTTGCACGCAATGGCATGCGAAGCCGCGGGAGCGGCAGATCAACTGGTGTCACAGCGAAGACCCGACTGGGCTTTTCTTGGTTTTGCCGCTCCTACCCTGTCGCTGATCCTGGTAGGTTTGGTTTATGTATCTTATTGCACTTACCGAGCTTATGCAAGCTGCATA
Organism: Pseudomonas sp. GW6; assembly: GCA_048065775.1. GTDB lineage: Bacteria > Pseudomonadota > Gammaproteobacteria > Pseudomonadales > Pseudomonadaceae > Aquipseudomonas. The sequence continues at coordinate 30,746 of JBLUOL010000035.1, forward strand.
AGCCAAATAAGTTAGGCAAGTTACTTCTGTTGCACGGCTTGCAGAAGTCTCGAAATTTCACGCTCTCCCTGCTCCGAGAGGAGAGCTACTGCAGCGCGGATCACATCAGATTTCGAAGCCCTGAAACCGCGAGGGATGAGACTGAGCCGGTCGATTTCTTTATCAAGTTCATCTGTAAGCGAAAACGTCACACGCTTATATACCTTGGTAGGTGCTGGCTTCACAGCCGAAGTGCTGTTCTTGCCATCGATCTTTGCTGCATTGATGAATTCGTCTGCAGCAGAGGAAGTTGCTGCTGGATTAACGTCCTTCTTGACTAGATCACCGACACCCATCACTGAGCTCCCCAGAGTTCTGCTGCGATCATTTCAATTTCTTCTATTGCCCGAAGGTCGGTCCCGACTTCCAAAACAGACGATCCGTTTTCATCTGCATCGTCATAGACGTTACGCGCAGTGGTGAACACCTGGAGAGGTTCAAGGCCATAGCTTGCGCAAGCTTCTTTCGAATCGAGAATCCGCTGAATCTGGCTGGGCAAAGAAGGGGCCTGGGTAACGATTGCGCGAGCCACTAGATCCGGGTTTACGCTTTTGGCCAGCGTAATGAGCTCTTCAACATGAGCCAAGGTCTTGAGGTCGCGTCGCTTAGGGCGGAAAGGCAGAAGCGCATGAGTAGCTACGGTCAGTGCGGATCGCAGCGCTACAGAGTCGGCGCCGCCTGCATCCACAACGATCGCTTGATAGCGCTTTGCTCGATCAAGAAGCGTTTTGCGAATGTCTCCGTGAGCCGATTCGACCTGAATATCCTTTAGATCAGGATTCTGCTCACGCTCACGCGCCCAATCGACAGACGTGCCCTGTGGGTCAGCGTCCAGCAACAGTACGTCGGAGCCCTTCCTTTGGAGCCACACTGTCAGATTCTGAGCGATACAACTCTTGCCACTACCGCCCTTCTCTCCGCCGAGCACCAGGATCATTGTCATTTGTGTAGCCTTCATCAGTTATTGAAGTTGCACCGCTTATGCAAGCACAATAATTGCACAAGCTCGGTAACTTATGCAAGTTGCCGAGCTTATGCGAATCACCTCAGGATGCGGGCGACAGGTGCTCAAGATCGAGCAACGTAAAACGCCCACCCTCCCGCCAGGCGCCGGTATCTATGTGATGTACGTTGCCGATAACAGTTGAGCACTCAACAGGCGAGTGTCCACATACAATGGCCACCACACCATCTACAGAAGCGGTCTCACCAGATTTAAGCCTGCTCCTAGACCACATGGCCGAGCTTGAGATCGAGCGCAACCTTGCTGAGGAGGAGGGCGCTTCTAGCTCGGCAATAAACTCGCTCCATGTCGCACATGGGCAATCCGCATGGACGATACCAACAAGCCCAGCTGTCGTTGTCACCTCAATTGCCAGCGGTAGCGCCTTGAACCTCTTAGAAAACTCTAAGCGTTCAGACGCGCTCAGATCCGTAAACCAAGCGCCCCCGTTTCGGGACCAGTTGTCCATATCACACGTCTCGAAACGGCAAACGTAATCATCGTGGTTGCCACGAACCGCATGAAACCAGGGCTTATCAAGCCAGGCCAGAGCCTCGTGGGACTCCGGGCCTCGGTCAACCAGGTCGCCCACCGAGAACAAGCGATCAACCGCTGAGTCAAACCGTATTGTCGATAACGCACGCTCCAGGAGTGAGAAGTGACCGTGAATATCACCTACTGCAAAGTCTCGGCCTGCGGCGTTTCGATGAAATCGTTTAACCAAACTCATGGCTGAAGCCCCCTACTACACACTACCCGCGACAACTTGAGCCCGGCATGCGCCGAGTGCCTTAAGGGCCTCCAGATCAACAAGCCTTACATCACGGCCCAGCTCAACCGCTCCAACCTGCTTTCCAGCAGCATCAATCAAGATCAGTCGCACCATTTTTCGTCTCTCCTCGATTCATCGCCGAGGCCTCGTCCAGGGTCTTCGTAACCCAGCCGCTGAGCTTCATGCCGTCGCGCTGAGCTGCTTTGACCCACCGGGCTTTCTGCCGGGAGTTCACCCGCACCTGGAGCCATGAATCCAGCTCCAGGTCGCCGGCTGCATTCTTGTTTCCCAAGTTGCCGTGCGCACCCCTAGGCGCTTTGCCCTGGAGCCCGTCGCCGTATCCGGCCGCGTGCTCTTCGCTTGCAGACGCGAGCGGGGAGGGCGATTCGCCTCGGTCGTGGGCGACCAGGCCCAGCAGATAGCCTTCGGCATATTCGCCGCCCGCTTCACGCGCAGCGGCGATGTAGGCCTCAAATTTTTTGGGGTCCATAAGTCCTCGGGTTACAGGCGGTAGCGCGCCTCAATAGAGACTGCAGCCTGATCGGCAGTGGCCTTCAGGTCGCTGACGGCGCTGAAAAGATTTACCACCGTGGTGCCGCCAATGGCGATCGCGATGGCCAGAAGGATGGTGTTTGCGGATATCGGGAACATGGTGACTCTCCTTTCTCCGGGTTCCGCCCGGTCGGTGATGCGCAGTTTTGCGCTTCATGAGGTGCATTATGGCTCGCCTGATTTGATTGTCAATACAATTATTTTAAGTAAGGCGTATTGCGTAAGTTACGCCTTACGCCTACCATACGCTTACGTACTACTTACGCCTTACATGGAGGCGCTCATGAGCGAATCGATTAATCGTCGTGTTGGAAAGGTCACTGAAGCATCTATTGCTGATGCAGCTCGGCAACTCGTAGAGGCCGGCCAAAACCCAACGCTGGAGGCGGTGCTCCAGATTCTTGGTGGCGGCTCCCAGAACCTTGCAAGCCGACTTCTGCGCGAGTGGAAGGCGAAGCAACTTAAAGCTGAGCCTCCGAAGATCCAGCTAGACCCTAAAATCGCTGAAATGCTGGCTGACCAACTGCTTAAGGTCGCCGAAGCGGCTGCCTTCGAGGCCGATAAACGAGCAAAAGAAGCTGAGGACAACATCAAGAAGGTTGAGGCCGAAGCCGCAGAGTTTGAGGTCAAGATCGCGGAGCTTGAGGCGGCACTGGCAGGCCTTCAGGACCAGCATCAGCAGCAAGGGGGGCTCGTCCAAGCGCTGCGCGGTGAAATTACCGATGTGAAAGCTGAAGCTGAAAAGCAGATCGCTCTTGTTAAGAAGGAAGCAGAGGAAGAAGTCGACGAAGCTCAGGCTCGTGCTGATCGTGAGCGTGAAAGCGCCGAACAGGCCCGTACAGCATTGGCGAAAGCCGAACTGCGCTTGGAGGCTCTGCCGCGCCTGGAAGCCGACATCGAGCGCCTGCGCAATGCCCTGGAAGAGTCGCAGTCAGGCCGTCAGATCGCTGAGCAACAGGCCGCTGTCGCGACAGCGAAGCTGGAAGCTGCCACGCAGCGCGTAACTGCAGCCGAGGAGCGCGAGCGAGATGCCCGCCAGCAGGCCAGCAGGGCCTTGGAAACCGCTGAGAAAGCCTCTGGCGAAGCGCACCAGGCGCAAGTGTCTTTGCAGACGGCGCAGGCACGCCTGGAGTCGATTACCCGCGAACTCGAAACCGCGCAGGCCGCAGCAGCAGAAGCGAAAGCAGAGCTGAAAGAGGTCCGTGCCGAGTTGAAGAAGCCGGCGAAGCCCGCGACGAAGCCCGCGGTGAAGAAAGGGGAGGGGAACTGATATGGCCACTGCAATCGATTGCGCCGGCGCTTGGCAGCGCCTGAATGAAGCCCTTGCCCGCAATGTCCAGCAGGCCGAGGGCGATCCTGACATGTTCGCCTTCCTGCTGACATCGACACTAGCCGCGTTCAACGCACAAGGCCTCCTCGATGACAAAGCCTCTACCAGGGCGATTGAACTGCTCCACCAGCTCCACCATGTAGAGGTCTGAGGAGATGGCCACGCCGATGGCGATGCCGGTACCGGGGATCCAGGAGCGCGATCACGCGCTCGACTGGGTGAAGTGGCTTGCGTTGGTGGCCATGGTCCTTGATCACGTCTGGTTTGTCCTGCCGCCCGAGTGGCAGGATCCAGGATACGGCCTGCGCGTAGCCGGCCGGCTGGCATTCCCGCTGTTCTGCTTGGCCATTGCGGCGAATGTCGCCCGCCAGCCGGCCGGCTTTCCCACAGGCCTCGGCCGCTACCTGGGCGGGATGCTGTTGTTTGCCATGCTCAGCCAGCCGGCCTATGCGGGCTTCTTCTCCAATGGCACGCTCAACATTTTGTTCACGCTAGCGCTCTCGGTGCCGATCGCCGCGGCGGTTCAGCACCGGACGCCTGCGCTGATCGTCGGCGCCGTGCTCTGCGTGGCCATCGGATACGCCTACAGCTTCGTCCTCGCGTACGGCATCTGGGGCGTGCTGCTGCCGGCTGTCCTGGTGGCGGCGATCCGCGCTCAGAGCTCGGATCTGTTTCAGATACTGGCCATCGTCGCCGGCCTGGTCGCACTGCTGGCCAACGGCGCACTGCTGGCTGTGTTCCGGGATCTGACGGTTGTCCAGTACACCCAGGTTGCCGCTATAGCCGTCGCGCCACTGCTCGGCCTGCTGATGCTGCAGGTCCAAGCGCCGCCACCCCGCCCGGTAGGTCGATGGATGTACGCCTTCTATCCGCTACACCTGCTCGTCCTGAGCTCGCTCGCGATTGCCTGGAGCTGATCGCCCATCACCAGGCGCCGCCGGGTTCACTGGCGGCTTGCCGCCTGCACCGCGCTGAAATCACTTCCTTCCCTTCTGGGCTGCTTTTGCTTTGCTCTTCTGCCTGCGCAGGAGCTCCGTGGTGAGCTTTCCGAGCGGAGTGCGGGTCAAGGGGTAGGTGCGGCCTGCAGGCGCGTAGCGCCGAAGCCACGGCCCCTTGACGCGCATGTAGCGACCCAAGCCTCCGCAGAGGGTGTCGGGGGTGCTCTTCCCCCGGCACCCCTGCTCGCGGCGAGCGTCCCCGAAGGGCCGCCGGAGGCATGCTTTTAGACGTATCGTGCAGGGGCATTGCCCCTGCCTCGGTGTGGGCGAGTAGCCCACGACTTTGACAGCGCAGCGCCGAAGGCGCGAACCAGCGCTGGCGTCATTTGGTGGAGCGTAGCGACACCCCCTCTTCTGATGTTTTTAAAGCGATCTGATTAAGGAGCGACACTTAAATTGAACAACCCCGACACTTAACTTAAAACTCATCCTGTGGATGGCGCCAGGCTGCATCGCCTGAGGCTTCAGGACGGCTCATTTCGGTTTCAGTGGGAGGGGATTGGTACAGCAGGCGGGAGAAGGGGAGGCTTACGGCCGTTCTGGCTGTACGGCGCGCACGGGGAGCCTCCAGCTATCGATTAGCTGGCTAGTTTCTTGGTCAGTATCGCTTCTGCGATTTGGCGACATGTCGCGCCGTCTCTGCTGGGGTCTTCCTGCTTCAATGCCAGCACCAGGTCATTGAGCATTCGCCCGTACGTTTCTGCATCGACTCGCGGGGGAGATGATGCAGCTGGCGAGCCACGCCTCGGCAGTCCGTCATGCGTGCGCTTGCCAACCACCAGCATGCGGCCGATAGCCAAAGCGCTCCGCGACCATTGCCCGAGGTTGCCGCCTTGCTTCTTGGCCTTCTTGGCCAGGCGCTCGCTTGCCCTCTGGCGTTCATGCTTCAGCCACTTGAGCAGGCCGAACGCACCGAAGAGGAGGGAATTGACCGCCTTCACCGCGGCAAGCCCCTTGTAGGATCCATCTTCCTGGAGCTGTCTCGGCTGGGAGACGGTGAGGATGTTGCCAATCTTGAGATCAGCTACAGCACGCTCAATCCGGCGAAGACCCATGCCCGTAAACTGGGCCAGGAACTCAAAGGTCAGCGACTGGAATCCTGTTGAGGTAGGCACGCCGCATCGCAGCGACGTTAGGTCGGTGTATTCCAGGATTGAGTTGAGTACCAGGATGCAGGCCTCGCGGCGCTCGCTGCGCTGCTGTCGCTTGCTGCGATTAGCCGCGTTCAACGAGGGGAGACGAGAGGGCGAACGGTAGTACTGCTGCACTTCTTCCTGCAGTCGACCGAGGATCTTCGGGCGATTTTTCAGGGTCGAGGGCTTCACCAGCTCCAGCCGCGGTGCGTCAGGCCGGTGCCCACAGAAATTGCCGCCGCCGTTAACGCGGGGAACGTAAGCCCGTTTCTTTACTGACATCGATCACCGCCTGGCTGGCGGTGAGCTGACGAATGGACTTTTTTCAGGTTGCGCGATAGCGCAGTGAAAGCCATAATCTGCTCACTCACTTAGTTGAAGGGTGCCCGTCCGCCAAGATCAGGCCCTTCAATGGATTTCCCAAAAAGCCCCGCCTGCAAGCGGGGCTTTTTGGTTTCTGCGTTAGTGTTGTTCTGGAATCTTTACCCGAACCTCTTTGAAGCCAATACGGCCAGCGTCAGTCATGGCTGCCGCCAGGGTTTTGTAGGTCTTGGGATCTTTCTTGCGGGCGATCGTCAGCTGCTCGCGCACACCGTCCGCACGCTCGATCTCCATCGTCCACAGGTCATTCGCCATCGGAAATGGTACGACCACAGCGGCTTTCAGCACGCCGTGGCGAAACAGCTGTTGGCAAGTGGCTCGGTCCACGTTCATGGTCGCCTCGATGAATTTCTTCGGATGCTAGCGATCAATGCAGGAAACTGCAAATTGCTGCGCAGCATAATCTAGCGTGGGACGTAGGGGAACAGGGTATTTTTCTGCGCTTTATTTTTGCAATTTCGGGGGTAAAACATTTTCGATTCAGAAAATGCGTAAAGCCCCGCCGTTGCTGGCTTTGACCGTTCGTCGGGAACCGTCTTAGTAGGGGACGATAGAGAAAACGGAAAAAATCGTACGTTAAGCGTACGGCCTGTCAGGTTGAGGCCCTAGAGGTTGCCG